>JANNHY010000148.1:0-12678 GCA_031404635.1 Ilumatobacteraceae bacterium
GCCACCGCTACGGCCGGCGGTCGACGAGGTCGATCGCATCATTTGGGTGCCACTCACCGAACTGGCCCGAGCCGACACGTTTCGCGAGGAAATCTGGGAGGTCGAAGGCAAACGCCACCCGATCTTCTTTTTCGAGCTCGACGACGAGACGATCTGGGGCGCAACGGCGCGAATGTTGCACCAATTGCTGCGGGTTTCTCTGGGCATCGGCGGCTGATGCCCAGCCCGCGCCCTGACCTATGCCACTTGTTGGAGGAGACTCCAGGCTGCACGTACGTGGCGTTCCTGAGTAGCTCGAGCGCCGATAGAGAAGCGCAACACCGAGCGGCCGTCGAGCACCGTGCGGGTGAACAGCACCGTGCCCGTGGCGTTGGCCTGCTCGATCAGCCGATCGGTGGCCGCATCGCCGTCGGGCACGGCTAGGCACAGCAGGTTCAGCGGATGCGGGGCAACGATCTCGAATCGTTCGTCGGCGGCGACCCACTCGGCCAGCAGCTGCGTGAGCCGCACGTGTTGGCGGATCATCTCCTGGACCATTTCGACACCATCGATGCGCAGGTGGAACCACAGTTTGAGGGAGCGGAATCGACGCCCCAAGGGCACTTGCCAATCGCGGTAGTCGATCACCGCCCCGCGTTCGGCGGCCTGCGATCGCAGATACTCGGGCAGGATGCTCAACGCCCCGAGGAGAGCCTGCCGATCGGCGGTCCAGAACAGGTCACAGTCGAAGTTGATGCCCATCCACTTGTGCGGGTTGGTGCAATAGCTGTCTGCGTACTCCAAACCGGCGTTGACCCATCGATACTCGGGCGCCAGCGCGGCGATGCCGCACATTGCCCCGTCGACGTGCAGCCACATCCCCTCGCTACGGGCGATGGCGCCGACCTCGGTCGTGGGATCGAAGGCCATCGAGCTCGTCGTGCCGTGTGTTGAGCAGACCCAGAACGGCGTCAGCCCCGCGGCGCGGTCGGTTGCGATCATCTCGGTGAGTGCTGACGGTTGCATTGCGAACGTCTCATCGTGCGGTACAACTCGCAAGCGCTCGCTGCCGATGCCGGCAATCCTCAGGCCCTTCTCGACACCGGAATGAGCCTGTGATGTTGCATATGCAACGAGTCGGGACGCATCGCCATTGCTGTTGATCGAACCGTTGGTGATTCGCCAACGAGCGGCAAGTATGGATGCCAACGTCGCCTCGCTCGCCGACCCGTGGATCACACCGCCACCGGTCGAACTCGCCGAGTGAAAGCGTTCCGGCAGCCCGAGCAGTTCGAGCATCCAATCGACCATCAATGTCTCGATCTCGGTGCATGCCGGGCTGGTGACCCAGCTCATGCCCTGCACCCCTAGACCGGCGGTGAGGAGGTCGCCGAGGATCGCTGGATACGACGAGTTGGCTGGGAAGTAGGCGAAGAAGCTGGGGTGCTGCCAGTGTGTCAGCCCGGGAACGACCACCCGATCAGTGTCTGCCATGACTGCCTCGAAGCCGTCAGGGACCGCGGGTGGGTGCTCGGAAAGTTGGGCGCGAACCTCGCCGGGCTGAACCTCCGAGGTCACCCGCTGCTGCTCGATATTCTCGATGTAGTCGGCGATCCAGTCGATCAGCTGATGGCCATGTCGTTTGAAGTCCTCGGGGGTCACCCGGCCACGGTACCGCCCGCGGGTTACGGCCCCGGAGTGTGAGCCCCGTCGCGAGCCCGCACGCCACGAGCGATTCGCCAGCCGATGAACGCCAGACCGGCGGCGAGGGCAAGGAACACCAGATAGGTGTGGCCGTCGGCGCGGGCCCGGCTACCGCAGTTGGCCCGCTCGACTGTGCCGACACAGTCGTCGATGTTGTCGGCGTCAGGGAGTAGGTCGTTGGTTGCGGTCGGCGCCGAGGTTGACGACTCTGTAGTCGGTGGCGCCGTTGCGGTGGCGTGCGACGACGGCACTTTCGTCACCGTTGGAGCCATCGCGACGACCGCCACTACGCAGATCCGCCACAGCCTCGTCACCCGATCATCGTCGCATCTCGTTCGCCTCGCGCGCACATCCCGGTCCTTGATGGTGACCGATGACCGCCGCCAGCACCTACCATCGACTGCGATGGTGCAGCGCAGCCAAACGGTGTTGGTGGTCGACTTCGGAGCACAGTACGCGCAACTGATCGCTCGTCGGGTGCGCGAACTCAACGTATACAGCGAAATCGTTCCCCACCGGATCACCGCCGCCGAGCTGGTCGCCGATCCACCTGCGGCGCTGATCCTGTCCGGGGGCCCGAAGAGCGTGCACATCGATGGCGCGCCGTCTCTCGATCCGGCGATCTACGAGCTCGGCCTTCCGATCCTCGGCATCTGCTACGGCATGCAGTTGATCGCTCAGCAACTCGGTGGCGAGGTCGGCCGGGGGATGCGTGGCGAGTACGGCCGTACCAAGTTGGAGGTAGCCGAGGGCCCGTCGGCACTTCTCCACGACCTGCCCTCGACACATGACGTGTGGATGAGCCATTTCGATGCCGTCACCCGGGTACCCGATGGTTTCATCGCTACCGCCTCGACCGCCGACGCTCCGGTGGCGGCGTTGGAAAGCGCCTCGCGAAGGATCTGGGGCGTGCAGTTCCACCCTGAAGTCGTGCATTCGCCGCACGGCATGGTCATACTTCAGCGCTTTCTCCACGACCTTGCTGGTTGCGCCCCGACGTGGACAATGGGCTCGATCATCGATGCCCAGGTCGAATCTGTTCGTGCTCGGGTCGGCGATGGCCGGGCGATCTGCGGGTTGAGCGGCGGGGTCGACTCGGCCGTCGCCGCGGCGTTGGTGCACAAGGCGATCGGGCACCAGCTGACATGCATCTACGTCGACACGGGGCTGATGCGTCGCGGCGAGAGCAACCAGATCGTTGAAACCTTTCGCCGCAATCAAGGCATCGAACTCATCCATGTCGATGCCGGTGAGCGCTTCCTCGAGCGCCTTGCCGGGGTCACCGAACCAGAGGCCAAGCGCAAGGCGATCGGAGAGCTGTTCGTGCGGGTCTTCGAGGAGAACACCGGCGGACTGACGGATGCGGAATACCTCGTGCAGGGCACGCTGTACCCAGACGTGATCGAAAGCGGTGGGAGTGATGGGACGGCGGCGGTGATCAAGAGCCATCACAACGTCGGCGGCCTGCCCGACGACATGACGCTGAAGCTGGTCGAGCCGCTGCGCAGCCTGTTCAAAGACGAGGTTCGCCGCCTGGGCCACGAACTCGGCCTGCCCGACGAGATCGTTTGGCGTCAGCCGTTCCCCGGCCCGGGTCTGGGCGTGCGGATCATCGGTGAGGTCACGCCCGAACGCGTTTCGATACTGCAACATGCCGACGCCATCGTTCGCCAGGAGATCCACGACGCCGGCCTCGAGCGCGAGTTGTGGCAAGCGTTCGCCGTGCTGGCCGACATCCGCTCGGTCGGAGTGATGGGCGACGCGCGGACCTACACCCACCCCATCATCATCAGGGCTGTGACCAGCGACGACGCGATGACAGCGGATTGGGCGAGGTTGCCCTACGAGCTGTTGGAAACGATGTCGAACCGGATCATCAACGAGGTCGAGTTCGTGAACAGGGTCGTCTACGACATCACCTCGAAGCCACCGGGAACAATCGAGTGGGAATGAGCGAGCACGACGGAACTACTTCGGCACTTGCTTCGACATCCGTTCGTAATATTTGGTAGGCTGGGCGAGCATGCGGTTCAGGGGCATCCTTCTTCATCGATCTGTCGCGGCCGTGATAGCGGTCGGCAGTTTGCTGTCGTCGGCAACCGTCGCCAACGCCGGCGCCGTCGGCAATCAGAAGGCCAAGGTCGATCAGCTGGCCGACCAACTCGACAGCCTCGAGAACCGCCTTGGTCAGCTCGACGAGGACTACGGGGCGGCGCAAGACCGCAAGGCTGAACTCGACCGGGAGATCGCCGACTCGCAGGCCCGTATTGCCGAGCAGGAAGCTCGCCTCGGAGAACTCGCGGACGTGCTCGGCGATATCGCCGTCGACAAGTACGTCAGCGGCAGCGCGCTCGACCTCAGCCCGCTCTTTTCCAACGCCGCCGCCTATTCGGAGGCCGAGCAGAGGGACTCGTTGAGTCGCCTGGCGCTCGACAGCGGCTCCGGAAGCACCGACGAGATGCTGGCCCTCGCCGAGGACCTTGCCAAGGAGCAGGCCGCACTGAGCCGCAAGCAGCAGCAGGTCGCCGATCTGGTGGCGTCGCTCGACTCCAAGCTTGCGGAGGCCGAGAAGCTACAGAGCGAATTCGAACAGAAGCTGGTGTCGGCCAAGGCCGAACTCGGCGATCTGATCGAGCAAGAGCGCGAGCGTCGAGCCGAGCTTGCGGCGGCGGCCGAGATCGCCAAACAGAAGCAGGCTGCTGCCGGCGCAGCGGCCGCTGCTGCCAGTTCGAACAGCGCCGCCGCCGCACCTCGCGGTGGTGGTACCGCTGGCGACACCGGTGACGGTTCTTCCTCCGCAAACCCCTCGTCCTCTGGCTCGGGCGATACGGGTCTCGGCAGTTCAGCGCCGCCGGTTTCGTCGATGGCCGGAATTGCCGTGAATGCCGCATCGAGCCAGCTCGGCGTGCCCTACCGGTTCGCTGCCGAATCGCCCGGTGTTGCCTTTGACTGTTCGGGTCTGACCAAGTACGCATGGGGTCAAGCGGGCGTGTACCTGCCCCACCAATCAGGTGCGCAGTACGGGTCGACCCCGCACGTCTCGCAGAGCGAGATTCAGCCTGGCGACCTCATTTTCTACAAGTCGCCGATCGGCCATGTCGCCATCTACATCGGGGGCGGTTCGTTGATCCACGCGCCGCGCACCGGTGATGTCGTCAAGGTAGCTGTCGTGAATTGGTCCAAGGTGGTCGGAATCGGCCGACCGGGATAACCCCCGGTTACGGTGTCGCCTTGTGCAGGGCATCGACATCGATCGGGTCAGTTCGTGGCTCGAAGCGAATGTTGCCGGTTCCAGTTCCCCGTTTCAATTCGTACTAATTGCCGGGGGGCGCTCCAACCTCACCTACGCCGTCAGCGACGCCAACGGCGAGCGGTACGTGTTGCGCCGTCCACCCCTCGGGCAGGTGCTGGCCACCGCCCACGACATGGCTCGCGAGCATCGCATCATCTCGGCGGTGGGTCGTACCGGCGTGCCGGTGCCGCGGGCGCTCGGGCTGTGCGTCGATTGCAAGGTCATCGGCGCGCCGTTCTATGTGATGGGGTACGTCGACGGTGTCGTTCTCGATAGTCCGGAGCGGTCGGCCGAACTGCCTCTTGCGTTGCGGCCGCGGGTCAGCGAGCAACTCGTCGATGTGCTCGCCGATCTGCACGCTGTCGACGTCGATGCGATAGGCCTCGGCGACCTTGCCAAACGCGAGGGGTACGTCGAACGACAGGTCAAGCGGTGGTCGACGCAGTGGGAGCAGTCCAAGACCCGCGAACTGGCTGCCATCGACGAGGTAGCCCGGCAGTTGCGTGACAACGTCCCTCTTCAGCAGGGAGTATCGATCGTCCACGGCGACTTCCGCTTCGGAAACTGTCTGGTCGATGTCGAGCACGGCAGGATCAACGCCGTACTCGATTGGGAGTTGTGCACGTTGGGAGACCCGCTCGCCGACGTCGGCTATCTCGGTATCTACTGGTACGACGGCAACGCCGAGACGGCGCGCCCCAATGATCCAACTCCGGCCGGCGGATTTCCTCCCTATGCAGACCTCGTCGAGCGCTACGCCCGGCGCACCGGGCGCGATGTCAGTGATCTCGGCTTCTACATCGCCTTTGGCTGCTGGCGCCTCGCGGTGATCAGCGAGGGGGTTTATTCACGATACCTGCACGGCGTGATGGGAGATGGAGGCGAAGTCGACATCGCAACATTCAAAGAGGCAACGGAATCGCTGGCCGAGCGAGCTTGGGGAGCGATCAAACAATGGTCATGACAGCGGCGCTCGACGGGTGGGGGCTTACCGAGTTCAGCGCCGATGGACGCACTCGCGCCGTATTCCGCCGCGGCTCGGGCCCCGGTGTGATCGTCATCCACGAGATCCCCGGTATCACTCCGCACGTTGCCGCGTTCGCCAATGATCTCGTCGCGGCCCGATTTACGGTGGTGATGCCCTCGCTCGTCGGTACGCCTGGTCGAGCGCTGTCGGGTGTGTACGGTGCTACGTCGATGCTCAAGGTCTGCATCGCCCGCGAGTTCACCACTTGGGCTCTGCAGCAGACGTCGCCGATCGTCACCTGGTTGCGGGCCCTGGCAGCCGACTTGCATGCCTCGGTCGGCGGACCGGGAGTCGGTGCGGTCGGCATGTGCTTCAGTGGCGGCTTCGCGCTGGGGATGATGGTCGACGACGTGATGGTCGCGCCCGTGCTCAGTCAACCTTCGCTTCCGTTCGCGCTCGGCAAGCCGCAACGGCGGGCCGACCTCAACCTGTCACCGAGCGACGCCGAGCGGGTGGGCGAGCGCGGCGCGGCGGGATGCGAGGTACTCGGACTGCGGTTCGACCGCGACAGACTGGTCGGGACTCGCTTCGAGTCGTTGCGGGCACTGCTCGGTGAGGCGTTCATCGCCGTCGAGTTGCCGAGTACATCGAAGCGTGACCATTCCGTGCTCACCGAGCAGCGCGACGAGGCCTCGGTAAAGCGGGTCATCGAGTTCCTCACCTCCAAGCTCCGGCGCTGATCCCGGCAAAGTGTGGTCGCTCGCAACTACGTACGTTGCGTACGACCACACTTCGCCCTTTCAGGCGGCGCCGCGGGCCCGGGCAAGGGCCAACAGGGACAACCGCAAGGCTCGCTGATTGCGGGCCTGAGCCTTGGTCACGTAGCGCACGATCCACCCCTCTGCTTGAAGGTTGGCCTCGCGGACAGCATCGTCGTTCTCCCGTTCGGATCCGAAGTGGTATCTCCGGCTGTGAGCCTCGATGGCGATCTTCAACTCGGGGATCGCAAAGTCGACCCTGGCCACGAATCGACCACGAGGATCGAAGATCGAATGTTGGCGGAGCAGCCCAGGGATTCCGTCGAGCGCCCGTTCGAGGAAGGCCTCCAGCACAGACTCTGTCGGCGCCTTCCTTGTTGCCGCATCGTCGAGGAGCCTGAGCAGCACGCCGGTACCGCGCTGGCCGGGCCGATGCAGGCGGTCAGCGGTCTGGCGCATCCACGTCAGGCTGTATCCGCTGCGCCATGCCGATTCGAAGGCGACCTTGACCTTCTCAGGGGAGTCGACGGAGCCGAGATCGCAAAGGGTACGGGCGACGCCAGTGCAGGCCATGCCATCGACCTCGGTGAAGTCATTGGCGTGCTCGGGTCCCATCGGACCGCGGTGGTGCACCACGCCCGCAAGGTAGCTGCGACGGCGGCCGGGGAGGAGCAATTCCACTGGTCCGTGTGCGTACCCATCCAGCCAGTGGAGAGCGGCAGCGGACCGAAAGCCGGCGCGACCCGCACCGCGGGAGGCCAGGGTGGCGACGTACATCCGCTGATGCCAGGTTGGCGGCGAACCAACGACGACGAGCACCCCTGGCGCCGGTTCGGTGAGATCTTCGTCGCGCAGTAGGCGCTCGATCACCCGGAAACTGATTCCGTTGTCAGCAGCCTGGCTTCTGGTGAGAGCACCGTGGCGAGAGGCTGCAAACTCGCCGGCGGCACCCCACGGGGCACAGGCGACCATTCCGCCGGAAGCTATCGCCGTGTCCGGCCGTCGGTACCAATTTGACCGAAGTGTGGTCCTACGCAACTACGACCGTTGCGTGCGACCACACTTCGCCGGAATGGCGTGCTAGGTGAGGCCGAGGGCGTCGAGTGCGTACTGCTTGGCGGCGATGTAGTCGGCCTTACCGTTTGGCGTTCGCGGCACCTCGCTGACGAATACGACCCGCTTTGGCGCCTTATACCGCGCCAGTTGGGTCTTGACGTGAGCGATCACCTCGGCCTCGTCGACCGCGGTGCCATCGGTTGCGGCCACCGCGGTGACTGCTTGTCCGAACCGTTCGTCGTCGACGCCGACGACCAGGCAGTCGCGAACACCGGGTACCCGCTTGACCGCCTCTTCGACCTCTTCGGGGAAGATCTTCTCGCCACCGGAGTTGATCACCTGGCTGCCCCGACCGAGCAGGATCAACGTGCCGTCGGCGGCTACTTGGGCGAGGTCGCCAGGGAACGAGTAGCGCACGCCGTCGATCGTGCGGAAGATACGTGCGGTCCTGTCGGGGTCCTTGTAGTAGCCGAGCGGCACGCACCCGCCGGCAGCGACCACTCCCACTTCGCCGGAACCGGGGGTGACCTCGCGGCCGTCCTCGGTGAATACCTTGGTCCTCGGATTCTGGGTGAACTTCGCCGTCTCGGTCGAACCGCCGCGGGTGCTCATCTGGTTGCCCATCGAGCCCTCGGTGGAACCGATCGCATCGAACAGCACCACGTGGGGGATACGTTCCAGGAGCTGATCTTTGACCTCCGTGGTCCACATCACGCCCGACGACAGGATCACGCCAATGCTCGACAGGTCGTACGGCTCGCCGCGTCGCGAGGCCTCGTCGATCGCCGCGATCAGAGGCTTGGCGAAGGCGTCGCCGACGATCACCACCGATGTCGCCCGTCGAGCCTGCACCGTGCGCAACACTTCGTGCGGGTCGAGCGTGTGGTTGGTGAGCGTGATCACCTCACCACCGGTCAGGTGCGCGGCGAACGCACCCAGCCACAGACCCGTGCCGTGCATCAACGGCGCGCATGGGATGGCGATCATCCGATTGCCTGACTCGGTGATCGAGCGAACGAGGGGGGCGACGTCCTCGGCGGCTTTGGGAACACGTTGGCCGAGGAACGGAAAGCCGGAGCGGAGGAACAGCTTGACGTGCGACGCCATGTCGTACATCACGCCCTTCGGCATGCCCGTGGTGCCGCCGGTGTACAGCATGTAGATGTCGTCCTCACTGCGGGCGATGCGGTCCATCGGTTCGTTCGTGGCGAGCCTCTCGTCGTATCGCAGCGCACGTTCCACCCTGCCGCTGCCGCCGTCGTCGTCGACCTCGATCAGGAGCTTGAGCTTGGGCAGTCGATCGACGACGTGAGCGACTCGATCGCCTAACGAGGAGTGGAACACCAAGGCTTCGGCGTCGGCGTTGTCGAGCAGGTACGACAGCTCGTCGTCGAGGTAGCGGTAGTTGACGTTGACCGGCACACCACGGATCTTGAACGCCCCGTAGTGCGCCTCGAGATACTCGTTGCAGTTGTACATGTACAACCCGATCTTGGAGTCGTGACCGAGCCCAGCAGCGGCGAACGCGGCGGCGATTCGCGCCGCCCGTTCGTCGTAGTCGGCCCACGACGTGACGGTGTCGCCATGAACCACAGCAGTCGCATTGGGGATGGTGTCGGCGATCGACTCCCAGATTGTGGCGTAGTGCAACTCCATGGCCCGGAGCGTACGTGATCAGGTGTCGGCAAGCAGCGTGGCGAATGACGATGTCGACGAGCCGTTACGGATCGGTACGCACTCGTCGGGAAAGCCCTGCGACCACGTCGTGCCGATAGCGGCGACGGCTGACCCCGAGTCGGTGGCCTTCAGTGACGATCCGCCGTCCGAGAACCGCGCCTTGCTGTGTGATCAGTTTCCGACCGATGGCGAAGAAGATCGCCGGCACGTGGTGTGAACCGAGGATGTCGAGCAGCGGCTCGGTGATGCCCGGCGTCGGGCCGTTGTCGAACGTAAGGGTGACGAGCGGCGCCGTCATTGCGGATGCTCGACCATCCCGACCGGATGGCGGGCGAAGCGCTTGGGATCCGAGCCGTGCACCGGGCCGTCGGCGTCCCACGGCCAGCCGCCGAAGCCGGTGCTCTGGTAGTCGGTGAACGCTTGCTCGATCTCGGCCTGTGTGTTCATCACGAACGGTCCGTACTGGGCGACCGGCTCGCCGATCGGTCGTCCCTGCAAGACGAGGCACTCAACCGCTGTCTCACCAGCGCGTAGATCGACATCGGCGTCGCTGCGGACCACCGCCCCGGTCGACGCACCGAGCCGATGTGTGCCGATCGCGACCGTGTCACCTTCGAAGAAGTACACGGTACGCACGACGTCGAGGTGCTGTGTCGCCGGCATCGTCCACGACGCCCCGGCGTCGAGGCGCAGCACCCAGACGGCGACCTCGGCGTGATCGCGCGCCGCCCACGAGTTCGGCGGAGGGGAAGCAGGCTTGGCATCGCCCAGCGCGCCGGCGACGACGGTGACGCCGCCGCCGTCGAAGGCGACGACCGGAATGTCGGTGGCCCACATCATGGTGAAGTACGGCGCGACCATCTTGTCGGCGGATGGCAGGTTGAGCCAGATCTGGAACAGCTCGGTCGGGTTGGGGGCGGCGGTTTCGAGCAGGGGAAACATCTCGCTGTGCACGATGCCGGCGCCGGCGGTGAGCCACTGCGTGTCACCCGCCCCGAAGCGTGCTGAGGCACCGAGCGAATCGGAATGGTCGATCAGTCCTTGGCGCACCAGCGTGATGGTCTCGAAGCCGCGGTGCGGATGCTGCGGGAAGCCGGGCACGTCGTGGCCGTGGTACATCCGCCAGCCGTCGCGCGGCTCGAAGTCGGAACCGATCTCGCGGCCCTCCAGCGAGGCCGACGGACCGAAGCGTCCGTTGCCCGCCGGATAGGTGTCGAGGTGGTGGACGCAGAACAGGAACGGGTCGACCGTTGGCCATTGGAAGCCCAGCGGCACCTCCTGCAACACGGGATCGCTCATGCCAATCAAGGCTAGGCGTTACACCAGCGAGGCAATCACGTCGCCGAGCTGGCGCAGAGAGCACACCTCGAACGCACCCCGGCAGTGGGCCCGGTAGTCATCCATCGCCGAATCCGTAGTGCCCCACTCGTCCTCCGGTTCGGGATTCAACCAGAACACTCGCCGGGCATTGGAAGCGATGGTTCGCAGCGCCTCGGCACCGTCGGGACGATAGTTCGTGCGCGCATCGCCACAGATGATCACCGTGGTGCGTGACGACACGGCGTCGTCGAGGTGCTGCTCGACGAAGCGTGTCAGGGCGCGGCCATAGTCGCTGTGCCCGTCGTCACCGAGGACGCCACGTCGTTCGATGAAGCGGTTGACGTGGATCTCGTGGCGCGCCGTTTCGAACAGGTCGGTGACCTCGGCGATGCCGTCAACGAAAGCGAAGCTCCGCACCCGGCGTAGCTCCTCGTGCAGGGCGTGCACGAGGGTGAAGGTGAATTGGGCGAAAGCGGCGACGGATCCGCTCACGTCGCAGAGCAGCACTAACTCCGGACGGTGCGGATGGCGTCGCCGCATCACGACATCGAGCGGCACCCCACCGGCTTGCAGTGACCGCCGCACCGTGCGGCGGGGGTCGAGGCGGCCGGTGCTGCGCAGCCGCCGGTGACTGCTGATCCGGGCCGCCAGCTGCCGGGCGAGCGGTTGCACCAGGCGACGAAGCTCGCTGAGTTCCAACGCCGAGAGCTGCAGCATGTCTCGGTCGGCCAGCGCCGTATCGATGTCGGCACCGGAATAGTATTCGCCGGCGCCTGTCATCCGCGCCGCGATCTCGGCGGCCAGGCGGCGGCGGAACTGGTCGAGCATCTCGGCGAATTCGTTGCGCGCCAGGATCAGCTCGAGTTCGGTCAACTCACCTTCGCGTCGCAGTTGTTGCATTGCAGCGCTGAGCATGCGCGACAGGTCGATGGCCCGCAGGACGCGCTGTAGGTAGTAGCGCTCGCTGTGCTCGGAGTCGAGGTCGTTGCCGGCGAGCGCCTCGACCGCCTGCTGCGCCAGTAAGGCGATTTGCGCTTCGTCACCTTGTCGCATGGCTTGCAGCAAGGCGTTCGACAGCTGGCCCGGCGTTGCAGCGGCTGACGTGTCGGGCGTGGTCGTGGTTTCGGTGGACCAGGTGCCTCCGCCGCCGAACACAGAGCGAAAGGCGCGATCGAACTCGCCTGTCGGGTCGGAGGCCTTGACGAGCGTCGCTCGTAACCCTGCCTTCACCGAGTCGGGCTCGGCGAGCGGGAGGTGGGTCAGCGCCGTGAAGGCGTCGATCACCGCGCCGGTGGTGACGTCGATGCCTCGCCGGCGCAGGTGGTCGACCAATGCCGTCACCCGGTCAACGAGTGGATGCGCCGGCTCGGTCACCGCTTCGCCAGTTGGCTCTCGATGCTGCGCGCCGTGGCCAGCAGGGCCGGGAGAATGACGCCGCGCAGTTCCTTCAACGTCACACGCGCCGCGTGCGTGCCAACGTTGATCGCCGCCAGCGTTCGGCCGCGGCGATCGCGCAACGGTGCCGCCACGGACCTGATTCCCTCCTCCAGTTCCTGATCGAGCAGGGCGTAGCCCTGGGCGCGGACGGTATGGATCTCGGATCGCAGGGCATCGATATCGGTGATCGATTGTGCTGTCAACTCGGTGACTTCGAGGCGATCGAGGAAGGCGTCGAGTTGGGGGTCGGGCAGACCGGCCAGGAGCACACGGCCCATCGAGGTCCAAGCAGCCGGGAGGCGCGAGCCGATCGCCAACGAGATTCCCATGATCCGCTGGGTGTTGACCCGCGCTACGTACACGATCTGAGCGCCGTCGAGCACCGATGCGGACACGCTCTCGTGGACTCGATCGGAGAGCGCCTCCATGAACGGTTGAGCGATGTCGGGCAACTGCAACGACGACACATAAGCGAAGCCGAGGTCGAG
>JANNHY010000149.1:0-11451 GCA_031404635.1 Ilumatobacteraceae bacterium
GATGGCTCGCGATGTACTAGGCACCGAGGCCGCCGAGGGCGTATTGCTGGTGTTCGACTCGCCACAGATCAACCAGCCAGGTGCCGAGGGAGGCGCGGCGCAGTTGATGGAGCGCCTGGCCGACATGGTTGCCAGCGGCGCCCCCTTGGTTCCGCTCGATGTCTCGCGCTATTACGGCATCGACTTCGCCGCGGCGCCCGGGTATGTCGAGGCCTCACAACCAAAGACGGCGCCCGTTGAGCGTTCGCCCGGCGAACCTGCTCGGCGATAGCTCCGGTTGTCGCCGAAACTCATGTGGGTTCGCTACCGTATGAGCAAATGAGTCCCATCCCGGGCCCACCCTGCCCATGACTGCGCTTACCAAGGTGTACAGCGTCATCGTTCCCGGTGCGCATCTGATGCCCGCACTGCTTGGTCAGCGCGACGCCAACCTGCGGGCGATCGAGCAGGCGTTTCCGGCGGCAACGATCGTGGTCAGGGGAAACGAGATCACCATCGACGGTCCGCAGGCCGAACTGGTCAGCCGGCTGTTCGATGAGCTGGTCGTGGTGCTACGGGGTGGGCAGCATCTCGAAGAGGGCATGCTGCGTCAGTCGATTGCCATGGTGCACGACAACGAACGGCCGAGCACGGTGCTCACCGACGACATCATGCGCGGCGCCAAGGGCAAACCGGTGCGACCGAAGTCGGCCGGCCAGAAGCGATACATCGATGCTATCCGCAACAACGTGATCACATTCGGTCTCGGCCCCGCGGGTACCGGCAAGAGCTGGCTGGCAGTCGCTATGGCCGTGCATGCGCTGCAGAGCAAGCAGGTGCAGCGGATCATCCTCACCCGCCCGGCCGTCGAGGCCGGCGAGCGACTCGGATTCCTCCCCGGCGATCTGATGGCCAAGATCGATCCTTACCTTCGCCCGTTGTACGACGCCCTCTACGACATGGTCGAACCGGAGGGTGCGCAACGACTTCTCGAGCGTCAAGCCGTCGAGGTGGCTCCGCTGGCATTCATGCGTGGCCGTACCCTGAACAGCAGTTTCATCATCCTCGACGAAGCTCAGAACGCGACGCCGGAGCAGATGAAAATGTTCCTGACTCGCATCGGATTCGGCTCGAAAGTGGTCGTCACGGGTGACACGACACAAGTCGATGTCCCCGACGGGCGCAGCGGTTTACTGGGACTCGAGCGCACGCTGGCAGACATCGAAGGTCTTGCGTTTGTTCGCCTCGGCACGGGCGATGTCGTTCGCCACCGCATCGTCGCCGACATCGTCGCCGCCTATGGGCGAGCCGACGAGCGCAAGGCCGGCAGATCGTGAGCGACGATGGTCGTCCGCGGCTGGCTAAGCCTCGACGTGTTGGCGGCGACGGAGTCCCTGAGGTCTTCTGTGCCGACGAGCAGGCCGACCTCGCCGTCGACCTCGAGCGTTGGCAGCAACTCGCGCTCGACGTGCTGCTGGCCGAGGGGGTACGCGGGCTCGCCGAACTAGCGGTGTTGTTCGTCAGCGAGACCGAGATGGCCGAACTCAACGACAGCTACATGGGCAAACCAGGCCCGACCGACGTGTTGGCGTTTCCGATCGATGCGGCCGAGGCCGAGACGGTCCAGCATGGCCCACCGCCCAGTCGCGGGCCAGATCGAGCACCCCCTGATCCGGCGGACATGCCGTTGCTGCTCGGCGATGTGGTGATTTGCCCGGCCGTGGCGGCACGGCAGTCACCCGACCACGCCGGCACGGTCGACGACGAGTTGGCCTTGCTTGTCGTTCACGGTGTGCTTCATGTACTCGGTCACGATCATGCCAACGAAGACGAGCGGGTCGCCATGCAGGCTCGCGAGCGGGAGATCCTCGAGCTGTACTTCTGGCATGGCACGGCGCCGCCCGGCTTCCGACAGGAGCACGTCACCACGTGATCGCCTTCAACAACGTCGACATGTTGATGCTCGTGACGATCTTCCTGCTGTTGATCGTGCTGATCTTCACTTCGGTTGCCGAGATGGGTCTGTCGCGTATCACCAGGCCGAAGGCAGCCTCACTCGCCGAGAAGGGGTTCAAGTCAGGGCGTGCCCTCAAGCGATTGGTCGGAGCACCCGAGCGCTGGGTCAACCCGCTGCTGTTGACGGTAAACATCTGTCAGACTGTGCAGGCCACGCTCACCGGCATCCTCGCGGCCAGGTTGTGGGGCACTTATGGCGTCATCGTCGGTGTCGCCCTGAACGTGCTGGTGTTCTTCGTTCTGGCAGAGGCGGTGCCAAAGACCTATGCCGTGCAGTATCCGCAGAAGGCGGCGCTGTTCACCGCCCGCCCGATCGCCGCGCTCGTTTCGTTCCCGCCGTTGCGGTTGATCTCACAGTGGTTGATCGCTCTGACCAACGTCATCGTTCGCGGCAAGGGTCTCGAGCAAGGCCCGTTCGTGACCGAGTCCGAGCTGCTCGGGATCGTCGAGACCGCTGCCGACGACGGCGTCGTCGAGCACGAGGAACGTGACCTGATCGAGAGCATCATCGAGTTCGGCGACACCGTCGCGCGCGAGGTCATGGTGCCGCGGCCCGACATCGTCACACTTGACGACACTTCGACGGTCACTGTAGCCCTTGATCTCGCCATCGAGCACGGGTTCAGTCGGCTCCCTGTCTTGCGCGCCGGGGGCGACGACGACGTTGTCGGGATCGCCTACACGAAGGACTTGATGCGCGCCGAGCGCGAGGGCGACGGCGATCGCCCGGTCACCGAGTTCTTGCGCGAGGCGCGGTTCATCCCCGAGAACAAGCCGGTCAACCGGTTGATGCGCGAAATGCAAGCAGAGAAGTTCCACCTGGCGCTGGTGGCCGACGAGTACGGCGGGTTGGCGGGCTTGATCACCCTCGAGGACTGTCTCGAGGAGTTGGTCGGCGAGATCGTCGACGAGCACGACGAGGAAGACATCGAGGTGCAGCGACTCGCCGACGGCGACTACTCGGTCGACGGCCGCATGAGCATCTCCGATCTCAATGATCTGCTCGGCCTCGATCTGCCGGACGATCACTGGGAGACGGTCGCCGGATTTCTTTTCGGCACTCTCGAACACCTGCCAAAGCCAGGGGAGAGCGTGACGCAAGATGGCTGGCGATTCACAGCAACCGAGATCGAGGGACGGCGGATCCGGCGCGTCGGGGTCAATCTGGAGACGGAAATGAACATGTCGTCGAGCGAGACCGACACCCGTTAGCTTCCCGACATGCAGATTTCGCTGGAGGGCAAGGTCGCGCTGGTCACGGGCGCATCGAAGGGGATCGGGCGGGCGATCGCCGGCTCGTTGGCAGACGCCGGCGCCAAGGTGATGCTGAACTCGCGCAAGCAGGATCAGTTGGAGATCGCCTCCGCCGAGATCGCCAAATCCGGGGCTGCCGGCGAGACAGCGGTGTTTGCGGGCAACGCGGGCGATGTCGGGGCGGCCAAGGCATGTGTGGCCGCGACCATCGAACGATTTGGGGGGCTCGACATCTTGGTCAACAACGCCGCTACCAACCCCTACTACGGGCCGACGCTGGGGGTCGACGAAGCGCGGTTCGACAAGACGTTCCAGGTCAATCTGCGCGGACCATTGTTCTGGTGCCAGGCGGCTTGGGAGCAGGCCATGCGCGACAAGCCGGGTGTGATCATCAACATCGCCTCCGTTGGCGGTCTGCGAGCCGAGGGCGCCCTCGGTGTCTACAACCTCACCAAGGCTGCACTCATCCACCTGACTCGCCAGTTGGCGGGCGAACTCGGCCCCACCAGGGTCGTCGGTATCGCACCGGGTCTCGTGCAGACCGACTTCGCGTCGGTGCTGGTCGCCAACTTCGGCGATCGACTTGCCGTATCGATGCCGCTCCGCCGCCTGGGCGATCCGCAGGACATCGCCAATCTGGCCACATTTCTGGCGTCCGATCTGGCTTCGTGGATCACCGGTGAGACCTATGTCATCGACGGCGGCGCCGGAGTGCGCTCGGAGGCGATGAGCTAGTGCCCTGACCGGAAACGTTTGCGCGCTGCGCGATTTTGCAAGCACCCGCTGAGTATCGGTTCCCGCTCGCGGTGCGGATGTTCGGTGTGGTCGGGGTTGTGATGATCGCTCCGTCGGGGCCTGCCAGCACGGTCCGAGCGCGTTGAAGCAGCAATCGTCGTCGAGAACGGGGTTCGGCGGCGATCAGGCGGCGCGGGCCGCGGGGCGGCCCCAACGTCGCTGCTGCTCGGCGCGGATCTCGGCGCGGCGCTTGCGCTGGAGGCGAAGGATCTCCGGGTCCCGGGCGTTGGCGTTGCGCCACGTCAGGTAGGAATGGATGCGCCGTGTCAGCACGGTGTGGTTGACGTGATCGGAGTTGTTCAGCACGAACTCGCGCAATGGCCCGAAATGACACTCGATCGGATTGGCCCACGAGCTGTAGGTCGGCGTGAAGCACAGCTCGACGTTGTTCTTGGCGCACCATGCTTTGATCGTCTTGGCCTTGTGAGCCGAGAGATTGTCGAGGATCACGTAGATCATCTCGCCGTCGGGGTGGGCGGCCCGGCAACTCTTGATCGCGGCGAGGCTGTTGGCGATCGACTTCTTGGCCCGACAGACGCCCCACATGGTGTCCTCGCCGAGCGAGTAGACGGCGTGGAACTGCCGCACCCCGCACAGCTTGTGATAGTTGGCCCGCAGGCGCTGGGGTTTCTTCTTGGCCGCCCAGCAGCAGCCACCGACCGGGTGGATGGCCAGCGGCCCGAACTCGTCGAACGCGAAGCACCGGTCCAGGTAGTGCTCCATGACGTGCTCGATGCGGTCAAGCTTGGCGTCGCGTTCGGGGTCGTTGGACTCCTTCCACGTCTTGGTCCGCTGGAAGGTGATCTTGTGCTTGGCCAGTAGCTCGCGCAGACGCTCCCGTCCGATCGTCACCCGCCGGACCGGGTTGTCGGCCAGGTACTGGGCGAGTTTGCGGATGCTCCAACGAGTGAACGGTCGCCCCAGCTTCTCAGGGCGAGCCTTGGCCGTCTCGACGATGAACGCCTCGTCGTCACTCGTGATCCGGCGGGGACGGCCACCCGCCCACTTGGGGTCCAGGCACACCATCCCCAGCCGGTTGAAGTTGTGGATCACCTCGCGGACGCGGTCCTCAGAGGTCTGGACCAGCCTGGCGATCACCGGCACCGTGTTCCCACCCGCCGACGCCAAGATCACCATCGCCCGCCGATAGCGGACAACGCTCGCCTGACCTTTGCCCTCACCTCGACGCACCAGCCGCTGCAACGTGCGGCCCTCCTCGTCGCTAAGCCGACGCACCTTCACCAGTTCAGCCATGCTCAATGCATGACAACCACCGCCGCCAAGATGGTGGACCAAGCGGGCGTACCAGTGCGGTCACGGCACTAGCCATCATCTGTCACCACGGGTCGGTGTCGATCGCCGGCGGTGTGTCGTCGACGTTAGGTTGGGTACTCGCCTCGACGACGGTGGCCAGCGTGGGCGGCGTGATCGAGAAAAAGAGTGTGACCAAGGCGACAACGCCCAACGCTGCGCCGACGAAGAACGGGGCTCGCAAACCGAACTGATGAGCCACCAGGCCGCCGAGTGCTGCACCGATCGAGATCGAACCCCACACCAACCAGCGATACACGCTGTTGACCCGACCGAAGAGATTCGCAGGAACGATGCGCTGGCGGAGCGAGACCGTGACGGTGTTCCAGACCGTGGTTCCGAACGCCATCGCCACCGTGGCAACGGCACTGACCCACAGGCGCGGCCAGAAGCCCTCGGCGAACATGCACAACGCCCAGACAACGACCGTGCCGTAGATGATCGACAACGTGCCGAACTTCCTTACCAATCGCTCGGCGACGATCCCGCCGGCAATGGCGCCCACGGCGCCGACCGCGATCAATGCGCCATACCAGCGGTCGCTGAGGTGGAGCAGATCCTGGGCGAAGAGCACGAAGATCGCCGCGGTCATCTGCATGCCGAGCACCGACAGGCCGGCGGCGATCGCCAGACCGCGCAGCACCCGGTGGCGCCACAACCAGCGCAGACCTTCGGCGATCTCGAGGCGCAGGGGGGGCCGAGTGTTGGTGGCAGCGGGCGGATGGGGCGTCGTCGCCAGTCGGAGATTGAAGACCAACACCGCAGCGATGGCGAAACTAGCGGCGTCGAAGCCGAACGGAAGCCACATGGCGACGACGAACAGCAGACTCCCGATGGGTGTGCCGACGAAACTGTTGGCGGCAATCTCGGCCGCGAACCGGCGACCGTTGGCCTTTTCGAGCATCTCGATCGGCACGATCGAAGGCACGATGGCTTGTGAGGCATTGTCGAATACCACCTCGGCGACGCCCAGGCATCCCGCAGCGATCCACAACATCCAGACCTGAGCCTCGCCGGTCGCCACCGCAATCGTCAGCGCACCGACGGTTGCAGCGCGGAAGACATCCGCACGCACCATGAGTAGGCGGTGGTCGATGCGGTCGACAACGGCTCCGATCGGCAGCGACAGCAGCAGCCAGGGCAGTGCGGCGGCCACTCCGATGAACGAGATCGACAACTCACTGCGCGTGAGTCTTGACGCAAGCAGAGGCAGGGCGACGATGAACACTCCGTCACCGAGGTTGGAGATCGTGCTTGCCGTCCACAAGCGCCAGTAGGCCGGCGGGAGCCGAACCGTGACGTCAGTGGAATTCACCGTAGGGCCGCTCCGACCAAGAACGTCGCCGGTTCCGAACAAACACTCCGCATGTCGGGTGACCTTACTCGGTCAGGTCGGTAGGTCGTGTCGACGAACCTTTCCCGACGATGTCGTCGGCAAGCTGTCGGCGAGGCGAAGTTCCTTGGGTGCCATATACGCTGGCAATGATTCGGCGGCAATGGAGCGAATCGACGCCAAGGTCGGCGGAGTCGAGATGTCGGTCGGAACGATCCAGGCGACCACTCGTTCACCCCACTCGAGGTCGGGCACGCCGGCAACGGCAACCTCGGCGACGCCAGGGTGGCCGGCCAACACCTCCTCGACCGCTGCCGGCCAGACATTCTCACCACCGGTGATGATCAGGTCGTCACGCCGGCCGTGCACGATCAGCCGG
This sequence comes from Ilumatobacteraceae bacterium, assembly GCA_031404635.1. GTDB lineage: Bacteria > Actinomycetota > Acidimicrobiia > Acidimicrobiales > Ilumatobacteraceae > JAENVT01. The sequence goes on from JANNHY010000149.1 coordinate 7,068, forward strand.
CCGTCGTCACCGATATCTCCGAGATCGCCCGTCGCCAACCAGCCACCCACCAACGGGATGGAGCCGTCGCGGTAGCAGCGCAGCAGCATCGGGCCGCGGATGAAGATTTCGCCCTGCGAGTCGACACGAGTCTCGACGCCGTCCAGCGGGCAACCGTCGTAGACGACACCGCTGCCGGTTTCGGTCATCCCGTAGGTGGTGACAACGTTTGCCGGCGGATCACCAGTTGGACGCGAACCGCCGAGGACGATTCGGCGGAATACGGTCGGATCAATACGCCGCAGGGCTGTCGGCACCAACGAGACCAAGGTCGCGCCGTCACGCGCCGCAGCATTGACCGCCTCGGCATCGAACCCGTCGTGGAGGACCAGCTGCGAATCGGTCACCATCGCGCGCGTCACCACCGACAGGCCGCCGACGTGCGACAACGGGATGCATGCCAACCACGTGTCGTCACGGGTCACTGCGAGACGGGCCGACGTTGCCCGGGCGGACGCCAGCACAGCGTCGTGCGTCAACACCACGCCTCGTGGCGCACCGCTGGTGCCGCTGGTGGCGACGACGAGGGCATCGCCGCGCTCGACCCCGTGCCCGTCGAGATTGCGTACACCATGCTCGTCGATCAGCCGATCGGGTGCGATCGCGGCGAGCATGGATTGGCGCGCTGCCGGCGGAAGGCGTCGATCGAGCGGGAACGCTGCGTCTCCGGCATCCCAGATCCGGCGGAGAGCCTCGACAAAACGGTCGCTACCGGGAAGGTCGATCGCCACAAGGTGCGCCACGGCGAGAAGGCTACGGTGACGGACGTGAATCGGTGGATACTCGGTGCCCGCCCGCGTACCCTCCCGGCAGCGGTTGTGCCGGTGGCGATCGGGGCAGGCGCCTCGGTCGGCGGGCCGTCGCCGGAGTGGTGGCGGGTCGGTCCGGCGTTGGTCGTCAGTCTCGCGTTGCAGGTCGGGGTGAACTACGCGAACGACTACAGCGACGGAGTTCGAGGTACCGACGAGGTGCGCGTCGGTCCGACTCGGCTTGTCGCCGGTGGGCTTGCGCAGCCCGGTCAGGTGAAATTGGCTGCGTTCGTTGCTTTCGGAGTGGCTGCACTGGCCGGGTTGATATTGGTGCTGGCCACTACCTGGTGGCTGATCGTCGTCGGCCTCGTGGCGATGCTCGCCGGGTGGGGTTATACCGGCGGGCCGAAGCCCTACGGCTACCTCGGCATGGGCGAACTCTTCGTGTTCGTGTTCTTCGGTCTCGTGGCGACCGTCGGCACGACCTATGTGGTGATCGAGCGTCTTCCGGCGCTCAGCTGGATTGCTGGATGTGTGGCGGGATTCATGGCCTGTGCCTTGCTGGTGGTCAACAATCTCCGCGACATTCCCACCGACCGGGCATCCGGCAAGCGCACACTCGCCGTGCGCCTCGGCGACGGACGAACGCGCTGGCTGTACGTCGGCTGTGTCGCCGCTACCGCGGGTCTGGTCATAGTCATCGCCGTTGTCTGGCGCTCCTGGACTGCGATCGGCTTGGCCGGGTTGGTCGTCGCCGTAGCGCCGATCCGGTCCGTGCGGCAGGGGGCAGAAGGCAGGCAGCTCATTGCCGTGCTCGCCGCGACTGGCCGCACGCAGTTGGTGGTGGGGTTGTTGGTCGCTGTCGGCTTGGCACTCGGGCCGATCAACGTCACCAATTGATGTCGTTCAGCCACAGTTGCAAGACTGCGGCGAACTGACCGGGGTCCTGCAGGTGGGCTGCGTGGCCCGCCGCGGTGATTCCGACCGAACGGCCCTGGGGTACCGACGACGCGATCTGCCGGCCGATGGCCGTGAACTTTTCGTCGTGCTCGCCGGCGATCGTCAGGACCGGCATGTTCAGCTCGCGCAGGCGTGGCCACAGCGAACCCTGCGCGCCGGCCCCGGCGTGGCGCAGACTGCTGGCCAAGCCCTCCGGCGTGTTGGTCAGACGGTCAGCGCGCTCTTCGTCGTCGACTGTCAGCCCGGCGAACAGCGGCCGGGCCAACCACTCGTCGAGGAACGCCTCGACGCCGACGTCTTCGATGTGGTCCGCCAGTTTGTTGTCGGCGGCGCGCCGGGCTGCCCGGTCGCCCTCGTCGGCGATACCGGGGGAGGCGCCGACGAGAGCGAGCCCGTGGACCAGGTGGGGGTACATCAGGGCTGCGTGCATGCACAGCCGTCCACCCAGGCTGTACCCGACATACACACCGAAGCCGCACAATGCGGTCAACATGTCGGCCCCCCGGCGCAAGTCGGCACGCACATTGGTGGATTCGCCATGGCCCGGGGCGTCAACGACGATCGACTCGTAACCATCGCTGGCGAAGTGGGCGGCGATCGGCTTCCACGAGTTGGCGGTCTGGGTGAAGCCGTGGACGAAGACCAGCCGTGGGCCTTGCCCGCATGTCCATCCCGTCAGCCTGCCGGCGAGGGGGCGCCAGTCAGACATCGGACCAGATCTCGACCTCGACGAGCGTGCGCACAGGCTGGATGATAGGCCCGTATCGTGGCGATCATGACCCCGCTGCCACAGGACGTGCAGGCCACGTTCTGCGCCACGTTGGTCGACGAATGGGTCCGCCACGGGCTGCGCCACGCCGTCGTCGCCCCCGGTTCGCGTAGCACGCCGCTGGCGTTGGCGCTCGCCGGGCGGCCCGACATCGACGTTCATGTCTTCCACGATGAACGGGCGGCATCGTTCGTCGCTCTCGGGATCGCCCTTGGCACGGGCCTGCCTGCCGCGCTGTTGTGTACCAGCGGCACTGCCGCAACCCATTTCCATGCGGCGGTGGTCGAAGCCCATCAATCGGGCGTACCGATGTTGGTGCTGACCGCCGATCGACCGCCGGAGCTGCACGGTGTCGGTGCACCGCAGACCATCGAGCAGACCGAGCTGTACGGCGTCGCCGTCCGCTGGTTCCACGATCCCGGTGTGGCGCTCGAGGAGCAGCGCACCACTTGGAGGTCGAACGCCGCGACTGCTTGGGGCTTTGCTACCCGCGATACGCCCGGCCCAGTTCACCTCAACCTGCCGTTTCGCGAACCGCTACTTGGTTTGGCGGGCGAGTTGCCCGATGCGAAACCCGTCGAGTCGCCGTCGCCGCGACCAATCGACATCGACGGGATGGTCGGTTTGTTCGACACGCCCCGCGGTGTGATCGTCGCCGGCAGCGGCGTCGATGAACCTCGCTGTGTGCAGGCCCTCGCCGAGGCAACCGGCTGGCCGGTGCTGGCCGACCCGCTGTCGGGTTGTCAGATGCTCGATGCGGCGGTCGTGCGGTTCGATGCGCTGCTGCGTCATGCCGGTTTCGCAACCGCCAACTGCCCCACAGCGGTGCTGCAACTGGGGATGCCACCGGCCTCGAAGGTACTGGCCCAGTGGTTGGCCGGCTCGGGCGCCAAACACGTCGCCGTGTCACCGGTCGGGCTGGTCTCCGATCCCAACTTGGTCGGGGCACGTCAGGTGCATGCGCTTATCGGTGAGCTGTGCACACGACTTGCAGCCGAGGTATCAGTCCGCCGGGACAGCGCCTGGATGGATGGGTGGCTCGGCGCCGACCGCACCGCTCGCGCAGTACTCGACGCTGCGCTGAGCACAGAGCAGCAGCTATCGGAGCCGGGCACGGCCCGGGCGATCACGGCCGGTGTGCCCGCTGGTGGTCGGCTCGTCGTTGCCTCGTCGATGCCGGTGCGCGATGTCGAATGGTTCGGCACTCCGCGAGATGACATCACCGTTCATGCCAATCGCGGCGCCAACGGAATAGATGGGGTCATCGCCACTGCCATCGGTGTAACGATCGGCAGTGGTGCACCAACGACCGTGCTGCTCGGCGACGTCGCTTTCTGCCATGACTTCTCGTCGCTGTTCGCCTTGCCTTCGCGTGGTCTCGATCTGGCGATCGTCGTCATCGATAACGACGGTGGGGCGATCTTCTCTTTCCTCCCTCAAGCGGTGGCCCTGCCTGCCGACCGATTCGAGCAGTTGTTCGGCACTCCACACGGCACCGACATTGTCGAGGTCGCTCGTGCTCTCGGGCTTCGCGCTTACACGGCCGAGACCGCGCAGGACCTCGCCGCCGCCTTCGAGGAGCCCGACACGTGTGTGGTCCGGGTCGTCTCCAATCGCAAAGAGAACGTCGACGTGCACGCCGCGCTCAATGCCGCCGTCGTTGCCGCGCTGCGATAGCCATCTTGCTGGGGCTAGGGGCAATGCGGTTCAGTTAGTGATAGCCCTCCCCGGCCGCCACCCGCCCCAACCCGGCGATGAGAGATGTGCGTCCTCCGACGGCTCATCTCTCACCGCACCCGGCCGGCCTTCGCCGGCGATGAGAGATGTGCGTCCTCCGACGGCTCATGTCTCATCGCACGGGTCTAAC
>JANNHY010000150.1:0-1973 GCA_031404635.1 Ilumatobacteraceae bacterium
CCGACACCATCAACGAGAAGATCGTCGCATACATCTCCGCGCCGGCGGTGTCCATGGTCAGAGGTCCGGACACCCCCATCGTGTCGGGGTCGGCGTAGGTGAGGTCGGGGCTGATGGTCTCCCAGCTGTGTCCCTCATCCATCGTGCGGAACACCTTGTTGCCACCGGTGTAGAGCACATTGCTGTCGTGAGGTGAGAACACGATCGGGTAGGTCCACTGGAAGCGGACGTCAGCGGTGTTGCCGTCGTGGTAGGCCTCCGGCCAGACATTGACCAGCTGGACCTGCTTGGTGGTGTGGTCGTAGCGCTGGAGCGACTCGCCTCCCCCGGGCGAGCTGCCGATCGCACCCACGTACACGATGTTCGGGTCGCCGGGCTTGGGTGCGACGTACCCGCTCTCGGCGGTACCCGGCGCGTAGCAGTCGGCCCAGTTGATGGCACCGAGCCCGGTCCGGCTGGGCACCGCGATGCTCGAGTTGTCCTGCTGCGACCCGTACACCATGTAGGGAAATTGGTCGTCGGTGGCCACGTGGTAGAACTGCGCAGTCAGTTGGTTGTAGATCGTCGACCACGACGTGCCGGCGTTGAACGACACCCAGGCCCCGCCGTCGTCGCAACCGATCATGCGGTCGGGGTTCGTTGGATCGATCCACAGCGCGTGGTTGTCGCCATGAGGTGTGTGGAACTCTTCGAAGGTGTTGCCGCCGTCGATCGATTTCCATGCCTTCATGTTCATGACGAACACCTCGTCGGCATCGGTGGGGTGGGCGATGACGTGCTGGTAGTACCACGGGCGCCAGCCGAGATCGGGCTTCGAGGAAACCTTCTGCCAGGTCTCGCCGATGTCGTCGGAACGATACAGGCCGCGCTTGCGGCCCTCGGCTTCGACGATCGCGAACACCCGACCGGAGCGTGCCGGCGAAACCGCGACACCGATCTTGCCGAGGGTGCCGCCGGGCATGCCGGGGTGGTTGCCGATGCTCTCCCACGTGTCACCGCTGTCTCGGGACCGCCACAGACCGCTGTCCGGTCCACCGCTGTCGATCGACCAGAACGTGCGGCGGGTCTGCCAGATGGTCGCGAAGACGATTCTCGGGTTGTTGGGGTCGAGCGACACGTCGACGGCGCCGGCACGTTCGCTCACATGCAGCACGAGCTCCCAGTTCTCGCCACCATCCTTCGATCGATAGAGGCCGCGCTCGGGGTTGTCCTTGGATGCGTGGCCGAGCGCGGCGACGTATACGAGGTCGGGATCGTCAGGGTGGACACGAATCTCCCCGATGTGACGTGACTCGGTGAGGCCCATGTGCCGCCAGGTCACGCCGGCATCGGTCGACTTGTAGATGCCGTCGCCGTGGGTGACGTCGATACGGATCGTCGATTCTCCGGTGCCGGCGTAGATGAGGTTCCCGTCGGAGGGCGCGACCGCCAACGCACCGATCGATGCGGTGGTGAGGAAACCATCCGTCACGTTCTCCCAGTACTGGCCGGCGTCGTCGGTCTTCCACACGCCGCCGGCGACGGCGCCGAAATAGAAGACCGACTGGTGCTTCGGGTCGGCGGCCACCGCCACCACCCGCCCACCGCGGGACGGCCCGATGCAGCGATAGCGGATCTGACTCAGAAACCTCGGATCAACGGTCGGCACGGGCTGAATCCTGCCACTCGATGGGCTCGGACTCATAAGCTGCAGCATCCACACCGAGAGGATCCGCAGATGAATCGAAGGCTTCCCACTCGATTCTGGTTCGAAGCGATAACTGCCGTGATCGGTCTGACCCTTACAGCCGCACTCCACTAGCGGCAATGCGGTTCAGTTAGCGATAGCCCTTCCCGGCCGCCACCCGCCCCAACCCGGCGATGAGAGATGTGCGTCCTCCGACGGCTCATCTCTCACCGCACCCGGCCGGCCTTCGCCGGCGATGAGAGATGTGCGTCCTCCGACGGCTCATGTCTCATCGCACGGGTCTAAC
>JANNHY010000151.1:0-9883 GCA_031404635.1 Ilumatobacteraceae bacterium
CCCGGCCAAAGCGGCCAAGAAGAAACGCTCATCGAGCGGCAGCGGTGCTGCTGCGAGCGGATCCGGCAATGTCGAGGTTCCGATGCAGGGCACCATCGTCAAGGTCCTGGTCGAGATCGCACAGGTTGTCGTGGCCGGTCAGGCCGTCGTGGTCCTGGAAGCGAGGAAAATGGAGAATCAGATCACCACCGACAAGGCCGGCGCCGTGAAAGAGATCAAGGTCAAAGCCGGCGACACCGTCGGCGCCGGCGACGTGGTGGTCGTCATCGCCTGACCTCTCAATTGCGCACGACCAGCGTGCCGGCCGCCTTGTCGTGCAGTCCTTGGCGAAGTGGGTTCCACAGCGCCAGTGAGTAGACAAGCACACTGAGGAGTAGACCGACCCGTGGAATGGCGCCGAGGGAGAGTGGGACGAGCGCCCGCATGACAGCCACCGACCAATCGGGACGACCGCCGTCGGCGAGGCGGATGACTCGAGTGCCGAGGGCGATCTTGCCGACGGTACGCCCGAGCAGAGCGATCATCACTGTCTCGTAGACGAACGCCACCGATGTGAGAGCGATGTTGAAGATCACCCACGAATCAGACGTCACCGTGTCGCTCGGTTTGTACCCGAAAGCGATCACGACGAGAACCACGGGCAGGGCGACTATGCCCTGATCGAGGATCAGCCCGCCGATGCGTCGACTGATCGGCGCCAAGGTCAAGCCGGCCGGCACCGCGGGGTGGGCGACCTCGTCGCCGGCGGGGAACATCACTCCGCCGCTTCAGCCAGCGCCTCGGCCAGTGCAGGGTGAACGAGCAGGCTCTCGACGATGTCGGTGACCTTCAAGTTGGCGGTGACGGCGAGGGCGATGACGCTGATCAATTCGGCCGCGTGTCGGCCGACGATCGACCCGCCCAGCACCACGCCGGTCGCCGGGTCGCTGATGATCTTGACGAAGCCGCGAAAGTCGTTGTTGATCAGAGCCTTCGGGGTGGCACTGAAAGGCACCTTGGTGACCCGGATCTTGCGGCCCTCGGCGAACGCCTCAGCCTCGGCGAGGCCGACGTCGGCGATCTCGGGTTCGGTGAAGATCGCGCTGGCGGCCTTGTCGTAGTCGAGATGACGGTGAGCGACCTTTTGCAGCCCCATCACGTGCTCGGCAACCTTGCGGCCCTGCATCGCGGCAACGCTGCTCAGCGGAAGCTTCCCGCTGACATCGCCCGCTGCGTAGATATGCGTCACGTTGCTCTGGCAGTGACGATTGATGGTCACGAAGCCACCCTTGTCGACCTCGACACCTGCCGAGTCGAGCCCGAGCCCGTCGCTGTTGGGGATCGAACCGATCGCCAAGACCGCGTGCGAGCTGTGCACCACCCGGCCGTCGTCGCAGCGCACGACGACCGCATCTCCGTGGCGATCGATCGCCGTAGCCCGAGCGCCCTTCAACAGATGCACGCCACGCTGGAGAAAGTCGGCTTCGAGTACGGCGGCAACTTCCGGGTCCTTTTGGGGGAGCACCTGCTGGCGGCTGACTACCAGGGTGACCTTGGCGCCGAAGCTGCTGAACATGTGGACGAACTCGACGCCGGTGACACCCGAGCCGATCACCGTGATGCTTTCGGGGAAGATCGACGGCGGGTAGCACTCGCGCGTCGTCAGGATCCGCTCGCCGTCGGTCGTGCACCAGTCAGGGATGCGTGGGCGCGAGCCGGTGGCGATCAGTATGCCGTCGGCGGGGATGCAGCGAGTCCCGTCCGCGGTGGTCACCTCGATGTCGTGATCACTCAGCAATCGTGCTTTGCCGAGCAGGAGCTGCACCCCCTGGCTCTCCAACAGCCTGATGACGCCCTGCTGAAGCCGGCCCTTGATCCCCTCGATCCGGCTGGTCAAGGCCTCGATGTCGACCTCGGCGTCTTGTTGCTCCAGCCCCATGCCGTGGATCCGGCGCGTGAAGCTCATCGCCCCTCCCGTCGAGATCATCGTCTTCGACGGGATGCAATCCCACAGATGGGCGGCGCCGCCGATGACGTCACGCTCGATCATCGTCACCTCGGCTCCGAGGCGGGCAGCGTATGTGGCCGCGGTATTTCCAGCGGGCCCGCCGCCGATGATCACGAATCGAGTTGCCACCGAGACGTTAGGCTATCGGCGCTCAGTCGCTGGCGAGCGACCAGCCGTCGTTGGCGAACATGGCACCGCGATTGTCGCGTATGACCCCGAACGACTCGATCCCGCCACTGGGCATGTTGGGGCAGTACCTCGACGCGTACTGGTAGGTGTTGCGCGGCTCGCCCACCCACTCGAAGTGCATGCCGTCGGGATTCAAGAAGTTGCCGCCCCAGGCGAAGTTGTGCGCCCGGAAGATCCGCACGACGCGACAGTCCATCTGCGGTACACAGCCTTGGCAATTCGACACGGTGTTGGTGTCGAGGGCTTGCGCCCAGGTGTGGCGCGACAGCGAGCCCAACTGCGTGCCGACGATCCGGCTGAACCGCGGGCCGAAGCAGCCACCGTAGGTATTGGCGTTGGTGACATCGATCGCGCCCGCGAGACCGGCGTTGACGACGGCTTGCAGCGCGGCCGTGAGATCGGCCTTGATCCTGTTGTTGCACTGGGCTCTGATGCCAGTCGGGTACAACTCCCGTGTATCGGGAATGTAGGCGGAACTCCAGGCGTCGTCGACGAAGACTGCGCCGCTGGCGGTCACGGTGTAGGCGAACTGACCGAGCAGCGTCTTGGTCCTGGCGAGGCCGATGGTGGCATCGGGATCGAAGGGATCCCACGATCTCCGAACGCGGATCTTCGGATCCGTGCTGATGCCCCGGGTCGCCAGCGCCGAGTCGAGGCGGCCGCGATCGAACTGACCGTAGATCAGCACGCTGGTCGGACGCGTTGCCCCGAGCACGTCGGCTTGGGCGGTCGACATCACGATCTCGGTGCCGCCGACCTCCGCGTCGGGGGCTACCCGCCCGACCAGGAACTGGGCGATCGACCCATCGGCGGCGACCAGATCGAGCACGTCGCCGGACTGTACGCCGCTGAGATTTGCCGACGTCTGACCCACCACCACCTGGCCGAGGCTGACGATCTTCGACACCTCACGGCCCATCGCCGCGCCGAGCGAATCGAGCGGCAACGCCGTGACTGACGTCGGGAAGTACCACGACCCGTAGGGGTCTGGAGCCTGCCGCACGACAGCGCCCACGCGGGTCACCCGAGCGAGACCAATCCCGAACCCGCGCCCGACAACGCCCCACGCACCGGCATCCACAGCGGCGTCGATGGCTGCATCGGCAACTGCGGGCTGCAACGGGCCGAAGTTGTAGATCGACACCAGATCGCCCGGCACACTGATGTTGCGAGCCGGGGCGGCAACCGTGGCTGCGCCGACGATAACGGCGACCGGGCCTTCGGCCGAACCAGGAACGGCCGCCCACGCCGCCGAGGCGACGAGCAGCAGCGAGGCGGTTCGTTTCAGTCGAGTTGGGAGCATGTGGCAAACCAACCTACCAACGAGAACGGAATCGGCTCGCGGCCGGCATCGCCGAAGCGATACCGTCTTGGCCTTGTGAGCCACGAAGAACCCGATGTCGAACGAGGCATCACCGGCAGCGGTCTGGCGGCCGAGAAGGCCCAGCGGCTCGACAAGCTCCGGGCCCTGCGCGACGCCGGCACCAACCCGTATCCCTACCGGTTCGATCGCTCACACTCGCTCGACCAGGTGCGCGACGCGTTCGGCACGTTGGCGCCCGGCACCGAGACCGACCACCGAGTCACCGTTGCCGGGCGGATGATGCGCTGCCGCGAGCAGGGCAAGCTGATTTTCGCGACGTTGCTCGACCGCAGCGGCGAGGTGCAGTTGTTCGTGTCCAAGGCAGTGATCGGCGACGACGGTTTCGCGGCCTTCGGCGAACTCGACCTCGGCGATTGGCTGGGAATCGAAGGGACCGTGATGACCACTCGTAAAGGTGAACTCAGCGTCAAGGTCGACCGAGTGGAACTGCTCGCCAAGGCGGTGCGACCGATGCCCGACAAGTGGCACGGGCTGACCGACATCGATACGCGATTCCGCCAGCGCTACGCCGACCTGATCGTCAACGACGACGCCCGCCGCGCTTTCCGCATCCGACACGAGATCATCGCCAGTTTCCGTCGCACGCTGCACTCGGAAGGGTTCATCGAGGTCGAGACGCCGGTGCTGCACCTCGAGGCCGGCGGCGCCCACGCCCGACCGTTCGTCACCCACCACAACACCCTCGACATGCAGTTGTACCTGCGCATCGCCCTCGAGTTGCACCTCAAGCGGCTCATCGTCGGCGGCATGGAGCGGGTGTTCGAGATCGGTCGGATCTTCCGCAACGAGGGCATCTCGACACGCCACAACCCCGAGTTCACGATGATGGAGCTCTACCAGGCCTTTGCCGACTACTCCGAGATGATCGACATCACCGAGCGGCTGATCACCCAGGCTGCCATCGATGCGACCGGCACGTCGGTGGTGACGATCGGCGACGATCAGGTCGATCTGAAGGAACCGTGGCGCCGAGCACGGATGATCGATCTGACCAGCGAGGCGATCGGCACCGCGGTTCATCCGTCGATGCCCGTCGAGGCGATACGGGCGCTCGCTGACCAGCATGGTGTCGACTACAGGCCGGCTTGGGGCAGCGGCAAGATCATCGAGGAGTTGTTCGAGGCGACAGCGGAATCGGCGCTGATACACCCCACCTTCGTCACCGGACACCCCGTCGAGATCTCGCCACTGGCCAGGACCGATCGCAACGATCCGTCGCTGACTGAGCGCTTCGAACTGTTCGTCGGTGGGCACGAATTGGCCAACGGCTACAGCGAGTTGAACGATTCCGTCGAACAGCGGGCCCGCTTCGAGGACGAACAGGCTGCCCGCGACGCCGGCAGCGCCGAGGCGGGAACGGTCGACGAGGACTACTTGCGAGCGCTGGAGTACGGGATGCCACCAACGGGTGGGCTCGGCATCGGCATGGACCGCGTGGCCATGGTCATCGCCGGGGTACATTCGATCAAGGAGATCATTCTCTTCCCGACGTTGCGTCCGGAGGTGATGTAGGTGAGTGAGGATCGAACTGCGTGGGGGCGCGGCCTGGCGACGATCGCGGCCGACGGCTCGGTGCTCGACGCGTGGTATCCCGACCTCGGTCTCGGTGGCATCGGAAAATCCACGACCGTCGTCGAACTCGCCTCGGCCCAACGACACGACGAAACGCGTCAGGTCGACGTGCGCACCGTGGAGATGTCGATCGACCTCGATGCCGCGCCGATGTCGGCAGGTGATGTCTACCTCCGGCTCCATCTCCTGTCGAACCGGCTGTGCAAGCCGCGGACCATCAACCTCGACGGTGCCTTCGCGCTACTGACCAATGTTGCCTGGACCAACCTCGGCCCGGTTGCGATCGACCAGGTCGACCAGGTTCGATGGCGCGTGCGATCCACCGGGGGGATCCTGACCGTGCACGGCCTCGACAAGTTCCCGCGGATGACCGACTACGTCGTGCCGACCGGAGTGCGGATTGCCGACGCCGACCGGGTACGCCTCGGCGCCCACTTGGCGCCGGGCACCACGGTGATGCACGAAGGGTTCGTCAACTTCAATGCCGGCACGCTGGGCCGATCGATGGTCGAGGGCCGCATCTCTGCTGGCGTGCTCGTCGGCGACGGCAGCGACATCGGCGGCGGTGCCTCGATAATGGGAACGTTGTCCGGTGGTGGCACAGATCAGATCACGATCGGCGAGCGCTGCCTGCTCGGCGCCGAGGCCGGCATCGGTATCAGCCTCGGCGACGAGTGTGTGGTCGAGGCCGGCCTGTATGTCACCGCCGGCACGTTGGTCAAGATGCCCGACGGCGCGATCGTCAAGGCTCGCCAACTCAGCGGTGCCGGCGGCCTGCTGTATCGGCGCAACAGCCAAACCGGGGCTGTCGAGGCGATACCCCGCTCGGTCGCCTGGGTCGGCCTCAATGCAGCGTTGCATCACAACGATTGAGCGGCGACTCGTCAAATCCAATGGACGGGTTCGCTACTTGCGTCGTCGGCGGGTCGTTCGCACGTCGGGCAATAGAGGCGAGTCTCCAGCGGCGTGCCACACGAACCGTGCACTGGGCCTTCGCTGTCACCGGTCTGGCGTGCGCCCCACGCCGACAAAAGTGAGATCGCGCCGCCCAACTCGCGCCCGGTGTCGCTGAGCGCATAGGCGAGGCGGACCGGTCGTTGGCTGTAGGGACTGGCGACCACGAGCCCCCCGCGCTCCAGTTGGCGGAGTCGCGTGGTGAGCACGTTCGGAGAGATCCCCGCAAGTGTCTCGGCGAGCTCTCCGAATCGCTTCGGTCGATCGAACAGAGCGGCGACGACCTGCAATGTCCAGCGGTCGCCAATCACGGCAAGGGCGGTGGCGAGGCTGGCCGACATCGTCCGCGAGTCTTGTTCGTGTAGGGCCGGCGAGTGGGGACGGTTGCGAATGCCTGTCAAGATCACTAAGTTACTTGTAGATAAGTAGTAACTACTAAAAAGCAAGTAAGGAGCAAGTAACCATGTCTGTGATCGAGGATCTATCGACGACCGCCCGTTCGGTGCTCAGCGAGCTCGGCGATGCCATCGTCAGTATCGGCCAGGACGGTCGCGGGAGCGGAATTGTGATCGGGGCCGGCAAGGTACTGACCAACATTCACAATCTCCGCGACCGCACCACGCTCGTCAGCTTCGCCGACGGTCGCGACGAGCAGGGCTCGATCACCGGCGCCGACGAGGACGGCGATCTCGTCGTGCTGGCGGTCGACACCGGTTCGATCGCGCCGGCGACATGGGCCGAACGAATGCCCGAACCGGGCGATGTCGTCTTCGCCCTGAGCCGCGGTGGTCATCGAACTCGGATCTCGTTCGGCATGGTTTCATCGATCGATCTGGCGTTCCAGGGCCCTCGCGGCCGCCAGGTGTACGGCGGTGTGGAACACACCGCCCCGCTCGTTCGCGGCGCCTCCGGCGGTCCGGTCGCCGATGCCTACGGTCGGGTTCTCGGGTTGAACACGCACCGCACAGGGCGCGGGTTCTACGTCGCCCGTCCGATCGACGCGGCGATGCGGTCGACCATCGAAGATCTGGCGGCCGGCAAGTCGGTCGTGCGCCGGCGCCTCGGTGTCGCCCTGGCGCCGCCTCCCGTCGCCGCCAAGCTTCGTGCATCGGTCGGCTTGCCCGCACGCGACGGCCTCCTCGTTCGTGGCGTCGAGCCCGGCGGACCTGCGGCGAACGCAGGCATCGCTGAGGGCGACCTGCTGGTGGCAGCCGGCGACACTGCACTCGTCTCGATCGAGGCGTTGCACGACGCACTGGCCGTCGCCGGTGAGACATTGAACCTGACGGTCGTGCGCGGCACGCAGGAACGGATCGTCGTCGTCGCCTTCGCGTCAGCCGAGCCAGCGGACGCCGACATCGAGTAAACCTCGTACCGAGCCATCCTCGCCGCTCCGCGCCGAGCAGAGACCAATCAGTCGAGAATCGTCACGACGCCGTTGTCACCGTCGACGCGCAGGCGCATGCCTGTCTTGATCGACTTGGTGGCGAACGCCGTCCCGGTGACCGCCGGTAGTCCGTACTCGCGACAGACGATGGCGGCGTGGCTCATCATGCCGCCCGAATCGGTGACGGTCGCGGCGATCCGCCGGAAGATCGGTGCCCACGACGGCGCCGTGACCGGCGCGACGAGGATCTCGCCGTCTTCGATCTCCGAGACCTGCTCGGCGCTGGTGAGCACGCGGGCGACGCCCTCGACCACACCCGGGGATGCGGCGAAGCCGCTGAGGCCGCCATCGGCGCTGACGCCGCCCAGCCACTTCTGGATCGAGTCGCTGGTGATGCCCCACAACATGATCGTGAACGGCTCGGTGACCACTTCGGGAGGCGCACCGAGTGCCGGCGGCGCATCCCAGGCCTGGCAGGCGGCCATGATCGCCCGCCGCTTGGCAACCACGTCGGGCCAGTACGACGGTCCGCGAGGCGCGACTCCGGCGGCCCAGGCAAACGTCATGTCGCTGATCGCGTTAGGGATCTCGTCGCGCTTGAGCATGAAGATGTCGTCGGCGTCGCTCCAGAACCCCTCCTTGATGAAGACGCTCGACAACTCGCGCATCTTGCGCCACATCACGCTGATGCCCCAGTGCTCGACGTAGAAGTTGTGGTTCTCGACGTAGTGGAACACCGTGCGGCTGAGGCCGAGCTTGGCCTCGAAGTTGGCCCTGTCGTCGCCGTCGAGCAGATCGATGTACTCGGAGGCGACACGATCGCGTTCGGCGATCACTGCCTCCTGGGGGGTGTCGATCTCCTCCCCCGCCTGCAGCTTGCGGATGTAGCCGCGCATGAACGAGAACGGGATGTCGAGACGCTCGGCCCACACCGCATCGGTGTGGTAAAAGCCGGTGCCGTTGGAATAGTTGAACCATGGATACTGCGCCTTGGCGTACTCGGTCAGCCAGGCTTCGCCACCGGCCGCACCCTTCACCGCGGCCAGCGCCTGGTCGACACTGCCCTCGCACACGATGTCGCCGAGGCCGCTGCCGACCGCCAGGCGAGCCAGACGGCGCAACTCCTCGTCGGGGCGGAACAGGTCGACCTCGATCCCGGCGACCATCTTGGCGATCGACAGGTCGGGGATGTTGGGGAAGACCTGCTTGCAGAACCCGAAGTAGTCCAGATACGCGGCGTAGCCGAGGTTGAGCATCTCGAAATGCAACTGCCACAGCTCCAAGGAGAGGTCGACCAGTTCGTGGTAACCGTGTTGCAGGTCGTACACATTGCTGCGGCCGACATGGCCGGTGACGACGTCGAGATCGACCATGTCGGGAAGTGGCTCGAAGCTCAATGCTTCGAGCTTGGCGATCACGACCTTGGCCTTGACGATCCACTCCGCCTCGATGGCATCCCAGTTGGCGAAATAATGGCCGGCGCGCTGCATGAAATGCTCGACGCGGCCCGGGATGTCGTTGGGGTCGGCCACGGGAACCGGTGACAGGTAGAACCAGCCGTTGAGGATGCGGATGTCGATGCCCATCGCCGGCGGAACGATGTAGTGGCGGCTGTTGTACGAACCCAGCGAGGCGAAGGCGTACTCGACCAGACTGATGTCGAACGGCGGCAGAACCGTCGGCAGATGGATGGCGTCGCGGAACCAGAACATCGAGTCGTCGTACTGCTTGCGGGCCTCGCTGAACAGCAGGTGGTACGGGTACAAGTCCTCCCAGCCCTCGGCGCCCGGCGGCGTAGTGATGGAAAACGGGCTGTCGAAACGGTCCTTGGTCATTGAGATTCCCCCCATTGGATTGATGTGTTGACTGTGATGTTCGTGGTTACGGCTTGACGTGCACGGGCCTCAGCAGATTGCTGACGACCCCCTCGACCCCTGTGTGTACTCCCTGGCTGACCTGGCGAGGCTTGTTGCTCCACACCGTCTCCGGTCGGCTTTGCAGGAGATGCACGGTCGGCTGGCCGTCGCCACCGATCGTGACTGCCCATTCGACGTCTTGCGGGCGGCCGAAGTGCTTCTCCGCCCGGCGCGCCAGCCGGGCGATCGCCTTGATCTCGTCGTCGGTGAGGCTCGGCGAGGTACTGCGATCGGCGCCGAGCGGTTTGTCGACGATGTGGTCATGCTCCACGCAGCACTCCAGTTCCTTTGCCGACACAGTTCGTCTGGTGATCTCGAAGACGACCTTGTCGATCATGTAGTTGTCGGGGGTGACAGTGCCCGAAACTACGGGCTCGCCGAGCCCAAACGACGAGTCGATGACGATCGTCGAACGGTCGCCGTTGGTGGGGTTCAACGTGAACGCGACACCGGCCGCCTTCTGCAGGACCATCTGCTGCACGGCGACGCTCATC
>JANNHY010000152.1:0-3677 GCA_031404635.1 Ilumatobacteraceae bacterium
CGTCGCAAACACACCGGGGTCTTCCACGCCCGCGATCAGCCGCGATGGACGTTGGGTCGCCTTCGCGTCTCGGTTCAACGCCGAACTGCAGACCGGCGGATCGTCGACTACGCCGCCGATCGACACCGACGAGAACGTCTACGTGATCGGTCGGCCGGCATCGGTTGCGGTCACGCCACTCGACTTCGGCGGCGTGCAGGTGGGCAGCACCTCCGGGGTGCTGTCCGCCACGGTCACCAACACCGGTATCTCCAGCTTCCTGCCGGCGTCGATCGCCGCCGGCGGTGACTTCACGGTCGTCGGTGGTGGAAGTTGTGCCGTCAACATCTACCTGCCGCCAGGTCAGTCGTGCACGGTGGAGGTGACCTTCAAACCGTCGGCAGCCGGCCCTCGCGCGGGCTCGCTGACCCTGACCGAAACCGGATTCGCGGCGATCAGCGCCTCGGGCGGCCTCGCCGGCAGCGGCGTGCCGGTGCCGGTGATCACCACGACCACGACCCCGGGCACCACCACCACGATCACGATCACGACCACGGGCACCACCACCACCACTGTGCCGAGAACGGCCCCGACGACGGCCGCGCTGACGATCACCCCCAACCCCGGCTCGTTCGGCGCGGCGACCGTCGGCCTCGCCTCGGAACCGAACAACTTCGTCGTGACCAGCACCGGCACGCGGTCCGCACCGATCGCCGACGTGTCGATCTCGGGAGCGAACGCCGCGGATTTCACGATCGTGTCGAACAGTTGCCTCGGCGCCAACCTCCCGCCCGGCGCGGGCTGCGACGTCACCGTGGTCTTCACCCCAGCCGCAGCGGGTACTCGGGTGGCGGCGCTGACGGCAGGATCACCCACTGCCTCGGCAACGGCGAACATCGAAGGCACCGGGCTCGATCAGCCAACGCTGCGCCTGTTGCCCAACGTGGTCGAACTCGGCGAGGTGACCATCGCCGTCGGGGCCGGGTTTCCAGCAAACCTACCGATCCAGGTCCAGTGGGTCGGTGACTCCGTGGTGTTCAACGGCACCACCGACGGTTCCGGAAACGCCAGCATCCAGGTTCCGGTCCGCCCCGACGAGATCCCCGGCCCGCGAACCCTGACCGCCGTCGATCAACCCGGTCTGTTCACCGGCGTGACCACCCCCGGCCTGGTGGTCGACGCGACCATGCACCCGCCCACCAGCCAAAACCCGGCACTGCCCAACTTCCCGTCGCTGATCGTCCGCGGCTGACTGCCCGGGCACCGCAGCGTGCGCGGTGGGCGGAGGCGGAGCGGGAGTGGGCTACTTCTGGAAGCCCGACAGCAACGCGGCGTCGACACACTGCGACGCGCCTGGGCCCGGTGTCGTGCACGTGATCGTCATGGTCACACTCTCTCCGCCTTTGATGATGTATGGCGAGATCGTGTGCAGATCGTTGACCCGGAAGTTCTCCAAACTGAGTTCCAACAAGACGGTGTTGTTGCGACTGAGGGTCAACCGACCCGTGTCTCCTTGGGGATTCTGCAAGACGATGTCGGTGAGCGCGAAGGTTTGGCCCTCGGGTACCGCGTAGCTGGCGCTGGTGCCTGTGCCCGACTGCACCTCGAGGCGGATGTCGAACGGATCACCGAACGCAGAGCCCGACGCCGAACCGGCGGGGACTGTTGTGGGAACCGGGCTGGCAATGGGGGTCGTGGTCGTAGGAGTGGCGCCACCGCCACCGCCACCGGCGCCACCGCCACCGGCGGGAAGTTCGGGGATGTTGGCGGCGTCGAGGCGATTGTCGATCGGCTTGACTGCCTCCTGGGCCGACGTCTTGATCTGCGGCTTGACCAGCGCGAACCACAAGATCACGAGCAGCAGCAGCACGGCCAGCGCGGCCAACACTGCTTTCCAGAACCACTTCGGCAGCATCGGCAACTGCACCATCGTGCCGTCGACCATCAGCGGTGCGTGACCCTCCTCGTCGGCGCTGACGGTGAACGGCAGGGTCTTGTTGGGTCCGCGCCAGAAGTAGCGGGCGGGCTTGACCTTGACCTTGGCGAACTGGGCGGTACCGGGCTCGACGCTCAAGTGCGGGGGTTCGAACTCGAACAGCAGGGTTCCTTCCGGATCGAGACCGGCGAACCCGACGTTGATCGGCGCATTGCCGCGGTTGTCGACAGCGAGATCGTGGGCAGCCGATCGCTTCCCCTTCGACGTGCGCGGGATCAATTCCGCCGTGCGATCATCGAAGGCCAGGACGTCGATCACACCCTCCTCGACCGATGAGCCCTCGACGTCTTCACGCGACGCCGCCTTTACCGCAAAGGTCGTGCGGCCAGCGGTGATCGACGAGATCTTGGCCGGGCGAAACACGACGTCGACGGTTTGCTCGGCGCCGGGGAACAACGAAAGCGACGGCGGCTCGACACTCCCCCAGCCCGCCGCGCCACCGAGGACGATGAGATCGAACTGATCAACCACTCCACCGGTGTTGCGTACCCGCAACGTCGTGCGGGTCTCGGCACCGGGTGCGACGGTGAGTTCGGTCGTTGACAACGATGTGCTGGCTCCCATCCGAGCAACAGTAAGCGTCGAGCCGCGTTCGGTCGATGGCTCGACAACCGTCACCTTGGGTCGAGCGATCTGCCCGAACGGGCACGACGGCTTGCCCTCGCGGGAGAACTCGCGGTGTGGAGCCGTTGTGGAAATTGCGTGGAGCGGTATCAACCCGGGATACATCAGACTCTCAGTGGTCAACAAGGGACACAGGCGAGTGGAAATGAGGGTCACGATGGGAACCAGGATTCGGGTCTTCGTCTACAGCGACGACGCCATCTCACAGGCCGGCATGCAGACGCAACTGCGCGGCCAGACCGAGGTCAACGTCGTCGAGGCCAGCCAGATCGACGACGCCGTGGTCGCCGTCGTGATCGTCGACTCGGTCGACGACGCCGCCTGCCGGACCATACGGGCCATCCAGCGCAACGGTTGCCCGCGGGTCGTGTTGGTGGTCGGCGTGCTCGACGATGCCAGCTTGATGGTCGCCGTCGAGGTCGGGGCCTGTGGCGTGTTGCGCCGCAAGGAAGCGACCTCGGGGCGTGTGTGTGCGGCCGTCACCGCAGCAGCGGGCGGAGACGGCACGCTGGCACCCGATCTGCTCGGTCGGCTGATGACCCAGTTCGGTCGGTTGCAGCGCGAGGTTCTGGCGCCACGTGGCATTGGCCCTGCCGGCTTGTCGGACCGCGAGGTCGAGGTGTTGAAGATGCTCGCCGCCGGCGAAGACACCGCGGCCATCGCCCGCACGTTGGCCTACTCGGAGCGGACGATCAAGAACATCATTCACGACGTCACGGCGCGACTCAACCTGCGCAACCGCAGCCACGCCGTGGCCTACGCCGTGAAATCGGGCCTGATCTGAGCGCGCCGTGATTCACGATGTCGACGAGACTCTCCGCTTGCTGATCAAACGCGATGTCGTCAACGGCTCGTCGGTCGAGATCAGCTTCGAGGCGCCAACCCGCGAATGGGCGGCCAAGCGTACCAACCCGACCATCAACGTCTACCTGTACGACATACGCGAGGACCTGTCGCGCCGCGAGGTCTTCTTCGAAGACGTGCGCGACGACACAGGACGAGTCATCGAACGTCGGCAGCCACCGCGCCGTTTTCGGCTCACCTACTTGATGACGGCGTGGACGCAACGCCCAGAAGA
>JANNHY010000153.1:0-11023 GCA_031404635.1 Ilumatobacteraceae bacterium
CAGACCACCGGCAGCCGACTTGACCTCGACGCCCGGCAACTCGCCGCCTCGCGACTGCATCTCCGCTACCAACCGGTCAAGCTCGATGAGAACAAACTAGCCGCTGAAACGACCCATTGAGGCTAGTTTGGGCCAGTTTCGGGCCAGTACAGCATCGGCCAACCGAATGCAAGTGATGATGTCGACACCGAGCCCGTACCGGCCGCCACACAACCGCTGCTGCTGATCGGCTGAACCTCACCGCCCGGGGCCAGACGGCCGTTCGCCGGACCGCTTGAACGGCCGACGTGGGCTTTGCGATGCGTCCCTCGATGGCTTCGAGACGTTCGGGGAGGAAGTGCCACCGCTCGAACATGTCGTGGCTCGATAGTTCATGGCGAGCGGCTTGTAGATCGTGGCGAGCGGCGGCTCGGACGTTGTCGGGGCCGCGTGAGTACCCCTTCTCCAGTGCCAACTGCTCATCCGCCACGGCCACGTTCTCGTTTGCTAGAGGCGAGTTCGGTGCGGGCTTGGCGCCGGCCGCGCAGACCCGACTCGTCGAGGGCCGTGCTTCTGCAATTCCAAAATTGAAAATGCCTCCCACACCGCAACATGCCTCCCAAGTCGCAATTTCGTGGCGCACACCTCACCAACGGACATCAGCACCCGCCTGTCCACCCGCTCCCAAGAAGGAAACGGGGACGAAGGGCTGTGGCCTCGCGTCGAATCACTCAGCCGCCGCGAGCGAGCATCCGGTCGATGTCCTGTTCGTGCTTTTCGAAGTCGGCGATGAAGTCACTGGACCGCATCATCTGCCACATCGGATCGCGGTTCATCAGCTCGTTCATGGTTGCGGAAACGCTCGCCCGCATCTGATCCATCATTGCATGGTGCTGCTGGGTCATGTCCAGAGGGTTCTCGACGATGATTGGTGCGGACACTTGCTCCGTCGGGGTGTCCGCTGCGGACTGCGCCGCCAACAAGGACGCGGCGGGAGTGTCTGCGGGGTCTGGTCCGCGGGCGCCGACGAGCACGGCGGTGACCATGCCCGCGGGCACCAGTGTCGCCGCCGCCATGGTTGCTGCCAAGAACCAGTTGCTCTTCGCTCGTTCGTTCATGGACGGTTCCTTTCGTACCTCGAAACCGGATCGAGCCGATCCTCTGGCATTCATCGTCGGCGCGTTCGCGCACCGAAACATCCGCACTAGCTACGGATCCGGTCTGCATCACGTCCGCAGGTGCTATCGGCTGCGGAAGGCTGCGGATCGACGCATCGCTGATGGTGTCTGCGTCGGCGTGGCCAACTTGGTACCGTGTGCGTGCCTCGTAGACGGCTGCCCGAGCAGCCAGTCGATGATTTTCGCTGTCATTGCTCCGAGGGCGGGGCCATTGTCGGTATGGGCTGTGCTGTGCCACGCACGGCTTGCACCCCGCCGTGTCGCGGCGGGTCGTGTCGTCGCCGACGTTTGTCTGCACGTCCTCACCCGATGCATCGCAGTACTACGTTGTGCCCACCGTCGTTCCGGACGCCGCTGCACGTACGGCCGGAGGTGGGTTACGCCGGAAGGTCACTGTTCGATGGAATGTGGTTCGCGAACGCGTCCCTGACCCGGGCGATGGTTGCGTCGTCGAGGTTGGCATAGACCAATTCGGCACCCGTGAACCGGGAGGCTTCGGCGACAAGTGCGTTTCGGTCGAGACTCTCGACGAGTAGCGCAACGGTCGCGGTGCGAGGCTGAACTGCGTCCCTGAACCAACTGACCCATTCATCAGGCACGCCCAGGTCCATCACCTTGGCGCTCACGGCTCCCGCCCCTGCACCGACGACCAATCCTGTGATCCAGCCGACGGGTCCACCGAGGATGAGCCCGAACAATCCAGCCCACATCGCCCCGGACAGCGCCGCACGCCCTGGTGTCGGATCAACCGTCTCGTGCACGGCCGTCTTGCCAAAGTCATCCTTGACAACAGTGACGGCGTCTTTCAGCTTCAATTTCCCCGCGGCGGCGAGGCCGCTCACGGCGACGAGGAACTCTTGGGCGCGGAAGGAATTCTCGAACGAGACCCCAACCAACGTCTGCGGAATGTCCGACTGGCTCGAATGGTGCATGTGCATGCCGTAATCATCCCTGATCGAGGTGGCATTCGCATCCGTGCGTACTCACCTTTGTGTTGCGGATTTCTACGCGCCTCAAGCCTTCGGTCGGCAAGACGGGTCATGGTGCCCACCAACTCGACATCCTGCGGCATCACCGAAGCAGGAATCAGTGGCCGGTGCGGATGCCATGAACCACGATCGAGACCACCATGACGACATCAAGAAGCGTCTTGATCAATCACCAAGGAGCGAAATCATGGCTGGCGAACATGGCGGCAGTTGCTGCAACCACGACAACCCACAGGCAACCCGCGGCGAGCGCGACCAAGCAACGCAGCCCACCTCCTCAAGCACGGCTTCCGGTTGTTGCGGCGGCGCGTCGGACCATCAGATGTCGCTGTCAAAGCCGCACGCCGAGCATCCGAGCGCACCGGCTGCGCTATGAACACGACAGGACGTCCCCCCATGGCCCTCACCCAACAGCCACCGCGCAATCCGAACGCAACGATCGTTGCTCCCGAACGCCGCCGTCAGCGCAGACTGTCAGTCAACATCACACCCGTCGAGCGTGGCGGTCGGATCGCGATCGGGCTCGCCGCAATGATCGCCGGTCTGCTACTCATCGTCTCGGCGGGCTCCGCTCTCGCAGCGATCCTCGAGTTGCTCCTCATCGCCGCCGGGCTCGATCTCGTCGTCACGGGAGCGCTCGGGCACTGCCCGCTCTATCAACGTCTCGGCTACATGCCGTCCTCACTCGTGGGCCGTACTGACTGATGGCCCCGACAACCCGCCGGCCCCCAACCCCCCGAGGGGAGCGGCGGTCGACCCGCGAAAGCAACCCGTCACAAAATGCCGCCTCGCAGCAGCGCCAACCAGCACTCATCAACCAGATCGTCCCGCCGATGTCTCACGGCACTATCGGCGGCCCACCGCCGACCGTCAACGCGGTGGTGGCGGGCGGGCGGTTGAACGGATTCGTCGAGCGGATGTCGGCGGAAGTCGTGGGTGTCACGTACTGGTTCACACCCGCCACCGCGCCCCTACAGCAGTCTGTGACGCTTCGCTTCACTGGGCGGCGGTTGGACATCGAAGGTTCGCCTAGCCCTCGTGACCAGTTCGTCCACGACGAACTGGTCAGCGATATCTTGGCCGGCAGCGGTCCAGTGGCTGTCACGGCCAAGATCGGTGACGTGAACTCGGGTCAGTGGGACGTTCGGGCCAAGATGCTCCCCGCAGGGCGGCCTGTACGCCCCGGTCGTGGACGGAAGGCCGAGTCGGCGTCAGGGCCCCTGCCGGTGTACCCGGCTAGTTGGTCCTGGCCACACTGGCGTCTCACCAAGGGCGAGGTCGCTCCGGTCTCGACGTGCCCTTCACCGCTGGTCCCCGCTCCGGGCATCGTCATCGGAGCTTGGGCCATCCTGACCCTCCTTGGCATTGTCGTCGCGCTCGTGACGCAACGTCTCGTGATCTCTGCGGATCGCCTCGCATTGGGTCACTCGCTCCCGATCTCGTTGGTGGCGCTCCTGGCTGGCGTCGTTGGAGCAAAGCTGTGGTACGTCGTGCTCCAACGCCGGCAAGGACGTCGTGACGGCTGGTGTATCCAGGGGCTGGTCGTGGGGTTTGCGCTACTTGCGCCGGTGCCCCTCTTGGCGGCTGGCCATCCCGTCGGCGTCTTCCTCGACGCCACGGTCCCCGGGTTGCTGTTCGCCATGACGATCGGTCGGCTGGGCTGTTTCTTCGCCGGGTGTTGCTGTGGAAGGCCCACGTCCTCGCGATGGGGAGTTTGGTCATCCGACCGGCGGCTGGTCGGGGTCCGGCGCATTCCGACCCAGCTGATCGAAGCCGGCTTCACGCTCCTGGTCGGCTTGGCGACATTGGTTGCTGTCCTACAGCATGGCGCGGCGGGCGGTGGCTGGTTCGTGGCTGGACTCGCCACGTACACAATCGGTCGCCAGGGGATCCTCCATTGGAGAGTGGAGCGCAAGTCACCACGCGCTCGGCTCATCACGGCCGCGATCGCAGCGGTGATCCTCGTGGTCGACCTCAGCCTCGTCGCTTTCGGCACGATCTAGCGGAAAGCGGGCGAGCGTAGCCGCGTGCGAACGGTACGTTCGGGCTGCCCAGGATGGACGAAGGCGCCACCTGCCTATGACGTTCCGGGCAGCGTTGGCTGGTTTCCGATCGTCACCTTCGTGCAGTCGGTGGGCCAACGGTCCAGATCGCCACCGGCGTGCGAGACTACCGGCGTGTGTACGCAGCAGTGGTCGGTCCACCGGCGCTGCAGGCTTGGCGTGTGGCCAACGCCGCTGCACCGGGCGCTCGATCTTGGCGCGGTACTCGGGGTGTCGGACCTGTGGCTCAAGCGCGACGATCTCACCGGCTTCTCATGGGGCGGTAACAAGGTCCGTACTGCCGAATTCCTGCTGGGCGAGGCGCTCGACGGCGGCGTACAGGAACTCGTGGTGTGCGGCGGGCCGAGTTCCAACTTCGTGGCGATCCTCGCTGCCGCGGCGGCGACGGCCGGTATTGCCCTCACCCAGGTGAGCTACGGACGCGAACCAGATCGAGCGACAGCGGCACTCACAGCTGCGCGGGCCGCGGGTGCCACGGTCGTGTTCACTGAATCTGCCGATCGCGAGACGATGGAAACGTTCGGCGCCGAAGTTGTCCGCCAACGCAATCTCCGCGGCGTACGAGCGTCGCTCGTTCCCCGCGGCGGGGCGTCACTGACCGGGGCGCTCGGGTTCGTCGCCGCGGCCGCCGAGATCGACCCTCAACTCACCGAACAACTCGCCGATGCTGCCGACACCTGCACGATCGTCATCCCGGTGGGATCGGGAGGGAGCATCGCCGGTCTGATCGCGGGGGCAGCGCTGCTCGGCCGGCGCTGGAGAATCGTCGGCATCAGCGTGTCCCGTCCGCCACAGCGGTTGCGTCCACTGATCGACGCCCGCGTCGCTGAGTTGATCGCCGAACTCGGTGGCACGCAGGCGGGGCCGGATTGGGAGCTGCACGACGGCCTCGGAGCCGGATTCGGATCCGCTGGCCCTGCTGAAAGAGACGTCGCGAATGCCGTTTCGTCTCGCACCGGACTGGTCGTCGACCCGACCTACAACGCCAAAGCGCTGACCTGGTTGCACCGCCAACCCGACAGCGCGGGACCGGTTGTCTACTGGTGCACCGGAGGGGCTTTGGCTGCGTTCGATGCGCGGTCGTCGGACTGAACGGTCTACACCATGGACGCGGCGCGGTACACGGCGGGCGGGGCGGATCGCTCCCGCCCGCCTACAGCGGCGGCGAAACGCTGGATCAGACCGTCCAGGTGTTCATCTGGAACGCACCGGCACGCCAGGCGGTGAGCGCAGAGTCGAGCACGTCGAGCGGGTGGAACGCCTTGATGCCGGGAATCAGATCGTCCTCGCGGAAGCCGTACAGGGCGCCCATCGCGAAGCGGCACGCATAGATCTTGGCGCCCTCGGTGAGCAGCGTCTTGATCTGGTTGTTGATCGCCATGTGACCAGGGAAGGCCTCAGCCCCGACGGTCGGGTAACCACGAGTGCCCGAACCGAGCAGCACGGCCGGGCCGTAGAGGATGATCGACACGTCGAAGCCTTTGCGGACCAGACGGGTCGAGGTGAGCAGGTTCACCAACGCAACCGAGCCCTCGTAGGGAACAGTGTGGATGAAGATGAATGCCTTCTCGCCCGCGTTGGCCTTGATGTCCTCGAAGATCTTCTCGTCGGTGTCGTAGAGCTGCTCGCCGGTGGCGGGAAGCGGAACGTGCACTGTCTTGGGCATTGGATTCTCCTTGGGTTGTTGTGGTGTTGGTTGATGGGATGGAACGAAGGAAGTGTCGCCGCGGCTCAGATGGCGGGACCCTTCGAGACGCGTTCACGAGCGGTCCACGTCTGGCGATGGCTACCCGGCATGGCGTGCAGCACGAAGGCTCGCACCTTCCACGGCAAGACGCGATAGATCGGTACGAACAGCTTCATGAAAAACATCCCCTTGAAGCCCTTCGCCGATGCCAGGAACTGGCGATCGTGATTGCGGGCAACGTCGCGTTGCGCGGCAAGCAACAGATAACTCTCGGCGTTCTTGCGCAGCCAACTGGAGAACTTGGGCATCTCAGTTCTTCAAGCTGGCCAGGCCGCTTTGGGCGGCGAGGGCGATCGGCTCGTTGAGCGCGCCGATCGGCGGTGAATAGACGTTCTCCATGCAAGCCAGGTCTTCAAGGGTGATGCCGGTCTTGACGGCCATCGCCAAGAAGTCGGCGCGTTCTTTGATGCCCTCGCCACCGACCATCTGCGCCCCGATCAATCGCAGCGTCTTCGGTTCGGCGAGCAGCTTGACCTTGATCGGACGCATGCCGGGGAAATAGCGA
Organism: Ilumatobacteraceae bacterium; assembly: GCA_031404635.1. Taxonomy (GTDB): domain Bacteria; phylum Actinomycetota; class Acidimicrobiia; order Acidimicrobiales; family Ilumatobacteraceae; genus JAENVT01. The sequence continues at coordinate 6,462 of JANNHY010000153.1, forward strand.
GCGCGGGAGATGCCCTGCGCGACACCCATCACGTGGGGGATGCCGAGGGCCTTGGCCACGGTCTCGCCGTACGCCACACCACCGATCATCCACGCCCCCGCGACCATTCCCCAGGGCACGTACACCGGCTGGTATTCACGGCTACCGCCACCGGCGTTGGTGCCGGCTACCTTTCCTTGCGCGTAGGCATGCGAACCGGACAGCCCCTGGACCGGCAGATTGCCAACGCCGAGCGGCACCTCGACACAGTCGCCGCAGGCGTACACACCATCGGCAGACGTGCGCATCCGGTTGTCGACGATGAACCCACCGGTTGCGCCGATCTTCAAGCCTGCGGCGACGCCGAGCGCGTTGTTCGGGACCTTCTTGGTGCACACCACCGCGAGGTCGGCTGGCATCAAGCCGGCGGACGTGCGCACCCCGGTGATCGTGCCGTTGCCGCCGACGAACTCCTCGAGCGTGACGCCGTAGTGCATCTTCACACCCAACTCGGCCCATGAGTCCTCGACCGGTTTGACGATGTCGGGATCGGCCAGATCGCTGAGCGCCCACGGCCGATGGTCGATGACGTGGGTCTCGATCCCTCGATGAGCCAGCGCGGTCACCATCTCCAGCCCGAGCGGTGTGGCTTCGACGACCACGGCAACCTTGACGTCGTCGAGCACCTTGTCCCACTCCATCGCCCGGCGGATGTTCTTGACGTAATACAGCCCTTCGAGATCGGTGCCGGGCACGCCGGGATCGGCATAGTTGAAACCGGTGGCCAGGATCAGCTTGTCGTAGCCGACAACGCCGTGACCTTCGACCACCACCTTGCGAGTCGCGGTGTCGATCGAGGTGACCTTGGTTTCGTAGTGGATGTCGATGCCTTGCTCGACATAGGCCTCCTTCGAGGCCAGGAACAGCGATTCGAAGTTGGGGATCTCCTTGCCGTGGACGTAGGGAATGCCGCACGGGCTGTATGCCGCGTCCTCGAACTCGGTGTACACGACCACCTCGTCGCTGGGCTTGGTCCCCTTGAACGCGCCGGCGGCACCAATACCGGCGGCACCCCCACCAACCACTACGGTCCGACTCATCGTTAGTCCTTCCCCCGGGTCACGCTGTAGCAAGTCCGCGACGATCCCCCTTGTCGAACGTTTACTATAGATGATGGTTTAGACATCTTCATCACCGAGTCGAAGCGATGGCACTGCATGACAGCGCGAAGTAAACCCAGCGATGCAACAGCCGACGACACGTCGTCGATCAGCCCCCACGGTCTCGAACAGGTCGTCGATTCGATCGGCCCGAAACTCCGTGAACTGCGTACGCAGCGAGGCATGTCGCTGCAACAGCTGGCCGAGCGCGCCGACGTCTCGGCCGCGGCGATTCACAAGATCGAGCGTGGCGGGATGGTGCCGACGATCACCACGTTGTTGAAGATCGCCGGGGCGTTCAACCGCCCGGTCTCGTACTTCGTGGAGGAGGAGTTCAGCGAGAGCCGTCCGATCGCTTATGTCCGCAACGACGACCGCCGTCCGATCTACACCGCCCACACCGGCATTGACCTCGCCGGCATCTCCGGCCCGTACGGCAGGTTCTTCCTGGCCGGCGCAGTGGCCACGGTCAAGCCGGGGGCCAGCAGCGGCCGCAAGCCGATGGAGCATCCCGGCGAAGAGTTGCTCTTCGTCATCGACGGCACCTTCGATCTCGACGTCGACGGCCAGCACTACGAACTGGGCGAGGGCGACGCACTGCACTTTCGCACCGATCGCCCGCACCGTTGGAAGAACGCCACCGACAAGCCGGTCAAGGCTGTGTGGCTGGCCCTGCGCCCGTTCTGACGCTCAACGCCAAGCGAATCCCCAGCATCAAGTCGGCCCCCGACGATGCGCCGTGGCGAAGGAGTGTGTCCTCCGCCACCGCAATCGCGGACTCGTCGCGACGAGCAAGGGCGCCGAGCAGATCATGTGTGGGTTGGATGCACTGCCCCTTTGCCGCCCACGCCAGATAGGCCGCAGCGAGATCGGTGGTGCGCAATTCGGCGAGGTAGACAGCCAACGATGTCTGCCTTGCGCTCAAGGCGTGCATTGTGATCATGATTCCGGCAAGCACATCGTCGCCCGCCGGGGTCAGGCCCTGGCCGCGCCCGGAGAGTTCGCGCACCACAGCGATGACGTCGTCGGCGCGCAGCAACTCGGTGATGCCGGCCAGCAGGTGACGCTCGGAAGCCAAGGACGAGCGGTCGGCTCCGGGGAGGGTGTGCCAACGTGGCGTCGAAATCAGCGCGGCCGGCGCCCACCGCAGTACGCGAGCGAGGTCGATGGTCGTTGCGGCGCCGATGCGCATGACATCTCCCGTCACCGTGACCGGGTCTCGTTCGGCGACAGCGGGCAGTTGATCGACGCGCAGGTGCAGTGGGCCACTTGGTTCGGCGGGGCCGACGATGACGACAAGCGCGGCACCGAGTTGAACATGGATGGCGCGGCTGAACACGCCCCGTACTACGCCGGCCACATCAGCGATCCCAAACCACGCAGCCCCGGCATCGAGACCGATCACGACAACGCGCGATCCAGTTCCAAGAGTGCGTAACGGAAGCATTCGATCGGTGCAACGGCCACTCCGGCGCCGATCTGGCCGGTGCCTGCGGTCGCATGAAGGATGCCGGTGGTCACCCTCGGCGCAATGCCCAACTCCACCACGCGGCGCACGTCGACACCGACGGGCGTGCCGCGGAAGTCGAGCATCGGCATCGTGAACCGTGTGCTGCGCCCGGCCGAGATCAGATCCATTGCCTCGGTCGCGGCCAACGCGTCGGCCATCGTGCCGCCCAGGAACGCGGCCACCGACGGGGAGCCACCGGCAGCTGGTCCGCCGAGGCCGACCAGCTCCAGTACCGCGCTGTCACCGACGTCGGGCGCCGCGGTCTCCGGCCCGAACCCGGCGTAGTACAACGCATTGCCGACCGGCGGAGCAGGGGCGATGTGCCACGCCGGCGACCCGGCCAACTGGATGGCGAAGTCGGTGCCGTTGCGCGACATCGTCGTGACGATCGACGAGTTCGGCACCTCCATGGCCCAGCCGGTCAGCGCTCTGGCGGCGGCCATCGCCGCGGTGAGGAAGAACAGGTGGTTGCCGGCGAGGAACTTGGCCAGGTCGACGCGATGCGGATCGTCGAGCGCTGTGAGATGTGGGAGCAGATTGCGCAACAGCAGGTTCGTGCTGGCCTGCACGCGCACGTGCACGTCGTCGCCCATCTGCACGCCTTGACCGGCCAAGCTCATCACGTCGATAGGGCCATGGGCGCGCACGGCAATGTCGAGCAACGGCCCGGCGACGTCGATCAGAAAGCGGAGTCGTTCGATGGCTGCCGGCGTTTCCCGGCCGAACCATGCGGTCTCCCCCGGCCCCTGGTTGATCGGGCTGTAGGCCCGGTTGCCGCCGGCTGCGTTGTCGACCACCCACACCGGCTGCGACGGCCCGAGGGCGGTGACCATCGGCACGCACATGTCGTGCAGGTTGGCGGCCTCGAGGCGAACGCCGCCGCCGCGCAGCAACGCATCGGCTGCTTCGACATCGGAGGCCCATCCTTCGGCGACCACGGCAGCGCGGATTGAGCGGCGCAGCGGGTCGACGGTGTCGCCGTAGTCGATCGGCGGGCCGCAATGGGCGAGTGTCCGCCCCTCCAATCCGGGCACGACCTCGCCCGCCGGGCGTACCCCGACGACCATCGGCGCGGCGGTGTCGAGGCGACGAACCACTTCGGCGTTGGCGGCGTCGATCACTGCCGAGTGCCGGCCGTACAACCGGCCGAGCGCGGCGACGAGCACCGGGTCGCCCCCGGCAGGAAAACGCCAGTCGACCGAGGCGACATCGAAACCCTGCGCCGCCACCGCGTCGGCAAACAACGCCAGACCGACGTTGATCACCTTGGCGGTCGACGGCAGCGGCACGATCGGGCGGTCAGTGGTGCTCACGGTTCCCCTTCCAGCACGCGTCGCGCCTCACGCCGGAGTGTGTCTTCTGCATCGCCGAACGCCTCGAGCCGAGCCGTCGCTGCGTCGGCGAGCGCGGCGGCTTGCGCGGCTGTGTCGCTCAGCATGGCATCCATCGGCCCCGCCGCGGCGCCGCCGGGGGCCACGCGAGTTGCCACGATCGCCGCCGGGTCAAGGGTCAATGCCAGCACCTCGGGGTCCATCCCGAGCGGGCCACCGAGCAGCTCCACTGCAACCTCGTCGAGTAGGGCGACGGTGAGATCCCCTCCGGTCCGACCACTCTGCGACAACCGGCGGACCGCGCCGCCGACCACCTGATAGGCGCTGCGGTAGTCGATATTGCAGCTGAGCATCAACTGCTCGGCGACATCGGTGGCCTGGGTGAAACCGGCGGCCAAGACCTCGGCAAGGCGCGCCTCATTGAACGTCAGCGTGGCGACTACGCCACTGGAAAGTTCGGTCATCCGCCGGGCGTGGTCGACCGACGTCGGCAACTCGCCATAGGCGAAGATCAAGTTGTCGCTGCGCGCCGACGGACTCTTCTGCACCGCCAGCGTCCCGGCGACCTGGCCGATCAACACA
>JANNHY010000154.1:0-6457 GCA_031404635.1 Ilumatobacteraceae bacterium
CGCCCGCTGACCGATCGGCACGCTTCGAGGCCTGACCAACAGGGCACTCCAAGCAGGATCAACCGATCCTCATCGACCGATCCTCATCGACCGATCCTCATCGACAACCACATCACCCTCGTCGCTTTGCGCAACACCCACTCGGGGTGGCACCAAACACTCCATCAGGATGAGACGTTGGTGGCGGCGAGGTCGGCGGCGATGAAGATGATCTGATCTTCCTGGCCGCCGACCAGGTTTTGGCGGCCACACTCCATCAAAACGTCGGCACCGCTGACGCCGTATTGCTCGGCGGCGCGGAAGGCGTGCTTCAAGAAGCTGGAGTAGACGCCGGCGTAGCCCATCACAAGGGCGAGGCGGTCGATGATGCACTCGCTGTCCATCACCGGGCGAACCACGTCTTCGGCGGCGTCCATCAGCGCCAGCACGTCGATGCCGGTCTTGATGCCCAATCGTTCGGCGACGGCGGCGAACACCTCATTCCTTGTATTTCCAGCGCCGGCTCCGAAGCCTCGCACCGAGCCGTCGATCTGCACGGCTCCGGCGCGCACGGCGATCACCGAGTTGGCGACGGCGATGCCGAGGTTGTCGTGACCGTGGAAGCCGACCTGGGCGTCGCCACGGATCTCGGCAACAACGGCCTCGACGCGATGCTGCACGTCCTCGAGGATCATCGCCCCAGCGGAGTCGACGACATACACGCACTGGCAGCCGGCGTCGGCCATGATCCGCGCCTGCTTGGCGATCATCTCCGGCGGCTGCCCGTGGGCCATCATCAAGAAGCCGACAGTCTCCAGCCCGAGCGAGCGGGCCAGGCCGAAGTGCTGGATCGACACGTCGGCCTCGGTGCAATGTGTGGCGACACGCACGATCGACAGCCCTATGTCGTGGATGTAGCGAATGTCGTCCATCGTGCCGATGCCCGGCACCATCAAGGCGGCGATCTTGGCGTGCTCAGCGGTTTCTACGGCGGCCTTCATCAGCAGCCGTTCGTCGGTGAGCGAGAAGCCGTAGTTGAACGACGAGCCGCCGAGGCCGTCGCCGTGGGTCACCTCGATCACCGGCATGCCGGCAGCGTCGAGTGCAGCGACGACGTCGCGCACCTGCTGCTCGGTGAATTGGTGGTTCTTGGCGTGAGAGCCGTCGCGTAGACAGGTGTCGGTCATGCGCACGTCGAGAGTAGGTGAGTAGGGCATCAGTTGGCTCCCAAGTGCTTGGCGATGCGGTTGCCGGTGGCGGCCGCGGCCGCGGTCATGATGTCGAGGTTGCCGGCATACGGCGGGAAGTAGTCGCCGCCGCCCTCCACCTCGACGAGTACGGCAACCCGTGGCGTGCCATCGCGCGACTCGCCGAACTGTGGCGCCGACTTCAGTCGGTAGCCGGGCACGTAGTGGGCGACGTTGGCGACGGCGTCCTCGACCGCCTTGGTGATCAATGTCTGGTCGGCGTCCCGGGGCAGCTGGCAGAAAATGGTGTCGCGCATGATCAGCGGCGGATCGGCCGGGTTGAGCACGATGATCGCCTTGCCGCGGCCGGCTCGGCCGACCTCGGCGATTGCCCGTGAGGTGGTGCGCGTGAACTCGTCGATGTTGGCCCTGGTTCCCGGGCCGGCAGACACCGAAGCCACCGTCGCCACGATTTCGGCATAGGCCACCTCGGTCACCGCGGCCACGGCGTGGACGATGGGGATGGTGGCCTGCCCGGCGCAGGTGACCATGTTGACGTTCATCGCCTCGAGGTGTTCGTCGATGTTGGCGCTCGGCACCACGAACGGCCCGATCGCCGCCGGGGTGAGGTCGATGGCGCGGATCCCCAATTCGGCGTAGCGCGGCGCGTTGGCGACGTGGACGTAAGCGCTGGTCGCCTCGAACACGAAGTCGGGCAACTCCTTCTGTGAGAGCAGCCAGTCGAGACCGTCAGCGGATGCTTCGAGCCCCGCCTTGCGGGCTCGCTCCAGCCCGTCGCTGCGCGGGTCGACGCCGATCATGTAGCGCGGTTCGATCACGTCGGAACGCATCAGCTTGTACATCAAGTCGGTGCCGATGTTCCCGGAACCGACGATCGCTGCGGTCAGCTTGGCCATGACACCTACTCTGCCCCAACGACGCCGCCCAAGGAAGGCTCAGCGTTCCTACCCGCGGAACGATCGCCGATCGCCGCCTGCCGCATCATCTGAAACCGACGGGCAATTCCGCCACGACCTCGGTGAACCGGTTCACGCTCGCACCGTAGCGGCGCGCCGAACCCTACCGCGGCTGAACCGGGCAGCCCCAGAATCATACGTAGCGTTCTGGGGCTGCCCAGTTGTCGGGTCGACCAGTCAACCCGGCAGGCTAGGTCCGGTGAGCCTCTTGGTGGTGAGCCCCTTGGTTTTGTATCACTTCAGTGAAGATCCGCGCATCGAGCGGTTCGTGCCGTACGTGCCGCGCACCAACCCGTCGCATCCGCCTGAAGTGTGGGCCATCGATGCCGAGCACGCGTCGCTGTACTGGTTCCCGCGCGATTGCCCGCGCGTCGCGATCTGGCCGCGTGATCGAGACGAATGCGTGGGGTTCCAAGAACGATTTGCGACCTCGGCATCACGACTCCACGCCATCGAGGCCGCATGGCTCGACCGCATGCGCAGCGCGCACATCTACCGTTACGAGTTCGATCCCGATGGTTTCGTGCCGTGGGAGCAGGCGAATGGTCAGTGGATCTCGGACCGCGAGGTGGTGCCAGTGTCGGTGACTGCGGTGGGCGACCTGCTCGATGCCCACGCTGATGCCTCGATCGAGCTGCGCATTGCTCCGTCATTGTGGCCGCTGCACGACATCGCTATCGGCGACGAGTTCGACTTCAGCATGGTACGGATGCACAACGCCCAACCTCGCTGCTAGCTGAAGCGCACCCCGACGGTTCCGAGGTGTTGCACACGAGCCGTCACGTGATCGCCGGCGTGCACGGCCACCGCCTCGGTCACGCCCCCGGTCATCACCACGCTGCCGGCGGGTAGCACCTGGCCGGAGGCGGTGAGCCACTTCACCAGCGCAGCGACCGACGCCGCCGGGTGACCCATCACGGCCGCGCCGGCTGCGGTGCCGACCAACTGGCCGTTGCGTTCCATCACCACGCCGAGCAGGCGCAGATCCAGCCCATCGGGCTTGCGCGGCGACCCACCGACCACGTAGCGGGCTGCCGAGGTGTTGTCGGCGATCACACTCTGCAGGTCGAACTTGAAATCCTTGAACCGCGAATCGATCACTTCGATGGCCGGCAGGACGAACTCGGTGGCGGCCAATACCTCGTCGACCGAGACGTCGCCCGACAACTCACGAGACGTCACGAAGGCGATCTCCGCTTCGACCTTCGGGTGGATGAGCTGCGTTGTGTCGACAGCGCCGCCATCGGGCACACAAGTGTCGCCCATCAGCACGCCGAATACGGGTACGTCGATCCCCATCTGAACCATCTTGGCCTTCGAGGTCAGACCACCCTTGTAGCCGGTGAGCCGCCTGCCATCGGCCTGCCAGCGCCGAGACAGCACGGCCTGAACCGCGTAGCCGTCGGCGATGTCCATGTCGGGCTGAGCATCGGTGAGCTTGACGATCTCGGCGGCGTTGCGTTGTGCGTAGTCGACGATGTCGGCCAACTCGGAGATGACTGATGCGGAAAGTGCCACGAATGCTCCCTACTCGAATGTGCCTACTCGAAGTCACCGTGCAGCTGCCCAGCCCGCCGAACTCGCACGTGATCGTCTGCGGGCCCTTCACCCATGCCATCACCGACAACGAACCGGTGAGGATCACCTCGCCCGCGCGGAAGGGGATGCCCAGTGAGCCAAGGGTGTTGGCCAGCCAGACCATTGAATTGACCGGTGAGCCCTTCACTGCTGCACCGGCGCCGGTGGTAAACAGCTCGCCAACTGTGTCACCGGGCTGGCGCACGTCGATCGTCATGCCGACCAGTGCCAGGTCGACCTCCAACGGATCTCTCGGTTCGGTGCCCAATACGTACACACCGCTCGAGGCGTTGTCGGCCACGGTATCGAAGACCTTGATGTCCCAGTTGTCGATGCGCGAGTCGACGATCTCGAAACACGGCACGACGTAATCGGTGGCCCGCAAGACATCGATGGCGGTGACTCCTGGCCCAACGAGGTCGTGCTTCAGCACGAAGGCGATCTCACCCTCGGCGCGCGGTTGGATCAGCGAATCGAGCTGGATGGTGTCGCCGTTGCGGTAGACCATACCGCTGAGCAGCTGTCCGAAATCGGGTTCGTACAGGCCAAGCATGTTCATCACCGCTGCGCTGGTCGCACCGACCTTCTTACCAACGATCGTCTCACCGGCGTCGACGCGGCGCTGCACCATGCGCGACTGGATGCGATATGCATCGGTGATGTCGATGCCGTGTGCCCGATCACGCAGGTTGGGCACGGTTCGCCGCTCGACGAGCGCCGAGTACAGCTCGTCGCCGTACATGTCGATATCAGCTGGACCGAGGCTCATCGTCGAGCATCTTCGTGCACCACCGTCGCCGTCGCCAAGCCGTCGTTCCGTCGGATGGGACACATCGCTCGACGGCGTGTCGATCGTCAGCGGATCGCGCCCCGGTCGCTGAGCAGCGCTCTGGAGATCTCTGCTGCGGTCCTCACGACCATCCGCGCCAGTTGGTCGTGGCGATCCGCCGGCATTCGGATCAGCGGACCGGCCACCGAGACAGCGGCGACGCACGAACCGAGCCGCTCGAAGATCGGTGCGCCGATCGACACCACACCGGGAGCCGATTCATCGCTGCTGATCGCGTAGCCGGTCTTGCGGACTTCGGCCAACGCCTGGTTCAAGCGCGTGCGTGTCGTGATCGTGCGCGGCCCGAGACGGGGAAGACCGGCGGCCACGGCATCGTCGACATCGGCCTGCGAGCCGTAGGCGAGCAGCACCTTGCCCGACGACGTGGCATGTGCCGACCGGCGCCTGCCCAACTTGGTGAACAGTCCCATCATTTGCGGGCTCTCCAGCCGATCGAGGTAGACGACGTCGGCGCCCGACAGCACGGCGAGGTGGGCAGCCTCGCCGCTGTCGTTGTGCAGTTTCTCCAGCGGCACGTGGCCGACCTGTCGCAGCACGAGACCGCTGACCACCTCCTGGCCAATCTCGTACAGCTTGAGGCTGAGCCGGTAGCGATCGTCGGGAGTGCGATCGACGAAGCCTTCGCTGACCAAGATGCCGAGCAGGCGATGCACCGTGCTCTTCGGCAGATGCACGCGACGACCCAGTTCGGAGACGCCGAGGACCGGGTCGGCGAACGTGAACGCGGTAAGTACGGCGAGCGCCCGCGCCACCGCCGACTCGGGAGTGTCGCGCCGGCCGGCCATCGACGACAACCTAGCCATGTTTCATTGAGCGGAACAGCACCTCGCGTCGGTAAGACCTAAGAGTATGCTGATGAGATGGCATCTCAACTGATCAATATCTCTGATCGCGGGCAAATATCTATTCCGTCAGAAATTCGTCACAAATGGCAGGTGCGTCGCCTGCTGCTCGTCGATGAGGGTGACAGGATCGTGCTGCGCCCGGTGGCTGATGATCCCATCGGTGCGGTGGCCGGCAAGTACGCATGGATCGGCGCGACGTCGGACGAAGTGCTCGCCGAGGATCGGGCCGCCGACCTCGAGCGGTCCGGATGATCGTGCTCGACGCTTCATGCATGGTGAGCCTTTTCGGAGGCGAGCCAGGTCAACACGATGTCGTTGCGGCACTCGCGGCAGCGTGCGCGATGAACGTGCTCAACAGGGCAGAGGTCATCGACCGCCTGGCACGCCATGGCGCGATCGCCGACGACGTGGCAGCCGATCTCGACACACTTGGAATCTCGTTCGAGCCGCTGACCGTCGAACTTGCCGACAAGGCAGCGACCCTACGGAGTCGGCACTACCACCGAACCGAACGTCCGCTCAGCATGGCCGATTGCGTTGCCCTGGCGACCGCGATGGGAACCGACTCGGCGCTGGCCACCTCCGATGTCCACCTCGCCACGACCTGCACCAGCGTCGGATGTCGGGTTGTCGAGATTGCCAATTCGAAAGGCGCGTACCCACTGCGCAAGCCGTGACCCAACTCGCCGACGGGCGAAGTGCCGTCGTTCCGTCTATCAGAACGGTCTGCTTTCGGAGTCGCCGTCCTGCCGCCACACTGGCTCCATGGCTATCTTCCGTCTTGGACACGTTGAAGTTCGCACTCCCGATCTAGAGCTCTGTGCCGCCTACTACACCGAAGTGCTCGGTCTACGCGAGACGGCCCGCGACGAGAACCACGTCTACCTGAAGGGCTGGGACGAGCAGGACCATCACTCGCTCATGCTCACCGGTGCCAATCGCTACGGGGGTTGAGCACGTCGCCTTCAAGACCGAGTCGATCGACGACCTCGAGGACTATGAGACCACCCTCGAACGCTACGGCTGCACCGTCGAGCGCAT
>JANNHY010000155.1:0-3557 GCA_031404635.1 Ilumatobacteraceae bacterium
CCCTGCCATCCGGCAGGCAACCGGGCCCACTTCCTCAAGCGCTTGCGAGAGGCGGTTCCGGACATCGGTGACGTCGAGCGAATCGACATCGCCAAGCCGGGCACGGCTCGCTACCCCTCGTACGCGGGACGAACCTTGCACCGCAGATAGTAGGGCACGTACGGCATCAGTCCATCCCGTTTCTCCGAGTCCCGCGTTGGCTCACGGAAATGCGCGTGACGTTGGCAAGCTGAATTGCTCGACGCCTCAAGGAGATCGTGCGTCCGATCGCCGCGGGCGTCTCGACGAACCCTGACGCGCAGAACCCGGCTCCCCCACCTACGGGTGGGCAACCGGGTCCACTTCCAAGGGCGCTTGCCCGAGGCAGGGCCATCATTCGCCCGTGGTGTGCGACTCGCAAGCCCGGCCAGCTTGTCGCACGCTGATCAGGTTGCGGGCTTCAGCTGCGCTCGCAGACGCGCGGCGACGATTGGCACCGCCTCGCCGTGGACGCCAGCCGCCGCGACATGCTCAGGCAGCTTCAGCGGCCACAGCACCGTCACTCCCTCGATTTGCTTGGTTCGCATGAGCCAGCCCCAGTCGGCTTCGATGAAGCACAGCACGCCCGTTACGGGCACCGACGCGAACTCGTCGCCGAGCACACTCCGCACGACGTCCACCTGACCAAGCACACCGTCAACCAGCTTTGTGCGATCGCGGCCTGCAACGTACAAGCGCCAATCAGTTCGGCGACACGAGCCCTTGTCGACCACCTCGATCGAGCCTTCGTACTTCTTCGCGTCAACCACGAACACACCCGCAGGCCCTACGACGATGTGGTCGATGTTTGCCTTGCTGCCGGGGACACGCCTGTCATGGAGCACCTCGATGCCCGGCACACCGACGAGCACCTCGGCCACGCGCTCTTCGCCCGCTGCGCCTATGGCCCACGCCTTCGTCGCCTGTGACTCGGGGGTGATCGTGACCTCTGGCGTCAACGCGTTGGCAACCTTGCCGAGCAGGGGTCGCTTCTCGACACGCTGGCCACGCCTTTCCTGGTCGTCGATGACAGCCCGGCTCTTGCGCTCGAGTTCGCGCGCCGAGCGACGCTCGTACTCCGCCCGAGCTGATCCACCAGCCGCATCGCCCGGCGGAGGTGCGGCGGCTGTTACCGCATGGCACGAAAAACATTCGACAACTCGGTTGTCCGCGAACCAGTACGCCTCGGTGCCAGCAGACAGATCTTTGCCACACGTGACGCACCGGTCGTCTCGGCAAAGCTTGCTCATCGCGTCCTGCATTCCGGCACGGCTCTGACTACGCCCGGACAACCTCGTCGACTGCGACTACGGTGTCGTACAGGCCGTAATGGCGGAGCCCTTGGTGCGATTCGATTCCGGTGTACGAGAGCGAGGCGTCCTCGTATCGGCGGAAGGCGAACACGGCCTGGTTCATGTGCGTGGCGTTGAAGACACCGAGTGATACGAGCAGGTTGAAATCGGCAACGGAGAGACCGGTCACGGCTTTGAACAACTCTGGCTCCAGCTTTGTGATGACGTCCTGAAGCGTGTTCTCTCGGAAGTCCGTGAGGTACATGAACGCCGGGATGCGGGTGGCGAACTTGATGAGCTTCTCCTGGATCTGCTTCCGCTTCGACTTGTATTCCTTCTCCTCCGCAGTGAGTTCCTTCTTCTCAGTCGGGGTGAGATCCCCGCCCTTGTCGCGTTTGGTGCCCTTGACCGCTTCGCTCTTGTTGACGACGGTCTCGAAGATGCTGCTGCCGAGCGCTCGGAAACCCTGGTTCGGAGTGGCTACGGGGTCGTGTGTCACCCGGACGTGCCGGGCACTTCGAAGAAGCCAGACTTCAGGGCGAGTCGCGACGGAGCGGTCGTGTACGTCGAGGCCAAGCTCGTCGGCAACAGTGCGGCGGAACGTCGGCGGCAGCGTGAGCGCGACGAGGTCTGGACGGAGTTGGATCGACGTGTGTCGTCCGAGCATTTCTTCGTTCGTCTCGGATCATCGAACGAGGTCACTCGCCCTTGCCGCATCGCCTTCTCGCCCAGCAGACGGAAGCATGGCTCGGCAGTCTTGATGTGGTCGTGGTTCGAATGATGGTCGCGAACGGAGGTCTTCGAGACGTCGGCGGATTCGAGTGGCGGCATGAGAAGAGCGGTTGGGCGATCTTGCTCGCGCCTATCCCGAAGTCACAGCACCATGAGTCGCACCGGCTTGTGGGGATGGGGGAAGCCGAAGGTTGGTTTCCCAATGACCGTGCAGCGCTTCGAGACGCGCTCGCCGACAAGGGACACCGGCATGGCCGAAGCCTTGACGCGCCGCTCATCGTTGCGTTGTCGATGGGGCGCGCCTTCGTCGATGACTTCGACGTCATCAACGCGCCGTTCGGTGATGAGGTTGTCCAGGTGCACCGCGAGACGATGGCGCGAGCCCGGAACGGGGTTTGGCTCGGGCCACGTGGGCCGCGAGCGCGTGGGCTCTCTGGCGTGCTCGTGGGTAAGAGCGTCGGCCCGTGGAGCTTGGCGTCAGCCCGGCTCACATACTGGGCGAATCCATGGGCGTCGAGCCCGTCCGCGATCTCGGTTTCATGTGTCGGCACGGTGTCGGCCGGAGACGGCGTGCTCGACCGGCGGGATGCTGCGCAATCGATACTCAAGTGGATGGGGCTTCCTCCGGGCTGGCCCGGGTCAGACGATCCGCCAGCGTCTGCCTAGTTGCGTTTGTGTCGTTTGTGGTCGATACTAGGCCCCATGAGTGTGACCAGAGCCGAGGTGTTCGATCTGGAGGAGCGCGACCGTGTCGTCGTCGCGTCGCTCGACTCTGAGCAGTCGTCGGTGAGCGTTCGGGTGGGTGACGAGACGGTGATGCTTCCCGAAGATGCGAACCGGGCAGTGCGATCGTTGCTGCGCGATCTGGCGACGGGAGTACCGGTGCACGTCATCCCGGCTGACGCGGAACTGACGACGCAGCAGGCGGCTGATCTGCTAGCGCTGTCGCGAACGTACGTCGTTCGGCTGATCGACCAGGGTTCGCTGCCGGCTCACATGGCCGGCACCCATCGTCGACTACTGGCGAGTGACGTGCTCGCCTACCGCGAGCGTCGAGCGTCCAAGCTCGCCGCGCTGCGGGAGTTGACTGAGGCCGACGAGGAACTCGGGCTGAGCTACTGAACGTGGCTCCGGTCTACGTCCTGGATTCCTGCGTCCTCTACCCGGTCGTCATTCGCGATCTGCTGCTCACGCTTGCGACTCTGGATGCGTTCGAGCCGCGCTGGACGGAAGCGATCCTCGACGAGATGACGCGCAACGTGCTCGCAGACCACCCCACCATCGACCCCGCGCATTTCGAGGCGGGCTCCGTCGGCGCCATGCGGCGGGCGTTCCCCAGCGCAATGGTCGAAGGGTACGAGCACCTGATCGAACGGATGGACAACCACCCGAAGGTCCGGCATGTTGCGGCGGTGGCAGTCCACATCGACGCCGCTGCGGTACCATGACCCGGTACCCCTATCACGCACCGGAGCGCTACCCCGACACGCCTGCGCATCGTGCCTATCAGGAGGC
>JANNHY010000156.1:0-5186 GCA_031404635.1 Ilumatobacteraceae bacterium
AGTGTCATCGACAAGGCTCTGGCGCAGATGTTGCGACGCGAGCTGGTGCCGTCTGGCGAGGTCACCGATGTGTTGCTCGACGTCCGTACGTCGCTGACTCTGGCGGCGACTGCCCAGCACTGAGCCTCTCGCCGAGATCAGGTCGGCGAACGCTTTTTCCAGGCACTTGCGCAGCAGCTCGGGGTCTGTGACGGCCGCGGTGTCGATGTTTACGCCCATGTCGAGGCTGTGGTTGTAGCTCACCAGCGTCAGGTTGTAGGCCACACTGGCCAGCGGGCCGACGGCGAAGGTCTGCAGTACCTGTGAACCGGCGACGTACAGCGGCACAGGTGCGCCGCGGACGTTCGATGTCGCAAAGTCGATTGTCTGCGCCTGCTGGCGCGCCAGCCGGGTGATCAGCGAAGTCGGCAGGGTCGACGCCACTGCGGCCAAAGTCTCGAGCGACGCCGTCGCGTTCGATTCGCGCGCCGCGCCGGCTGCTGCCTGGATCCACGCGAAGCGCTCGCCGATCGGCATGTCGCTGGTGGGCACCAGCATGCGCGCCAGCGAGAAGGCGTTGGAGCCGGACCCTTCGGTGCGGGTACTGATCGCCATGCTCGCCCGCAGCTCCTCGACGGGTGACCCCATCCGTTCGTGATAGCGCCCGGCAGCCTCGGCGGCCGCGGTGAGGAAGGCGGTATTGAGCGTGCCGCCGAGGCGTTTGGCCGCCGCCCGGGTTTCGCCGAACGGCGCCTGCAGCACCTCCATCCGCCGCTTCAACGAACGCTGCGTCCACAACGGCGACCTTGCTTGCTCGGTATCGTTGAGCTGGCTCATCACGCCGCGCACGGTGTCGGCTGCGGCGGAACCGGCCCCTGGGATACCGGTGGGGTCGCTGAGCAGATCCTTGATCTGGCGCAGCAGGCCGAGAGGCATCCGCAAGCTACCGGCCAGCAGATCGCGCAGCAGATCCCCATTGGACTCTGTAGATGTCGCCTCGTCGCGCTCGGCTAGCTGTGCCGGGTCGAGCGGTGGTCGTTCGGGAGGGTCGCGTTCGAAATCGAGAAATTGCAGCGACAGCTTCACGCTGCTTTCGCCATCGCTGATCGTGTGGTGCATCTTCTGGATCAGCGCCGATTTGCGGCCACGAAGGCCGTCGACAACCACGAACTGCCAAAGTGGTCGGGTACGGTCGAAGGGATCGCAGGCGATCAGGCTGGCTAGGTCGAGCAACTGCCGCATCGTGCCAGGCTTTGGCAGGGCGATGTGGCGGACGTGGTAGCGGAGGTCGAAGTTGACGTCGTCGACCCAAATCGGCGCGGTCAGGTTTACCGGTACGGGCTGGACGCGTTGCCCGAGTCGTTCAACGACGTGAACGGCGCGGTCCATGCGGGCCAGCAAGCGGTCGAAATCGAGCGGGCGGTCGAGGATCGTGATGGAGGCAAACGTGCTCGAGAGATGCGGATCTTTCTCGAGTCGCCACATCAAGCCCTCCGCGTCGCTCATCTTGCGATCGAACTGGGGGGCGTCGGCCATGCGCTCACACTAAGCCACGGCCTCGTCCGAGTTCTACAGTGAGCGATCGTGCGAGAGCGGCGGACCATCGAGATCTCGCCGTTCGGGTCGAAGTTGGTGGTCGACAGCGAGAGTAATGAGCTGCTCGCCCAGATCAGCGCCGGGCTCGGCAGGTATCCGGCACAGCCGGGCATCGGAGGATCGTTACGGCTGCGGGCGATAGTCGACGACATGCTGCAGGACCCGTCGGGATGGCCGGAGATGACCGTGAAGATCGACGATGACCGGATGACAGTGCGCTGCGGCCAGTCGACGATGGTCGTCGACCGCCGTGCGGGCGAGGCAACGATCACGCTCGCACCGGCGATGCTCCACGAGCCCGACGCCCTGCGGCTGATGGCCGAGGGCGCCTTCACCAGCACCCATGTGTTCGCCGGGCGCCTATATGCGATGCACAGCGGCTTTGTCACCGCGAGTGGACGAGGTCTTGTGCTGCGTGGCCCTTCGGGTGCCGGTAAATCGACGCTCACGTACTGCTGCATGCGTGCCGGGATGGGCGTGGTCAGCGACGACTGGGTGTACGGCTCGGCGTCGCACGGCCCCGACGTGTTGACCGGGTACCCGTGGCGGATGATGATGACGACGGCTGCGGCCGAACAGTTCCCCGAGCTGCGTGGCGCGGCGGTCGTTGCCCATCCGTCGGACGATCGATGGAAGATACCGATCGTTCCTCCCGCAGACCAACAGATCGTGCAGCACGCCGTGCACGCCGTGGTGTTCATCGAACCCGACGGTGATCTGGCTGTGGAGGAAATCGACGAAGTTCAGGCAGCGGAGCGGTTCTGGGAGTCGTCGTTGCCGACCGAACGCGACACGCTGGCGCCGCAATGGGTGCAACGGTTGCTCGATCGCCCACGGTTCGTGCTGCACCGCGGGGCGTCGCCGACGGCGGCGGCCGAGGCACTTCAACGGTTGGCGATCAACCTGCGGTAGAGAGATTCGAAGCTGCGCGACGTGTGCCGCGAGTCGTGGGCGACGGCCCAGGCCCAAGCCCGCTGGGCAATGGCGACGCGCCGTCGCTCGTCGCACAGCAGGGCGATGATCTCAGTGGCCAGCGCCTCGGGTTGGCGGCCGGCGATGGCGACCGCTGCCGGCTCGGGCATCGCCGCGAAGTCGGCGACGTGACCGACAGCAGTCCCGATGGTGGGTACACCGCAGGCTGCGGCCTCGAGCACGGCGAGCGGGCCGGCGTCGTGGCGCGACGACAACACGTGGATGGTGCCGTCGCCGAGCATCGATGCGAGTTGCTGTTGTTGCAAGTAACCGGCAAAGCGGACTCGTTCGTCGACGCCGAGCGTGGCAGCGAGGTTATGCATCTCGCCGCCGAGGGTGTCGAGACCGGCGATGTCGAGCGTGGCGTCGGCATGTCGGTCGAGCACTCCTCGGAAGGAACGCAGCAGCAAGGTTTGATCTTTCACCCGGTTGAGGTTCCCGACGTGCACGAGACGGTTGGCCGTCGATGGCTTACCGGTGGGCCGAAATATCGAGATGTCGGCGCCGAGCGGGACGAGTTCGTCGATCCGGCAGCCACGGGCGGCGACGTGGCGCACCATCCACGACGTTGCCGCGGTGACGGCCGTTGCCGACCGTGTCGCCGTACGCGCCATCAACAACGCACCACGCCCCAACCCGCCGCCGTAGCCGATGTCGTCGAGCGCGGCGAACTCGCCGCCGCACACTGAAACCACCGACGGTACCCGATGCCTTCGTGCCGCCAGCGATGCGGCGAATCCCGGGAGGTTGGCCCACAGCCCGTGGATCACGTCGGGCCGGCCACGGTGACCGGCGATCCTGCTGACGCTACGTACCACTCGGGCAATGTCGGCCTTGCTGTGCTGACCCACCGGCACGTTGACGACCTCGGCGTCGAACAACCGCCAGGTCGATGCTTCGGTGTCGTGACCGACGGCGATCACCAGCACGTCGTGCTCGGCGACCAGATCGCCGACGAGGCGATGGATGAAGGGAATGACGCGCTCCGATCCGGGAGGATCGACCCCACCCGGCACGACGAGCACGATCCTCATCGGCACAGTCTGGCCGAGGCGCGGGCCGTAGCCTTCGCCCATCGAACCGTCTGTTGACTCACCCGGGCGCCGGCTCCAACTCCGGTTGCTCCGATTCGTGGTCGACCGGCTGCGCGGTGTCGATGCGCCGGCACCGGTCATGTCGTTGCCCGAGCTGCAGCGCGCAGGGTTCGCCACCGGGCTGACTGCCCTCATGGCCGAGTTGGCTGCCACCGACTTCGCCGCCGGCCTGCAGCCGTACATGGAGGAGCAACGCGATCAGGTTGCAGCACGCGTCGAGCGATTCGGGCCGGTGCTCGGGCGTACCTTGGTTGCTCTGGCCGGCGTCGCAGTGCCCGCCACGCCCGTGAAAGGCGCCGAAATGGTCAACGGGATCTGGCCTTGGCCATCGGCGCGACCGATGTCGGATGTCGACGTGGTCGTGCCTGCGGAGCTGCGCGCCCAGGCGAGCGCGGCGCTGGTCGCCGCTGGATTCAGCTTCGATGGCAGTTCGGTTCACGAGGACTCGTTCCTCGCCTGGGGCGACGGATCAATCGGGCGAACCGACGGCGAGTCGGCGGAACACAACGGCCGGGTCGAGATCCATCCGGGATGGGGTGAGTTCATCCATGGCTATGTCGTGCGCGGGTTGCCGATCGAGCGCCACACGGCTGTGCGGCCGTTGCGCGGAACGGAATGCGCCCGACTCGACCTCAACGGCGTCACCGCTTCTGTGATCGGCCATCTCAGCTCGACCGTTGTGCGTTGCGAAGTCCGCGCAGTCAACCTGGTCGACGTGTGGTTCTGCCACAGCGCCGGCGCAGATTGGCCGACTGTGGCAAGGTTGCTCGACGAGTGCGACCCACGGCTCGCCGGGCCGGGCTTGTGGCTTGCCGGGCGGTTGCTCCCCGGTGTCGTGCCTGGTCAAGTCGTCGACCGGCAGCTGGCCCGCCTGCCAAAGGCCGCCCGGCGGCGGCTCGACGGTATCGACCCGTCGGCGACGCTGCGTGACCCATCGGCGCGGACGACATTGGCGTGGCGGCAAGCCTTCACGATGCGACCAGCCGAACGCGTTGGCGTGTTGAGGCAGATGGCCCGTTCGCAGCGCGTACGCCGGTGACACCGTTGCGAGTTGCCGTGGTGATGCCCCCTGTCGTCGGTGTCGATCACGCCATTTCACTCGAACAATGGCCGACGTTCACCAAGTCTCTCGAGGCGCTGCAGGCGACTGGCGAGGTCGACCCGGTCGGCTGCTGCCGCACGACCGCAAATGCGGCGACGGTGAAGCGCAGTGGCGTCGAGTACTACTTCGAGCCCGGCAACCGGGAACTGGCGCGGCGGATCACCGCCCTACGTCCGGCTGTTGTGCACGTGCACGGGCTGGGCTTCACCCGGTTGCTCGTGTCGACAAGGCGTGCGGTCGGTCGCAGCGTGCCGATCCTGTTGCAGCACCATGGGGAACCTCCGCCGGTTGCCTGGCGCAGCCGCCTGGCGCAACGGATCACCCGGCGACTGGTCGACGGGTATCTGTTCACCGGTGCGGCAGGTCAGGCAGAGCCGTTCCGCCGCGCCGGGACGATCAGTCGGTCGGCGCCGGTGTACGAGGTGCTCGAATCGGCGAGCCAT
>JANNHY010000157.1:0-5225 GCA_031404635.1 Ilumatobacteraceae bacterium
CTCGTGCAGCACCCACACCGGCGGTGACCGCGTCGCCAAGATGCGCTTCGAATTCGAGCTTGCCGATCCCAGCCATCTCGATTCCGTGCTGCGCACCATCAAGCAGATCGACGCAGTTTACGACGCCTACCGGCTGGTGCCAGGTAAAGGCGGCTGACCAGGCAACCCCGGCCGGTAGCCTGGGCCGACCATGCCGGAATTCCAGAGCAGCCCAGGGATGCGCGACATCCTGCCGCCGGAGTCGGCGCGCTGGCGGCGATACGTCTCGGTATTTGCCGGGGTCGTCGAGGCCGCCGGCTACGGCCAGGTGATCTCGCCGATGCTCGAGGATCTGGGCGACTTCCAGCGGATCGGAGACGACACCGATGTGGTCACCAAGGAGATGTACGACTTCGTCGACAAGGGCGGGCGCCATGTCGCCCTTCGCCCGGAACTGACGGCATCGGTGTGTCGGGCGTTCGTGCAGCATCGACCGCTGACGCCGTGGAAGGTGTGGTACACGGGCTCGCAATTCCGGTACGAAAAGCCTCAGCGCGGCCGGTATCGGCAGTTCGACCAGGTCGGTATCGAAGTACTCGGCGCCGACGACCCCTACCTCGACGTCGAGGTCATCGCCCTCGGCTGGGAGTTCTATCGAGCTCTGGGCCTCACCAAAGTAACCGTGCTGCTCAACTCGCTGGGCGAGCCGGAGGATCGATCCAGTTACGTCGCCGCCCTGCAGGCCTACTTCGAGACCAACCGCGACGTCTTGTCACCCGAGAGCCAGATCACCCTCGACAAGAACGCACTGCGTGTGCTCGACTCGAAGCGGCCAGGGGATGAGGCGATCGTGGCCGCGGCGCCCCGCATCAGCGAGTTCTACAGCGCCGACGCCGCTGCCCATTTCGACGCCGTCCAGGCCGGGCTGAGAGCGCTCGACATCCCGTACACCATTGACGACACGTTGGTGCGCGGCCTCGACTACTACCGCCGCACGACCTTCGAATTCCAAGGCGGCACGCTCGACTCGGCGCAGAATGCCCTCGGCGGCGGCGGTCGCTACGACGGCCTGGTCGAGTCTCTCGGAGGGCCGGCCACACATGGGGTCGGATTCGCTCTTGGTCTCGACCGAACCCTGCTGGCCTGCGACGACGAAGGAGTGTTCGCCCCCCGACCGTTGGCGCTCGATGCTTTCATCGTCGACACCACCGGCGGGCTCGAGGCGCTGCAACTCACCACCGAACTCCGTGCGGCCGGTCTGAACGTCGACCGGGCGTACGAGAACCGCAGCATGAAATCGCAGATGAGAGCCGCCAATCGCAGCGGTGCAGCGGTCGCGGTCATCATTGGCAGCAACGAGGTCGCGGAATGCGCTGTCACAGTGCGCCCGCTGCGAACCGACGACGGGCAGCAGACTATTGCCCGTTCCACATTGATCGATTACCTGAAGAAAGCGCGCTCATGAGCACGACATCCATGCGCACCCACCAGTGCGGCCAGCTTCGTCCCGAACAGATCGGACAGACGGTCAGTCTCTGCGGCTGGGTGGCGACACGCCGCGAGCACGGAGAAAAACTGGCCTTCGTCGACCTCCGCGACCACACGGGGGTGACCCAATGCGTGGTCGACAACACCGTCGATGTTCGCCCTGAGTATGTCCTCAGGGTCAGCGGTACCGTCGCCGCACGACCAGCCGAGAGCGTCAACGACCGCTTGCCGACAGGCGGGGTCGAACTGCAGGATTGTCACGTCGAGATCCTCAATGTTGCCGAGCCGCCGCCTTTTCCGATCAACGAGCGCGCCGACACGGTCGTCGAGACAACTCGGTTGCAGTTCCGCTATCTCGACATCCGTCGCGAACGCATGCAACGCAACCTGCGCATCCGCTCCGCCGCCAACTCGGCCATCCGCCGGGCAATGGAGGAGCAGGGCTTTGTCGAAGTCGAGACCCCGATGCTTGTGCCCAGCACACCCGAGGGCGCGCGCGAGTTCATCGTGCCCAGCCGGCAGCAGCCCGGCTCGTTCTATGCATTGCCGCAGAGCCCGCAACTGTTCAAGCAGTTGCTGATGCTTGCCGGCATCGACCGCTATTACCAGATGGCCAGATGCCTGCGCGACGAAGACCTGCGCGCCGACCGCCAATACGAGTTCATGCAACTCGACGCAGAGATGAGCTTCGCCAGCCAGGACGATGTGCACCAGGCCATTGGGCTGGCCGTTGTGGCGGCCGCTCGCTCGGCCGGTCAAGAACCCGGTGAGATCGTCAAGATCACGTGGCACGAGGCGATGAACCGGTTCGGCAGCGACAAACCCGACATGCGCTTCGGGATCGAACTCGTCGAGCTAACCGATGTGTTCTCGGCGACCGAGTTCAAAGCCTTTGCCGGTGCAGCGACGATCAAGGGCATCAACGCCTCGGGCAGGGCGGAGGGCTACGGACGCAACAAGCTCGACGCCCTGACCGATAAGGCCAAGACGATGGGTGCCAAGGGCCTGGTGTGGTTGAAGGTGGTCGCCGACGGTTCGCTGGAGTCACCGGTCGCCAAGTTCCTCGGAGACATCGAGCGGGCCGCTCTCATCGAGCGCCTCGGCGCGCAGCCAGGTGACTTGTTGTTGATCGTCGCCGACGAGTGGGCGACGGCCTGCGAGGTGTTGGGTACGCTGCGCAACGATCTCGGCCGCCCGCCGGTTCACGAAGGTCCCTATCGCTATCTGTGGGTCGTCGATTTCCCGCTGTTCGTCAGCGTCGACGAGGTTACGGGCCGGCCAAAGCCAGGCCATCATCCGTTCACGCAGCCGCACCCTGACGACGTGCATTTTCTCGAGTCCGATCCGCTGAAGGTGCGCAGCCAGGCGTACGACCTGGTGCTCAACGGTTGGGAACTTGGTTCAGGCTCGATCCGAATCCATCAGCACGAGCTGCAGTCGCGGATCTTCCGGCTGCTCGGCATCAGCGACGAAGAGGCCCACAAGCGCTTCGGCTTTTTCCTCAACCCGTTCCGCTATGGCGCCCCGCCGCACGGCGGCTTCGCTTTCGGCATCGATCGCCTGGTGGCGATCCTGGCCGGGGAGGAGAACATCCGCGAGGTCATCGCTTTTCCGAAGACACAGTCGGGGATGGACCCGATGACCAACGCACCGACCCCCGTCGACGCCAAGCAGCTCAACGAACTGGGTATTCGCACGCTGCCACCCAAGACCTAGTAGTTGTTCGCCCGTGCGCGACCGATAACGTCGAAACCGACTTCCCCCGCACATCAAACCATGCGTTTGACGACTCCGGCCCCGTATCGGGGCTCATCCACACACGTACAATCAATCCCAACCAGCCCTACCAACCCAGCCAACGTGTCCGCGATGTCCCGCGACACACCCGTCCACGATGACTCGCGACATGACAGCCCCGATACGGGGCCGCAGTCATCAAACGTTGGGTTGGCGGAGGGGCGCTACCGTGGCGGGGTGAGCGGTCAGTACTTTCGAGCCGGCGTTGTGATCGTGGTTCGACACCCCGATCAGCGCAGGATCATGGCGTTCGAGCGCGCCGACGTGGCTGACAGCTGGCAGTTGCCACAGGGAGGCCTCGAACAGGGTGAGGAACCGATCCTTGCTGCGTGGCGGGAGTTGATGGAGGAGACCGGTCTCGGCGAGGCCGATGTGGTCGCCCGCATCGAGTATCCCGAATGGATTGCCTACGAATGGCCCGAGGACGTGATCCGCAGACACGGTCGCGACGGCAGACGACGCGGTCAGGTTCACAAATGGTTCCTGTTCGACGCGCTGCGTACTGACATCGCTCCCAGTCCCGATGGCAGCGAGTTCGTCGCCTGGCGTTGGGTCGATCCGGACTGGCTAGCGGCCAACATCGTCGACTGGCGACGAGCCGCGTACGAGCGGGTGCTGGGAACCCTGTGAGCGACCTGTTCACGGCTGCAGCGGAGCAGCATCTTCGCGCTCAGGCGCCGCTGGCGGCTCGCCTGCGGCCGCGGACGCTCGACGATGTCGTTGGCCAGGACCACCTTGTCGGCCCGGGTAAGGCGTTGCGCCGGCTGGTCGAGCAGGACCGGTTGAGCAGCGCCATCTTCTGGGGACCGCCGGGAACAGGGAAAACCACATTGGCGCTCGCCGTCGCCGGCACCACAAAGCGGGTCTTCGAGCAGATGAGCGCGGTCAACGCAGGAATCAAGGACGTGCGCGACGTGATCGAACGAGCCCGGCAACGCCTCGGCGAGCACGGCCGGGGCACGATCTTGTTCCTCGACGAGATCCATCGGTTCAACAAGGCGCAGCAGGATGGCCTGCTGCCGGCGGTGGAGGACGGCACGTTGACGATGATCGGTGCCACAACCGAGAACCCGTTCTTCGAGGTCAACCCGCCGTTGCGCAGCCGCAGCACGCTGTTCCGACTGGAACCTCTGAACCGCGACGCCATCGAGGTGTTGGTCCGGCGCGGCCTGCACGCCGAGGCAACCACCGCAACGCCAGCGGCGATCGAACACCTCGTCGGGCGAGCAGGCGGGGATGGGCGACAGGTGTTGACGGCGCTGGAGGTGGCGTGTGCGCTTGCCCATCCCGGTCCAGTCGAACTCGTCCACGTCGAAGCGGCGCTTGGCACCAGCGCCTTGCGCTACGGCCGCGACGACCACTACGACGTGATCAGTGCCTTCATCAAGAGCATGCGTGGCAGCGATCCGCAGGCTGCGGTGTACTACCTGGCCCGGATGTTGGAGGCAGGGGAGGACGCCCGATTCGTCGCTCGCCGAATGATCATCTTCGCCAGCGAGGACATCGGCATGGCCGACCCGCAGGCACTCCTGGTGGCGGTCGCTGCCGCGCAGGCCGTCGAGCACGTCGGCCTGCCCGAGGCGCAGCTCAACCTCAGCCAGGCTGCCATTCACCTGGCGACAGCCCCCAAAAGCAACCGTTCGGCGATGGCCATCTGGAACGCTCGCAGCGACGTGCAGAGCGGAGCGATTGGTGAAGTGCCGCCGCACCTGCGCGATGCTCACTACAAGGGAGCGGAATCTCTGGGTCATGGCGTCGGCTACGACTACCCTCATGACCATCCGCAGGGCTGGACCGACCAGCAATACCTGCCGGAGGCGCAACGCGACAAGCGGTATTACGAACCGAGTGAGTCCAGCTATCGGCGATGGCAAATCCGGTGCGCTGCATCACGTTGTTCCAGTCGCCCGGGATGATAAACGAGATTTCCCAGGGGTTGCCATCGGGTTTGAGCCAGGTGC
>JANNHY010000158.1:0-20021 GCA_031404635.1 Ilumatobacteraceae bacterium
GTTCCATGTTCTCAGCCATATCTTTCCAAAAATGAACGAGATGAGCTTGTTATAAGTAAATGAAAGATCCTCAAAAACAAAATTATGAATGCCAACGCGATGGGCAACATGATGGACGCCAACGGGATGGGCGCGATGCACACCTCGATGAGCAACGAATCCGCACCGCCATCGAGCGGCGACGCGTCACAGCACTCCGCCCACCATCCGGCACGTCAGCCATGAAGCACCGCTATCACATGATCCCCTGTGTGCTTGCGATCGTCGTCGCGATCGTGCTGCTCACCAACGGCCGTGCCAACCCGCTCAGTGCCGGAGTCGGCTTCGCCTTGCTGATCTGCCCAATCGTGATGGGAACCGTCATGTGGCTACTCATGCGCCAACCGAGAAACCCGATTTCTCCGAGTGAGAGCCATGAACTCCACGACTCCCGCGACCATGCAAAAAGTGGGCGGACGTGAGCGCCCTCAAGGCCGAGCGCGCTAGCGGACCGGGTGAGGGCATGGAGACCGAACACGATCGCCGGCCCATCGTACGGATCGTCCTGGCCGAACTGGCCCTCGTAATGCTCATCGCAATCAGTGTCGCCGGCGTGGTCCGAGGTGCCAGCGCACCCGATCCCGCCGATGGTGCCCGCGTCGCCGCCTCGCCGACCGTCGTCCTAGCCGATCTGCCCGACGCGACCGCTGACGTATATCGCTACGCGGCGGATCACGCCGGCCACTTCGCCGAACTCCCCTGCTACTGCGGCTGCGAGCGCAGCCTCGGCCACCGCAATCTCACGGACTGCTTCGTCAACGCAGCCGGGGATTGGGATGCACACGCATCCGGCTGCGCCGTCTGCAGCGCAGAAGCCATCGCAGCACGCGAGCAACTCGACGCAGGCATCGCCATCGGCGAAGTGCGTCAATCGATCATCAACCGCTTCGGGCCACGGCCCGCAGCCTGACCCTGGAGACCCCCATGAGCAACACCCAACAACGATCCGCCGAACGCCGACATGCCCATCGTCGCACATGGCTTGTCTCGATCGCGTCCGCGATAGCGGTCGTCGGCGCTTCTGTTACGGCCATCGCACTCGGCACATCCGGTAGCTCGTCCGGGGACACGACATACCGCCGGACCGGTGAGATCAACGCGATGGGCATGCCCGTTCTCGAGACCCCCGGCACATCGAGCGGAACGGTCACAGCGGGCAGCGCCACGGCGACACCGTCGTCATGGGCGCTAGGACGCGTGCCGCTCGACGTCGCAGTGCGCCCGACTTGGCTTCTGCGTAACACAGGAACCAGCGCCATCGTGATCGGCGAACCCCACGCCCAGGTCAACCAGGGCTGCTGCCCAGGTGCGTTCACCCTGGACGGGCCGAGCACACTCGACCCGGGCGGCGACGCGAGCCTCAGCTTCGAACTCTCGATGCATCCCGGCATGGACGGCCCGCACGACATCTCCATTCACGTCCCCGTACAGCATGGCGACGGGACCACCGAGACCGTAAACCTGAACGTCACCGGTGACTTCCGCAACTGACGCGCACTAGGCAACGGTGACCTGAGTCCTCAAATCTCAGTCGCTGGCCCCAGCGTGGCGCATGTGGCCCATCCGCCAGTTGGCCACGACAAGGGCGACGGCGGACACGATCAACAGTCGGACGATGGCGTCGCTGCCCTCGGGGATGCCCTCCCGCTGCAGGCGGCTCGGCGCGTTGTCGAGGTAGCCGACGAAGATTGCTCGTGACTCCCACGTCGGTGAGAGCTGGGCGATACCGGTGAGCGCGGCACCGAGGAGCCGCTCGACGAGGAACACGATTGCCAGCGACCACGCTGCCGTGCGCCGCGTGATGCATCCAATGGCGATGAACAGAGCCACGTACGACACGCTGCCGACCGCGGCGGCGACGAACGCTGGGCGGGCGCTCGTCGGGGCGCCGGCCAAGACCGCAGCGAGAGCGCTCGCCGGGGCGATCGTGACGAGGGCGACCAGTGATCCGCCAAGCCAACGACCGAGGACGATCTGCCAGATCGGTGTCGGCGACAGCCACGTGAAGTGGAACGAGCCGGCACGCACCTCGGCGCCGAGCACGGAATCACCGATGACGAGCGCAGCAATCGGCATCACCAGCCCGAAGATTCCCTCGGCGGCGACGTTAGCGAAGGCTCGCTCGGCGGAGGCGTCGACAGCTCGGGCGAGCAACCCGAACAGCAATGCACCGGCGCAGGGCAGCAACACTGCTGCCCACCGTTTCGGCGGGACGCAGGATTGCAACGTATAGACGAAGATGGCGACGAACCGCGACCGCCGGCGCGGCGTCGTGATCTGCGACGACACTGTCATCGGATGAGCTCCCGGAAAAGGCTCTCGAGCGAGTCGTCGAGGGCGCGCACCTCGAGCAGACGCACCGCGGAGTTACGTGCAAGCAGCGGGAGTGCTGTCGCCAGCTCGCGGGCTTGCACGGTCTGGATCACGAGCCCGTCGCGTGTCGGATCGAACGTGACTCCGGCTACCGATTCGAGAGCGACCAGCAAGGCCGCCAACCG
Source organism: Ilumatobacteraceae bacterium (assembly GCA_031404635.1). Classification (GTDB taxonomy): domain Bacteria; phylum Actinomycetota; class Acidimicrobiia; order Acidimicrobiales; family Ilumatobacteraceae; genus JAENVT01. Next base: position 2,538 of record JANNHY010000158.1, read on the forward strand.
CCGCTCGTCGTCGGAACGCACCAGCACGTGTCGCGGCCGGTCATCCATGGCGTCGCGGATGGCATGTCGCCCACCTGCCGCAGCCAGCCGGCCGTGGATGAGGACGATCACGCGCTCCGCCATCCGCTCGACCTCGTTGAGCACATGGGAGCTGACAATCACAGTCCGTCCGTTCGCTCCGAGTTGCTTGAACAACTCGATGAGGTGCACACGCTGAACAGGATCGGCGCCGTTCAACGGTTCGTCGAGTACGAGCACCTGCGGATCGGTCACCAACGCGGCAGCGATTTTGGTTCGTTGGCGCATTCCCTTGCTGAAGCCGTCGACCCGGCGATCCGCTACGTCGAGCATGGCGACGTTCTGCAACGCGTTGTCGGGAGCGCTCCGGTCGGAGATGTCATGGAGATCGGCGACGTAGCGCACGAACTGTCGGGCGGTGAGTCCGGCCGGTACTGCTTCGTCCTCGGGAACGAGCGCCATCCGGCCGTGCACCTTCCGGTCGCGTCGCGGATCTCGACCTTCGATACGCACAGCGCCCTGGTTGACTCCGACGAGACCGGTCATGGCCCGCATCAGGGTCGTCTTGCCGGCTCCGTTGGGACCGAGCAGGCCCGTCACTCCCGGACCGAACGAGCAGCTGAGCTCTGACAACGCGACCTTTGGGCCGAACCAGACCGACACGTCGGCGACCTCGACGGTCGCGTCGGCGGCGAACGCCGGGTCGCCGGCGGGCAGTGCCTGGTTGGATCCGAGGGACGACATCAGCGCTCCACCCAGCGGTAGCGATGCAGAAGCACCCCGACGCCGAAGAACAGTACGACCAGGTACGTCACGACGGCGAGTAAGCCACCATTGCCGACCCCGGTCAGCGGCGAGTCGGGATCGATACTGCCGAGGAAAACGAGATCGCGTAGGTATAACGGCAGCGACAGCACGTTGATGAGCGCGGCGCTGGAGCCACCCTCGACCTCGAAGTCGCCGACGACGATGCCCGACGAGATCGACGTGACGAGGAAGAGCCCGATCACAGCAGCACCGGCCACGATTCGACGGTCGGTCAGCGAAGCGATGGCGACACCGATGACGGCGTAGTACATGGCGAGCAGGATCACCGCGACCGGGACCTTCCACAATACGTCGAGGTGATCCGAGACGTAGTCCCAGGCGCTGTCGCTGACGAGCATGTTGCCGACGAACAGCACGACCTGTGGCAGGAACGAGAACGCGAACAGGATCGAGGCAATCGCCCCCACCTTGGCCACCACGTAGTCGACCCCGGTGAGCGGCCGGGCGAACATCAGCGGGAGCACGCGCTGCCGACGATCTGGGCACATCACGTCGGGGGCGACGAGCGCCACGAACAACAGCAGCGCCGATGAGACGCCGACGTAGTCGCGATAGGTGATGATCTCGATCTTGTCCACGAGTTGATCGCGGGTCACGTAGCCGATCCCGACGTTGACGATCGCCGGGATCGTGACCACACCGAGCAGAACGAACGGGGCGACCTTCTGCCGCCACGATCGCCGGATCCCCAGCCCCCGGCGCATCGACGCCTTGTACAGCGCGAATGTCGCCGCGCCGCGCCGGCCCCGGGGCCCGTCGTACGGGCGGTAGCCGCGGTCGTAAACAGCGCCGCGGCCACCGCTGACCACGCTCACGACGAGCTCCCGGCGAGACGAAGGAACACCTCGTCGAGCGATGTCAACCGCGTCGACAGGCGATAGAGCGGGAGTCCGAGCTCGGCGATGACGTCACGCAGCGCATCCAAATGATGATCGCCGTCGATGGTCACCTCGACCAGTCCGTCATCGGCCACAGCCCGAAGGCCGATGATCGCCAGACTGGCAACGAGTTCGTCACCACGCGGACCGACGTCGACGGTCACCAGTCCGGTGCGCTCGAGAAGTGAATTGGTTGCGCCGGACACGACAAGCCGACCGGCGTCGATCATCACGACGTGATCGCACACCTGCTGCACATCGTCGAGGAGGTGGGTGGCCATCAGTACCGAGATGCCGAACGAACCCAAGCGAGCCACGAGCGCCAGCATCTCCTCGCGGCCGAGCGGATCGAGGCCGGCGGTTGGCTCGTCGAGGAGCACCAGTTCGGGGTCGCCGACCAGCGCTTGGGCGAGCTTCGTACGCTGTCGCATTCCGGTGGAGAACCCGCTGATCGGCCGAAAGCGGGCCTCATCGAGCCCGACGAGGTCGAGAATGTCGGACGCTCGCTGGCGCGCCGCCCGTGCCGGCAGCCCGCTGAGTTCGCCGAACGTCGACACCACATCGGCAGCGGTCTGGTCGAGTGGTAGGCAGTCGTGCTCGGGCATGTACCCGAGCCGCGACCGCACCCCGATGGGGTCGCTGGCTACGTCGATGTCACAAACCTCGACTCGGCCTTCGGTCGGCTTGGAGATGCCGAGCAACAGACGGAACAGCGTCGTCTTGCCTGCGCCGTTGGCACCGACGATGCCGACCAGTCCGCGCGGCACCTCGACTGTCAGATCGTCGAGCGCCGTCACTCCCGGGTATCGCTTGGTGAGGCCATCGATGCGGAGGAGGGAGCTGGCTACCACGTCACCTGCGAGTCTGTCACGTTGCGCAGCCGAAGTGTGATCGTACGTAACCACCATCGCCGCGTACGACCACACTTCCTACCTAGATGGCGGCTCTGGGTGCCAGAGTTCCGCGGGTCAGCTCAGATCACGCACAGAGCGAACAGGCCACGAGTCGCAAAGATGTCCTCGTAAGCCCGCATCTGTTCGGGCGTGGGCTCGACGAGGAGGCGTGAGGTCGGGCGCACACCACGCTTGCGGAACCCGATCAGCTTGATGCGCAAGGTCGGGTCCATGTCGGCCAGCCAACGAGCGGTGCGGGCGAGCAGCACCGGGTCGTCGTTGACGCCGGGCACGATCAGCAGGCGAACTTCATAGAGGCGGTCGACGGCTGCGAGGTAGAGGATCGATTCGAGCACCTGGTCGTTCGGCTGGCCCGTCATCGATCGGTGGATCTCGGGATCGAGGCATTTCAGGTCGATCATCGCCGCGTCCATCACCGGGAGCAACGAGGACCAGATGCTCCGGTCGGCGGCACCGTTGGAGTCGACGAAGCACGTCAGGTGGGCAAGCGCCGGGTCGCCTTTCACTGCGCCGAACAGCGCCCGCACGAAGTCGGGCTGTTGCGTGGCCTCGCCACCCGAAACCGTGATACCGGACAGAAATGGGGCGGCTCGGCGGATCTCGTGCACGAGATCCCATACTGGCCGCCGGAGCGCCTTCGGCGTGGCGTCCCAGTGACAGGCTGCAACGCAGGCGTCGGTGCCCTGGCACGACGTGCGGTTCCACTCCACCCCGCCCATCAGCGAGAAGCCGAGCGAACCGGACGGGCATGCGGCCACGCAGTCGCCGCAGTCGTCGCAGACGTTGATCGTGTGCGGGTTATGGCACACGGTGCAGTCGAAGTTGCAACCCTGCAGGAAAACGACGAACCGGTTGCCCGGGCCGTCGACGTTCGAAAACGCGATGGTGTCAGTAATCAGTCCGCTGGTCGCGTTCATGGCATCCGATCCGCTTGGGAGCACGTTGGCTGAGGTGGAATGAAGCCTCCGACCCGGCAGCCAGGTAGTCGCTGCTGTGGCGCGCCCCCCGGGTGTCGATGTCGACGAGATCGCACTTGCGCACGAGGTAGCCGGTGATCCGGATGAACTCGTTGGAGTCGAGGTTGAAGGTGAAGTCGCGCATGCCCCCAGCGAACGCGCCACGGATGATGTCGACGACGGCCCGCGGGTTACGGACCGCTGTCTCGTCGACATGGAAGATGTCGCTGATGCCCGAGGGAAAGAGGCGGTGGTGCGGGGCGCAGGTGGTGATGTGCTCGAGCATTGGGGGCTCGTCGCCCACCGGGATGCGCGTGCCGGCGGTGACGTCGGTGTCGAGGTCGATCCCGCTCTGCGAATGCAGGTAGCAGCGCCCGGCGCCACCCTCGCAATACGGCATCGGGCGGTCCTCGACAAGATCGGCGAGCCGCTCGGTGATTCGGTACGAGAGCGCATCGGCGTCGGCATCGTGGCCGTAGCGTCCCGAGCCACCCTGGTACGCAACCAGCAGATTGACGGCCTCGGCCAGGCCGAACACGCCGAACATCGCCGAGAAGCGATCCATCGACACGAGCCCTTCGCGGACCAGCCAGTGGGTCTCGAAGAACCGCTGCTGCTCTACAAGCGAGCGGATCCGTGCCTCGGCCAGTTGGGCGGTGAGCTCCACATAGGTGGGCAGCGTCTCGGCCAGGAAGGTGTCGATGCCGCCGGTATGGCGCAACACGGTTTCCTTGAGATTGAGCCGTACGAGCGTGTGCGCGCCGCCACCGATCTTCAGCGAGTTGTAACAGCTGACCGCTGCATACCGTTCGCCGTGGTCGCCGACCATCATCGGGTGGTTCACGAAATGTGGTTTGGCCGTCTCGAAGACCGTATTCACAGCATCGAGCAGCAGATCGTCGGGGGTGATCGACGGGTCGACTTTGAGCGTGATGTTCGGCACAACCTGGCGCAGCGATCGTTCTACGCGCAGGATCGAGCGGGTGATCCGGCTGTCGGCCGGCCCGAGGTCGGTGTGCACGAACGCATCTGGCAGCATCCGGTCGAGGGCGATCCAGAACCTGCGCAGTGACCGGTCGAGTTGCTCGTCGCTCGCGTCGTCGACGAATGGCGCGAGCACCTTGTCGAGATCACCGAGGTAGACCGGGTAGGTGGTGACCGACGGGACATGGGCATACATGATCTGCAGGAACGACAACGCGTCGTCGAGATCGCCGGGCGGGTCGAGTTCGAGATGCGCCGAGCCCTGGGCGATCGCCCGCTCGTAGTCAGGCAACACGTAGCGGGGCGTGTAGGGCGCCGTGCCCTCGTACATGTCGCAGATCACCCGCTTGTCGAGGGCTTCCCGACATGCCGACGAGATGGCCGGGTATTCGATCGCCTCGGTCGCCAGCGTGGCCAACCGGCGCAGCTTCTGGTCGTACCCGAGCGCGCCGTCACGCACCACTGCCGTGGCCCGACTCTGCATCTCCGCCATCTCCATTCCGGCCACCTCATCCTCTCGCGCTCGGCTACCCGTTGACCTGGTTCGACGGTACGCCGTCGAGCGGGGTCGCGGACAGGGGCGAAAGGCCTGGAGACGCGACACCCATCTGTCATAGGCGCCAGTTCGATCAGGTCAGACGGCGCTAGCCGAGCAGTATCGCAACGATTGCCAGGTGCGTCTCGTCGATCAGGCGAGCGCGAAGCTCGTCATCGACAGTGAGCCCATGGCGTAACCATCGACCAGCACCTCGGCCGGCTGGCCGGCCGCGTCTGCCAGGCCGGCGAGATAGAGCAGCGGGATGAAATGGTCAGGCGTCGGCACCGCCAGGCGGTAGTGGTCGTGGTCTTGGAGATCGGCGATGTTGCCCGAGGTACCGGTCATCAGGGCTGTCGCCTTCTCGTTGAAATCTCGGGCCCAATCGAAGGCTGCGTCGGGCCGGTTCCATTCGACGAGCCCGAGGTTGTGCACGACGTTTCCACTACCGACGATGAAGACGCCCCGGCGGCGAAGGTCTGCGAGTTGGGCCCCGAGTGCAACGTGGTAGTCGAACGGCTTTGTGGCATCGATCGAGAGTTGCACCACGGGGATATCTGCTTCGGGAAACATGTGCATGAGCACCGACCAGGTGCCGTGGTCGAGACCCCAACTATCCATGTCGCGGCCGATCCACGTCGGCCTGACCAGTTCGGTGATCTCGCCGGCCAACTCGGGGCAACCCGGGGCCGGATAGCGGACTGCGAAGAGCTCGTCGGGGAAGCCGTAAAAGTCGTGGATCGTCTTGGGCGTGGCCATCGCCGTGACTGCCGTGGCATTGATGTACCAGTGCGCCGAGATCGCCAAGACGGCGCGGGGTCGCGGAATGCTGCTGCCGAAGGATCTCCAGGCATCGGTGTAGCGATTCTGTTCAAGGGCGTTCATCGGGCTGCCATGGCCGACGAACACCGCCGGCATCGTCGCTGTCGGGGTCATGTGTGCCACAGTAACGACCTGCGAATTAGCGTGTGGTCGTGAAGACGGTGACTGGGGATGATCGGTTCTACCGGGTCACCCGCGCGGTCCTCGGCGCGGTGTACCGTGCGCTGATCCCCGTGAAGGTCATCGGCGAGGAGCACCTGCCGCGCGATGGTCCGGTGATACTTGCCGCGAACCACATCTCCTTCTTCGACACAATCGTGCTGATGTTCTCGGTGCCCCGCCGCACGTACTTCGTCGGCAAGGCCGAGTACATGGATTCATGGATGACGCGACGACTCTTTCCTGCGTTCGGCCTGATACCCATCGAGCGAGCCGTCGCTCGCCATGTCATGGCGGCCTTGGGAGTTGCCGCGAATGCCCTGGAACAGGGTCATGTCTTGGGGATCTACCCGGAGGGCACACGATCACGTGACGGGCTGCTGCACCGCGGCCACACGGGAGTCGCCCAGCTGGCATTGATGACCGGCGCCGTGGTTGTACCGGTCGGTCTTGTCGGCACGGATCGCGTCCAGCCGATCGGCGCCCGCCTGCCACGACCGTTCCGCCGTGCCGAGATCAGATTCGGGCCACCCCTCGATCCCGCCTCGTATGGCGGATCCCCGCGCCGCAAACGCCACCTGCTCACTGGTGACTTGATGGAGGCGATCCGCCAGCTCTCCGGTCGGCCGACCTCGGACGACTTCGCCAGCGACGAACCGCCGCTCATCCGCGGCGGCAACGAATCGGTGTATCAGGTGCACCGGGTGACTGGCCGCGGCGTCACATGGCGGCAGGCGGCGCGGTTCGCCGTGAGTGAGGCATGCGGCCGGCACGACGACGCCCGGGTCGGTGAGGTCCGCCGACTCCTGTGCCACGTCGAGCGAGATGGTGCCGTGCGTCTCAGCGCCGAGCTGGCGATCTCTGTGAAGTACCAACCCGTGCAAGGAGCACCATCATGAATGACAGCGTGTACCAGGTCGTCGAGTTGATCGGCTCGAGTAGCGACTCGTGGGAGTTCGCCGCCCAGAACGCCGTACGCGAAGCGTCGAAGTCATACAAGGATCTGCGCGTCGCCGAGGTCGTCGAGATGGACGTGCTGATCGAGAGCGGTGCGATCATCGCCTACCGAACCAAGCTGCGTCTCAGCTTCAAATCCGGCACCGGAAGTTGATCGGCGACGTTGTCGAGAGCTTGCGCCGTGCAGGTCTTGAACGGGGTGGATTCCTGGCCCTGACCATGGGCCCAGGGATCGGGCTGGCCATGGCCATGCACGGTGTGTGCTCGATCTCGACCGCCGACGAGAACCCGGCGGAAGCGGTGCGTGTGGTCGAGGAGGCGTTCAGGCCGAGGTGGGTGCTGTGGGGGAGCGAGACGACGGCGATGCTCGTCGCTGCCGGTGTGCGCATCGCCAAGTGCTGGGACATTGCCGCCGTGCAGAGGCTGTTGGTGGGCGGTTGGCGGACAGATCCGGCTCGAGCATGGGCGGAACTCCACGACCTGACCGTTGACGAACTGCCGGTCGTCGCCTCCGTCGATCTGTTCACCGCACCCGGCGAAGACGAGGAACCGGACGAAGCCGTTCGTGCCGATGGGTACCTCAAGCCGCAGTGGTTGGCGGAGGATTTTGTGTGGACCGCGGAGCGACTCGTGCGTTGGGCGCAACTGGCCGCGGAGGCCGCTGTGCTGCAGGACGCTCGGTTGGCCAACCTTGGCGACCGACCGAAGGCGCGATCTACTGCGCGATCGGAATCCGCGGCCGAGTTGCTCTGTGCCGAGCTGTCGTCCGACGGATTGCCGATAGATCGGGCGGCGGCGGAACTGATCATCGCCACCTTCATCGGTCCGCGTCCGCAGACCGAACTCGAAGCTGTTGAGCAGCGACAAGCCCGAGATGCCGAGGTGATGCGCCGTGCCCCGAACGCCGGCTACGACCTCCGCAATCCTGCTCAGGTGAAGTCGCTGCTGCGCACGATCGGTGTCGAGCTTCCTGACACCCGAGCCTGGCGTTTGGAGGAGATCCGCGGATCGCACCCGTTGATCGAAGCTCTGTTGGAGTGGCGCAAGGCCGAGCGGGTCGCGACCACGTTCGGGTACGGCTGGCTCAACGACAACCTCGGCGCCGATGGCCGACTTCGTGGGGACTGGTCGGGATGTGATGGCGCCGCTGGCCGAATGACGGCCTCGGCAGGCCTGCACAACATGCCGGCTCATCTGCGGGCCGCCGTCATTGCCGAGCCGGGCCATGTCTTCGTCCGCGCCGATCTGGGACAGATCGAACCGCGTGTATTGGCTGCAGTCTCCGGCGATGTTGCCCTTGCCAAGGCGACGTCAGATGACGACATGTACCTGCCCGTTGCCGAGCAACTCGGCGTCGATCGAGCTATCGCCAAGGTCGCGGTGCTCGGGGCGATGTACGGGCAGACGACCGGTCATGGTGCAGTGGCGCTACGCAGTCTCGAACTGGCGTACCCCGTGGCGATGCGGTATCTCACCGAGGCGGACCTCGCCGGGCAGGTAGGTCGTGACGTGCGCACATACGGCGGCCGGTTGATTCGCATGGGATCGACGGGCGGCGCCGAGTTCAGCGACCGCGACAATCGCAGCCGGGCGGCGGCACAGGGCCGTTACGGGCGCAACGCGATGGTGCAGGGCGCGGCGGCCGAGTTCTTCAAGACATGGGCCGTTACGGTGCGGGCACGTGCCGCACCGCTCGATGCCAGAATCGTTCTCTGCCTGCACGACGAGTTGTTGGTGCATGCGCCTATCGACCACGGCGCTGCTGTCGCTGACCTCCTTGTTACATGCCTCGCCGACGCCGCACGTCACTGGGCGCCGAACGACACCGTAAGGTTCGTCGCGGACGTAAGCGTGATCAGGCGCTGGTCCGACGCCAAGGCCTGAGTAGACAATGATGCCTGTGATGCCCAATCCGGCCACGCGTTTGCTTGCCCATCTCACCGATGGCAACGCCAGCTTGTTGATCACGAGCAATGGCGGCATGCCGTGTCTCGCCCACTGGGGGGCGCCGCTGGGCAACACCTACCGGGTGTTTCTGCCCGCGCTGGAGCGCCCCGTTCCAGGCGGTGGGCTCGACATCGATCCGCCACTCGGCCTGATCGCCGAGTCGAGCGTCGGTTGGTTCGGCAATCCGGGTCTCGAAGGCCATCGCCCGGATCGACACGACTTCGCACCGCAATTCGTGCTGCGATCAAGTGCGGCAGACGAGCGTCGGGCCGAGTTCGTGCTGGCCGACACATCCGCCTTGCTGTCGCTGAGAATCGTCGTCGTACTCCATCCCAGTGGGGTCGCCACCTTCAATACCTCGATCTCCAACGATGGTGAATCCGACTACGCGCTCGACGCCTGCCGGTTGAGCCTTCCGACACCAGCCCAGGCTCAGGAACTGCTGACCGTCGGCGGGCGCTGGACCAACGAGTTCGGGCAGACCCGCACCCCATGGATCGGGAACTGCCTGACCATTGAGAACCGGCGCGGCAAGACCTCACACGAGCGGCTCGGCGTCGTGTTTGCCGGCACCCCGGCCTTTGCCGAGCAGCGCGGCGAAGTGTGGGGCTGCCACATCGGGTGGAGCGGCAATTTCGAGATCATCTGCGATTCGGTCACCGATGGGCGACGGTCAATTCAGGTTGGCGAGTTGTTGTCGTCGGGCGAGATCAGCCTGTCGCCCGGCGAGCGATACGACATGCCAACCGTCTACGCCGCCTACTCGGCCGGCGGACTCAACGCTGTGTCGACCTCCTTTCATGCCTTCCTTAGAAGCCGACCGCAGCATCCATCGTCGCCGCGTCCTGTGCTGCTCAACATTTGGGAGGCGGTGTACTTCGATCACGATCTCGACGATCTTCGTGGACTGGCCGATCTCGCGGCAGCGTGCGGTGTCGAGCGATTCGTAGTCGACGACGGTTGGTTCCATGGCCGCCGCTCCGACCATGCCGGCCTCGGTGACTGGTGGGTTGACACCAGCGTGTGGATTGACGGTCTGACTCCACTGATCGACCACGTTCGCGGCCTGGGCATGCAGTTCGGGATCTGGGTGGAGCCGGAGATGGTCAACCCCGACTCCGATCTCTACCGTGCCCACTCGGATTGGACGTTGGTCGACGACCGCTACCCGGTCGTCTTCGGCCGGAACCAATTGGTTCTGGACCTTGGCCGCGGCGAGGTCGGCGACTACCTGTTCGCTCAGCTCGACGCCCTGCTGCGTGACCACGACATCGCCTATGTCAAATGGGATATGAACCGCGACCTGGTCGCGGCGACGTCGGCTGGGCGGGCGGGCGTGCACCGACAAACGCTCGGCGTCTACGAGCTGTTCGATCGGTTGCGCGCCGCGCATCCCGGCGTCGAGTTCGAGACGTGCGCATCCGGCGGCGGTCGCGTCGACTTCGGAATCTTCGAACGCACTGATCGAGCGTGGACGAGCGATTCGATCGACGCACTCGACCGTCAACAGATCCAACGTGGCTTTTCGTTACTGTTCCCTCCTGAGCTGATGGGTAGCCACATCGGCTCGCCGGTCGCCCACACGACAGGGCGCTTGCACGAGCTTGGTTTCCGGGCCGTCGCGGCGATGTTCGGCTCGCTCGGAATCGAATGGAACCTGCTGAAGGCATCGGATCACGACCGCGCCGCCCTTGCTGAGATCATCGCCGTCCATAAGCGGCTCCGCCCGATGCTGCACCACGGCGTCGTTATCCGCCTCGACCATCCGGATCCGAACGTGATGGTTCACGGCGTCGTCGCCTCGGATCGGTCGGAGGCCGCGTTCGCCTGCACGCGTCTGCGTTCGGGTCCTTCGCTGCACACAGCACCTGTACGACTTGTCGGCCTTGACCCGACGCGCACCTACGACATCGCTCACGTGCCGATCGGTGGCAGCACCTGGGGAATCGCCCGGCAGCAACCGGCGTGGCTGACGCAAGGTCTGCAGATGACCGGTCGGCAACTGTCGTCGGTCGGGTTCAACGCGCCTGTTCTTCTGCCGGAAACGTCGATGCTCGTCCACCTCACCGCCACGGACTCGCCGCCCGCGGACAGGAGCTGACGTCGTCGCCTCAGTCGTGCTCCGAGCGAGTGCTCAGCCGGCTGCGGCCGCAGCGCGCTCGACAGCGGCGAGGATCTTGACGTAGCCGGTGCAACGGCAGAGGTTGCCGGAGAGCCCGATGCGCACCTCCTCCTCGGTGGGCGAAGCGTTGCGGCTCAGCAGCGCTGTTGCCGACATGATCATGCCGGGGGTGCAGAACCCGCACTGCACTCCGCCCTCGTCGAGGAGGGCCTGTTGCAGGGGGTGAAGTTCGTCGCCGACCATGACACCCTCGATGGTCACGATTGGGCGGTCGGCGGCTTGGGCGGCGAGGTACGAGCACGAATTGACCGGTCGACCGTCGATCAAAACCATGCACGCCCCACACTCGCAATCGTCGCAGCCCTCCTTGGTGCCGGTAAGCCCTATCTCGGTGCGCAACACGCTGACGAGGTTGCGGCTGGGATCGATGGCTACGGGATAGTCGACGCCGTTGACGTTGAGATTGATCGAGATGGTCACGACGCTGCTCCGATGCCGAGGGTGCGGTTGACGGGGACGGCGATCGATTCACCACGGGCCCGTCGAGTGGCGGCGTCGACAGCTCGGCTGGCCATTACTCCGATGCAGTGCCGCCGATAGCGATCGCTGGCCCGGAGGTCGCTGATCGGCACGGCCTGCTCGCTGGCCAAAGCCGCAACCTCGACGAGCAAAGCGTTATCGACCTGGCGGCCGAGCAGCGTGTCGGTTCCGTCGACGGCGATGATCGTAGGGGCGACGGCGGTGAGGGCGATGGATAGCGATCGGAGACCGCCGGCATCGTCGATCGCCACGGACGCTGCCGCTCCGACGACCGCAATCTCCATTGCTCGGCGGTATTCGAGGCGAACGTAGGCGCTGCCTGACGTGGTTGGGCGCGGTGGCAAGTGGACGGCTACGCACAGCTCGCCCGGCTGTGCCGATGTGCTTCCGGGAGCGGTCCACAGCTCCCTGATGGCGATGCGCCTCGTCGCGGTCGTTGATTGCAGATCGACCTCGGCGCCAAGAACGACGAGTGGTGCGCCGGTGTCCATCGCCGGTGATGCGTTCATCACATTGCCGCCGATCGTGCCGACATTGCGGGTCGAGGGCGAGCCAACGAGGGCACTGGCGTCGGCCAGCGCCGTGTACCCCTCGACGATCACCGCGTCGGTTTCGAGACGAGCATGGGTGACCAGCGCGCCGACGCGCACGCCGTGCGCTGAAGCCTCGATTTGGCCGAGTGTGTCGATCCGATCGATGGCGACGACGGCGTCGGGTAGCGGCGCCTTGCCCTGGCGAGCACCGACGACCAGGTCGCTGCCGCCGGCAACCGGGCGGGCACCGGCGGCGACAGCGGCGAGGGCTTCGTCGAGCGTGGTGGCGATGGTGAAATTCATGAGTGGTCGGCCTCCGTCATCGTTTCCCACACCCGCTCGGCGGTCATCGGCAGATGACGGACCGGCTTGCCGAGCAGCTTGGCCAGCGCGTTGGAGATCGCCGCCGCGGTTGCCACATTCGGAGCTTCGGCCAATCCCTTAGCGCCTCGTGGGCCGGCGTCGGGCGTAGCGATCTGCACGAAATGGGTATGGATCGTAGGAGCATCAGCACTGGTCTGCAGCTTGTACTCCAACAGCGCAGCGTTGCGTTGACGGGACTGATCGTCGTACACAGTGCCCTCGGTGAGCGCCTGGCCGATGCCCATCATCACGCCACCATGGATCTGGCCGAGAGCCCCGGTCTCGTTGATGATCGTGCCCGAGTCGTGTGCCGCGCCGACCTCCAACACCCGCACCACACCAGTGTCGCGGTCGAGCCGAATTCGGACCGCGTGACACGAGAACTGCGGGGCGACGAACGCAGCCATGCCGACATCGCCGACGCAACTCGAGCCGGAAAGTGGAGGTGCCGACGGCGGAGTGCCCGACCCGTGGGCGATCAGCAACTCGCCGCCGGCGGCGATCCCGGCCAGCTCGGTGATCGACACGGTGGAGCTAGGGGTGCCGGCGACATGGGCATGACCGTCGGCAAGTACGATGTCGGCCGGGGCGGCCTCGAGGTGTTCCGCCGCCAACGCCTTGAGCTGCTCGGCGATCTGGCCGGCGGCGGCAACTACCGCCCGGCCGTTGTTGAAAATGGTCTGCGAGCCGGTTGCGCCCATGTCGTAGGGGGCGACGGACGTGTCTTGATAGATCAGCTGGAAGTCCTCGGGCTGCATACCCAACTCCTCTGCTGCCAGCTGACGCAGCGTCATCACCGAACCAGTGCCGCACTCCTGGGCACCGGTGATGATCTGGCCGGAACCGTCGCCGTCGATCTTGATGTAGGCGCCGGACGGCACCGAGAAGCTCGGCCACCATCCGATGGCGACGCCGATGGCCTCGTCGTCGGGCAATTCGCGTCCGTAGCCGACCAGCTTGGTGGCTTCCTCGATGCACTGCTGCACGCCGATCTCGCCGTAGGTCTGCCCGCTCGGGCCCTCGACGCCGGTGTCGACCGCGTTGCGCCGCCGAAACTCAACAGGATCCATTCCCAGCGCGGCGGCGATCTCGTCGGTGTGCGATTCGACGGCCCAACACGACCCCGGTGCGGTTGGAGCACGCACCGAGCCCGACGGCTGATGGTTCGTGTACACGAGGTGGGCGGCAACGTGCAGGTTGGGGATGCGATAAGGCCCGGCCACATGCATTGCCGACAACTGCGAGAAGAAGCCGCTGTCGGCGGTGTAGGCCCCGTTGTCAATGGCGATCCATGCCTTGCGGGCGGTGATCGAACCATCAGTGCGGACACCAGTGGTGATGTCGATCACCAGCCCTTCACGCCGGCGGTCAGGGGCGACGAACTCCTCCCGCCGTGAGAAGACCAACCGCACCGGCCGTTTCGCTGCCTTGGCGAGAGCGGCGATGTGAGCTTCGTAGTGGAACCCGCACTTGCCACCGAAGCCGCCACCGAGATGCGGGACGATGATCCGAACTCGGTTGGCCGGAAGGCCGAGGGTTTCGCACACCCCGGCGCGGGCATCGAACGGAACCTGTGTAGATGTCCAGATCGTAACCTTGTTGCCCTCCCACTGGGCGACGACGGCGCGGGGCTCGATCGGCGCGGCGTGGCTGCCATCGGCCAGGTAACGATTGGTGATCACCAGGTCGGCTTCGGCCAGACCGGCCTCGACGTCGCCTTTGGTGATCGACGAGAACGAAGCGTCGTTGCGATCACGCACCAGCTCGTCGGCGGCGCCGTACGACTCCCAATCTGTGTGCACCAACGGCGCGTCCGCGGCGAGCGCTGCCTCGAGATCGGGGATGAGCGGGAGTGGTTCGTACTCGACGACGATCGCGTCGACGGCTCGCTGGGCGATCGCAGCCGTTGTCGCGGCGACGGCGGCGACGACTTCGCCCTCGAAGCGAACCACGTCGCGGGCGAATAGGGTGCGGTCCTGCACGAATGGTCCGAAGCGCACGTCGGGAACATCCTCGCTGGTAAGTACGGCCAAAACACCGGGAATCGCCCGTGCTGCCGAGACATCCAGCTTGGTGATCCGAGCGTGGGCTATGTCGGCATAGCGGAACTTGGCCGCGAGCATGCCGGTGAGGGTGAGATCGGCGGTGTATCGACCGCTTCCGCTCACCTTGTCGGGGCCGTCAGCGCGAATGAAGCGTGGCTTGGTTGCTGCCGTCATGACGCCAATATGGCACGTCGGCAGCCTCTCGGTTCCACGGAGCGGCGCAGTCAGGCGCCGCGGCTATTCAGGATTCGCTCGATCAGGCGCAGGTCTCCGAGGTTCTCCTGCGGTGCGAGCCGTTGCGGCACACCCCTGGCGACGACGTCGGCAAAATGCCGGAACTGCGCGGTGAACCCCTCCTCACGATTCTCGAATCGCGTCACCGTGCCGCTGGCAGTGGTGAGGGTGACATCGTTCCACCGCCATTCGGCATTGCCCTTGCTCCCGAACACACGCAGCCACGGCCAATCACCGTGAGCCGTGAAGCAACTGGTCCACGTGCCGAGGGCACCGCTTTCGAATCGCAGGGCGGCGACAGCGGTGTCGGGCGGCGGGAGCGCTGGATTGAACGAGCCGACGATGCTCTTCACCGTGACCGGGTCGCCCATGCATCGGCGAACGAGGTTGGCGATGTGCACGCCGCCATCGGTGACGAATCCGCCGGGGTAGTTCGGGGTGGCCCGCCAACCGGTGTTGAAGAACGGGATCTTGGGGCCCATCCACTCCAGTTGGCGCACTTCGACGAAGCGGATCTCGCCGAGCCGGCCGGCGTCGATCCATGCCTTCAGCTTGTGAGCATGCGACATGAACGCCAGGTTCTCACCGACCATCCATGGCCGGTCGTACCTCGCGGCAGCCTTGATGAGCGTTCGGGCAATGGCCGGTGTCGCCGCAATCGGCTTCTCACTGATCACCGCCTTGCCGGCAGCAAGCGCCGCGAGCACGTAGCGCGGCAGCACATCGATCGGTGTGCTGATCATCACTGCGTCGACTTGCGACAACGCGAACAATTCCTCGGCAGTGTCAACCACCGTCGGGATGCCCGCTTTCTTGGCGAACTTCACTGCCTTGGCTCGTGTGCGATTCGTACAGGCGACCACATCGATGCGATCACGCAGCCGCTGCCACGCGGGGAGGTACAGCAATTCAGCGGCGAAGCCGGTGCCGACGAGGCCAAGTTTCAAGGGGCGGGCCATGTGGACGAACGATAGGGGTTCGGCCGGGGCGCGGCGATCATCGCTCCCGAGGTGGTTCTAGTCGCGGTGGAGCCACACGAGCGCAGGCCCGGTCGGCAGGGCACGATAGGTCGTTCGGCCCAATTAGCGCCCATCTACTTTTCAATTCCAACGACCCGTGGCACCATCCACGTTGGTTGGGGCGAAGCTCAAAGAGCCAAGCCTCGGGACGGCCAGCAAAGTAGTGGACGGATAGCACCAAGTGGCAAACCTGATCGGCGGTGATTGTCGAAATGAGCAGCTGGGTTGTAGCGGGCCTGCTCGGACGGCAATTTCTACCGGCGGATCACGGACGGAGCCAGTAGTGCAAAAACGACCGACGGGGTTAGCTGAGGGACGGTCTGCTAACCCCGTCGATCGATTCTCACAATAGCTCCGCGCGTCAAACGGCTACGGCGGCTCTCGCTGTTGGCTGAGCCGAGGCGGTATCGTGATCGGTCTTGTCCTGGTCGCGACGACGTGACCGGCACGGCGACGTGGCCGAGTGGTTCAGGCAAGGGCCTGCAAAGCCCTGTACATGGGTTCGATTCCCATCGTCGCCTCTCAACCTCTGACGTGGTATTGTGCCAGGTCAGAGGTTCTTTTCGTTGTGACCGGCAGTGACCGCGAGTGACCGCCAGGAACCCCTGAAAACCGCGAGAACGCGCCTCGCCCACGCCTCGGCAGGGATCATGGCCTACATCCAGGAACAACGGGGGAAGTACCGAGCCCGATTCTCGGACCCTTCGGGAATGTCCAGTCGCGCACGTTCGCTCGCAAGGCCGACGCGGAACGGTTCCTCCGCCAGATCGACGCCGATCGAGTTCGCGGCCAATGGGTCGATCCGCGCAATGCCGACACACCGCTCGCAGCATGGGCCGAGGAGTTCCTGTCGCTGTGCCGACGGCTCTCGCCCACGACGCAGGAGACCTATCGCCGCGATCTCGACAAGTACGTGCTGCCGAGGTTCGGTGCGTACCGTCTTGGCCAGTTGCCGGCCGACGAGATCGAGAACTGGTTGAACGACGAGATCGCCGCCGGCATCGCTGACGGCGTCGAGCTTCCTGACCCACCACTTCTCCAAGGCGCAAGTTACTGCCGGAGTGTCGTGTCGTTTCCGACCTTCGGCATACGAGTGTGGCGCTCGCCATTGCGGCCGGCGCCCACCCCAAGGCGATCCAGTCGCGGATGGGCCACTCGTCGATCAACGTGACTCTCGACCGCTACGGTCACCTGTTCCCCGAATTGGATGAGGCCATCGCCGAGGCTTTCGACTGCGTGTTGGTCGTCGCCTGTGTCCACGCCGTGGTCGTGCTCGGTCCGTGGTTCGCTCCGGCCGCGATCGTGATCATCGCCAACCGGCAGCGCGCACTCGGCAACATCCTGCATGACGCCGGCCATCGCAATCTGTGCCGCAGCAAGCTATGGAACGATCTGATGGCCCGGGCGCTCGTCGCGCCGTTGTTGTTCGCAAGCCTCAGTGGCTACCGTGACGCGCACTTCCGGCATCACCTCGATCTCGGCAAGCGGTCGGCCGATCCGGATCTTCTGCCCATCCCGGAAAACTGGCCGCGGCACTGGTCTGCCAGCTACTGGCAGAACCTGCTGTGCTGGTCGACCTGGAAGGGATCATTCGCAGGGCACCTGGCATCGCCAGACGTGAGTTTTCCGG
>JANNHY010000159.1:0-13656 GCA_031404635.1 Ilumatobacteraceae bacterium
CGCCGATCGACTACCTGGACTTCGCCCCGCCCGTGAGCGGTCTGGGTTCCTCGACAACGTCGCCGAGTGGATCCTCGAACTCGATCGCGGCGGCTACTACCCGTTCAAGGGCAACTACTCGTCGTGGCTCGAGCAGAAGCAGGAGCGCCTGGCTCGCGAGGAGAAGGGCAACGAGGCTCGCCAGCGAACGCTTCAGCGCGAACTCGAATGGGTGCGGATGGCGCCAAAGGCTCGCCAGGCCAAGGGCAAGGCCCGTCTCGCCGCCTACGACAAGTTGCAACTGGAGGCAGAGGCTGCCGAGCGCGGCCCCGATCGGTTGGAGATGGCCATCCCGGTCGGTCGGCGTCTCGGCGACACCGTCATCGAGGTCGCAGGGTTGCGCAAGGGATTCGGCGACCGCTTGCTGATCGAGGAACTGTCGTTCACGCTCCCCCGCGCCGGAATCGTCGGCATCATCGGCCCGAACGGCGCCGGCAAGACGACGCTGTTCAAGATGCTCACTGGCCACGAGCCCGTCGACAGCGGAACGGTCACGATCGGCGACACGGTCGACCTTGCCTACGTCGATCAGTCGCGCGACACCCTCAGTACCGATGCCACGGTCTTCGAGGAGATCACCGGTGGCGTCGAACACATGAGGGTCGGAAACCGCGAGATCCATGGCCGCGCCTACTGCGCCAGCTTCAACTTCAAGGGCAGCGATCAACAGAAACTGGTTGGCGACCTCTCCGGCGGGGAGCGAAACCGTGTGCACCTCGCCAAGGTGTTGAAGACCGGCGGCAACGTGCTGCTGCTCGACGAGCCAACCAACGACCTCGATGTCGATACGCTGCGCGCCCTGGAGTCCGCACTCGAGAACTTCCCAGGTTGCGCCGTGGTTATCAGCCACGACCGTTGGTTCCTCGACCGCATCGCTACTCACGTGTTGGCGTTCGAGGGCGACAGCCAGGTGCGCTGGTTCGAAGGCAACTTCAGCGAGTACGAGGCGTGGCGTCACAAGGAGTTCGGGGCCAGCGCCGACCAGCCGCATCGCATCAAGTACAAGCCTCTCGCTCGCTAGAAGCGCCAGACTGTCTCGTGGCCACTCGACTGATCACCCGGGCATGCATCGCCGTCTTTGCCTCCGGCATCGCCGGTTTGATCATCTCGTCGATCGCTGGCAACAACAACGGGGTGGTGCTCACCATCGGCGGGGGCATCGTGTTGGCCGCGATCGTGTTGATGACCGTGAAGACGGTGACGGTGAGCGAGCGGATCGACGTCTTCGACGATGCCGCTGCCGAGCACCTCGAAGCCCATGTGGCCCGGCTCGTCGAGCAGGGTGCCGACGAGACGGACGTACGCACACTGGTGCGCGAGGCGCGCCGTAGCAGGCGCCGATGACCAGCAGGCAAGGATGACCGCCGAGAGCGACGCCAGGCTGGCCGCCAGGCTGGCCACCGAGGCCGGACGTTTGCTGGTCGAGCTGCGCAACGAACTCACCCGGGCGGGTGCTGCGCCGTGGCAGGTGATGGACACGGGCGATCTGGCCAGCCACCGTTTCCTTGTCGAGGCCCTGGCCGATGCCCGACCTGACGACGCGGTGCTGTCGGAGGAGGGCCTGGAAGATCCCCGTCGCTTCGCCGCAGACAGGGTGTGGATCGTCGATCCGCTCGATGGCACGAGCGAATTCGGCGAACATGGCCGGCATGACTGGGCGGTACACGTCGCTCTCTGGGATGCCGATCATCTCGCTGCCGGCGCAGTCAGCATTCCCGCTCTCGGGATCACCTTTTGCACCGATCCCGCACCGGTCGTACCCGCCTCCGGCCGCTCACGGGCCAGACTGGTCACGTCGCGCAGCAGAAATCCGTATGTGGCCGTCGTCGTTGCCAATGCTCTCGACGCCGACGCCGTGCGGCTCGGCTCGGCGGGCGCCAAAGCGATGGCCGTGGTCACCGGCGAAGCCGACATCTACGTGCACGACGGCGGCATGTACCAATGGGATTCGGCCGCACCCACGGCAGTCGCCCTGGCTGCCGGGTTACATGTCAGCCGGATCGACGGCTCTCCGATGGTCTTCAATGCTCGCGACCCGTGGCTGCCGGATCTGCTGATCTGCCGACCCGAACTCGCCGAGCCGGTGCTCGAAGCGCTGCGCAATAGCCGGCGGCAGGCCTGAGTCCGACATCGTCGTCGGCGCCGCTGCTCGACAACATAAACGACTCCGAAGACTCGTAGAATTGGATCATGACTCTAGCGGCGACGGGTGACGGTGGGCTCATCGAGCCGACCCTCGTAGGGCGTATTGTTGCTTCTCGGATGCCCGGCCTGACGATCGCGGCGATGACGTCGATCGGCGCTGGCGCCATCCACGCCGCCGCGGCCGGTGTGCACGCAGAACACCCACAACTGGCCCGACTGTTCATTCTCATCGCCGTCGCCCAGGTCGGCGCCGCCGTTGTAGCCATGTCGCGCCCCAATCGCTGGGTCGCCTTCCTCGTCGTCGCCGTCAACGCCGTGGCAGTCGGCGGATGGCTGACGACTCGAATCACTGGTATCTCCTGGATCGACGGCCTCGAAGTGCGCGAGGCCGCGCAGTTTGCCGACTCCGCATCCGCGCTGCTTGCCGCAACCGCAGTGGGTTGCAGTATCGCCGCGTCGATGATCGGAAAGCGACACTCCTCGACCCAGCGGCTGTCGTTTCCGGCGCTGGCCGTGGCTGCGCTGACGGTGCCGGCGATGCTCAGCGGCGGAACCCATGTGCACAGCCACACCCCTGCTGCCGCAGCCGGCAGCGCCATCGTCGACGAGTCGCAACCGCATGGTCATACGGCCGACGGGGTAGCGGTCGCAGAAATCGACGCAGCAGCGACAGCAGCCGTCGACGAGTCGCAGCCACACCCGCACGACGCCGCCGCCACGGTGACGGGCGCTGCGACCTGGCCGCGTCCTTGGGATCCGACGCAGCCGATCGACGTCTCGGGTGTTACAGGAGTGACATCCGAGCAGGAGGCGCGAGCCACCAAACTGATCGAAGACTCGTTGAAGGACCTGCCGAAGTACGCCGACACGGCGGCGGCCATCGCCAATGGCTATACCTCGATCGGCGACGCCGGCACGGGCAGCGAGCACTTCATCAAGCCGTCGCTCATCCAAGACGACGCCTTCCTCGACTCCACCCAACCGGAGTCGCTCGTCTACACGGTCAACGGCGACGCCAGAATCCTGGCCGGGGCCATGTACATCGCTAGTGCCCGCCCGACCGACGACCCGAGCCTGCTCGAGTTCGCCGGTCCACTCATGCAGTGGCACAACCACGGAAATCTGTGCTGGGCGGTGGGCGACGACGGCGTGCCCAGAATCGTCGGCATCACCGACGCCAACGGCAAGTGCGCCCGCGGGGTCAACACCGGCGGCGAAAACCCGATGGTGCACGTATGGGTCACACCGCATCCGTGCGGGGTGTTCGCCGCGCTCGAAGGTGTCGGTGCCGGTCAGGCCGCTGTTCCCGACGCGCAGCGCGCCGACATGTGCAATCAGCCCCATCCGCACGCTGCGGCAGCGGTGGCCACCGCGCCGTACGACCCGACGCAGCCGATCGACTTGGGTGGCGTCGATGGCGTGACACCCGAGCAACAAGCTGCCGCCGAGAACCTGGTGGCCCTCAACGTCGTTCGCCTGCCGCAGTGGTCCGATTACAAGGTTGCCGAGGCCGCCGGCTTTCACAGCATCGGCGACGGCCTCAGCGGATTCGAGCATTTCATCAAATGGGATTGGATCAACGACGACGTTTCCCTTGATCCCGACCATCCCGAGAGCCTGGTGTATCAGCGGCAGCCGGACGGCTCGAAGAAGCTGGTCAGCGCGATGTACTTTCTTCCCGAAACCGTGGCGCTGGCCGACGTGCCCAACATCGGTGGCGCGCTGATGCAGTGGCACATCCACGACAACTTGTGCTTCACCGACGATCCCATTGCGCCGCTGGTCCGCGGTATCACCGACTCCAGTGGCAACTGCGCGGCACCGCTCTCCAAGTTGCGCCCAGCACCGATGATCCACGTCTGGATCACGCCCCACAAGTGCGGGCCGTTCGCTGCGTTGGAAGGTATCGGCGCCGGACAGATCGACGCCGGGGAGACCCGGTTGTGCGATGTCGCCCACGGCTCAGGGTTCTAGCCGGAAGCTTCGACACTTCTGTCCAGTCGCCGACTTCTACGGCACGGTCAGCACCGTGACAACCCCGGTGTTGCCGTCGACGCGTACCCTGGCTCCGTCGGGGATGTTCCTCGTCGCTCCGGTAGCTGAGACCACACATGGAACGCCGAGCTCGCGACTGACGATGATGGCGTGGCTCAAGACAGCGCCGACATCGACGACGACCGCCGCTGCAGGCACGAACAGCGGCGTCCATGACGGGTCGGTGATCGGCGCGATCAGCACATCGCCGGGCTGCAGCGCCGACGGGTCATTGGAGTCGAGCACCACCCTCGCCGTGCCCTCAGCGACCCCCGGGCAGCCGGGCAAACCCGCCAGGGTGTCGCCACTCGACAACCGGTCGACGCTGGCGGCGTCGCGGCGAGGCCAGTTCTCCGGTCCGTCCGTACGCCCGACGAACACGAACGGCGGCTCCAGCTCCTCGAGCTTGCGGTACTCGGCGCGTCGGGTCCGGATTTCTTCAGTCAGTGAATGCGGATCGGCGAGCAAAGTGGGCATCTCCACCTCGCGGACGAAGCCGAAGTCTTCGATCTCATCAAACGCCTCGCGCTCGACCATCCGCCTACCCAGTTCGCGCATCGCCATGCGCATCTCGTGGATGACCCTGATGTTGTTGGTCTTGGTGCGCTCGCGCCCAGGCAACCATGCCGCCGAGCATCCGATCGCCGCGGCCAGCTGGCCGTGGGTGGCCGGGTCGCCCTCGACCATCGACAGCAGTTCAGCGGAAGCCGCAGCACGGTGCTCGGCAAGAATGGCGGTCTGCCGCGCCGGATCGGCCGATTCGGGGGCAGGACGCATGCGCTCGATGGCGGCCAACGCCAAGGCCGGTCTGGTTTCCCACGACGGCGATCGGCTCTCCCACTCGTTCGGGCCGCGGCTGCCGAACTCGTAGACGAAGTCGTCGAAGGCTTCACTGAACTCAGCAGACTCTGGCTCCATCCGAGACAGCGTCCACATCGCGTAGCTCGGCGCCGCCGAGTCGACGTCGCCGATGCCCGAGATGATCCGCATGATCAGGTCGGGCCGACCGACCGCGGTGGCCACTGCAGTGATGACGCCGACCGGCACCGTGGCCATGTAGGTCGTGAACAGATGGTGGGCGAACATCGTGCGGTGCATCGGGAGCAGCCATCGGAAACGTTCCCAGAGCTGCTCGTCGCTGAGCGTGGCCAGGTCTGGGCGGTTGTCGCGCAGGGCCTTGCTCTCGGCGCGGTCATCGGTGAGCTCGGTGAGGTCGTCGAGCCGCTGCTGACCGAACACCCAGGCAAACGTCGCCCCGATCTTCTCCGTCAGATCGGGTCGCACGTCGCCGGCCATCTCCTCGTACGGTGGGATGCCGGGCTGGGCGCCGAAGAACTGCTCGTCCATCATCTGCCACGACAGACCGGGAGCGCGCTCGCCGAACAACCGGATCAGCGAGGCATTGAGATAGCAGTAGCCGCCCTGCACGCCGAGTTGGCAATAGTCGCCGCGCGGGAACTCATCGAGATCGAACGCACCCATCCTTTCCCAGGCGTCACGCCAACCGAGCTCAGCGAGATACAGCGCCGTGTCGGCGGTCAAAGGGGTGACCGGATCGGGGAAAACCTCGCCGACGTTCGCCCGGGTGTAGATCGGAAAGCGCTCGGACAGCGAGGTATCGGTGACGTAATAACGGTCGCTCATTCGCTCCCCCAGACAGGTGCAGTTGCGTCGAAGGGTAGCCAAGGCCACTCTGTGACGTATGTATCGGCAAGCGCCGCGACCAACGGCGTCGGATTGCTGCAATCATTCAGGGGTGACAAACGGCGACGACATCGAATGGGGTGCGTTCACCGATGATGGGCCGTGGGTACTCGATATCGACAGCCTGTCGTGGTATCCCATCGCCGGCCTGCTTCGCCAGGCCGCCAACGCTGTCGTGCCGAACCTCACCAGGCCGCGGATGTTGCCGCCCGGTCGCCGGGTTATCACGGTCGCCGGGCGCCTCACAACGGCGATCGCGCCGTGGTGGCTACGCAAGCGACGCCGACGCTATGCATCACCAGAAGCGAGCCGCGCCGATCTGTCGGCTCGCCTCCGACGGGCTGCGGAGCGGCTCGGCCCGACCTACATAAAGCTCGGCCAGATCATCTCCGGTGGTGAAGGATTGTTCCCAGCCGAGCTGGTCAGGGAGTTCAAGCTGTGCCGTGATCAAGTCCCGGCAGAGCCATTCGACGCCGTCCGAGAAGTGGTCGAAGCCGACCTCGGGGTTCCGCTGGAGTACATCTTCTCTGCGTTCGACACAACGCCGCTCGCTGCGGCGTCGATCGCCCAGGTCCATGCTGCGACGCTTCGCAGCGGGGAATCCGTGGTGGTCAAGGTCCAACGGCCGAGCGTCGCCCATCTGGTGACAAAGGACCTGCGGGCCATGGCCTGGCTGGCGCCCCACCTCGTCGGTCGAATCCCGATCGCTTCGCTTGCCAACCCGCCGGCGCTGGTCGAGTTGTTCGCCGAGACAATCGTCGAAGAACTCGACTTTCGGATGGAGGCGGCCAACATGATCGACGTCGCTGTCATGCTTCACGAACTGAAGCAGACCGGTTACGTCGTGCCGCGCCCGCACACCTCGCTGGTCACCCGCCGGGTGCTGGTGATGGAACGGATCGACGGGTTCAACTTCGACGACGTGGTCGGCATGAAGGACGCCGGTGTCGACACCGAGGCCGTGGTGCGCACTGCGATGATCGCCCTCATCGAAGGGGCAATGGTCTACGGGGTGTTTCACGGCGACCTGCACGGCGGCAACCTGTTCGTGCTGCCAGATGGCCGCACGGCACTGCTCGACTTCGGCATCGTCGGTCGGTTGTCGGGCGATCGCCGGCTGGCGTTTCTACGGATGATGATCTGCGCGACCACCAACGATGTGAAAGGGCAGCTGGCGGCGATGCGCGACCTCGGTGCGCTGCCCGTCGACACCGACCTCGACGCAGTGGTGCGCGACCTGCGCCTCGACCAGACTCCGATCGACCCGACAACGCTGACCGGCGAGGAACTGGTCGCCGAAGTGCAACGAGTCGTCAAGGCGCTGCTGGGCTACGGGGCGCGGATGCCGAAGGAGCTGATGCTCTACGTCAAGAACATGGTCTTCCTCGATGGGGCGATGGCCCGCTTGGCACCCGACCTCGATCTGCTCGCCGAAATCGCCAACATCTCGATGCTGTTTGCGCAACGCCACGGCGAGCAGTTGGGGCGGGAGCTCGGCATCGACCAGGCCGCCTTGGAGGTGAACATGGATGGCGTCAAGGCCGGCTTCGGCGTCGACCCTTCAACCGAGCAACTGACTTACCGCGAGTTGCAGTCGAGGCGGGCGCTGATCCAGAAGCGGATGCGCGACCACGTCGGTCGCTAAGTTCAAGGGTGTGAGCCTCGATGCGAACGCCCGGCGTTTCTCGGGTTTCGCAGATCTGTACGACGCGGTCCGCCCCGTACCACCAGCGGCCCTCGCCGAGGTCATCACCCGCTATGCAGGCGGCCGGCCCGAACTCGTCGTCGACCTCGGTAGCGGCACAGGCCTGTCGAGCCGATGGGCCGCCGGCTGGTCGTCGAAAGTGGTCGGCGTAGAGCCCAGTGCTGACATGCGGTTGCGTGCCTCTGCGGCGCCGACCGATGCGAATGTTCGCTACGTGCCAGGTTGGTCCGATGACACTGGCCTTGGCGATGGATGCGCCGACGTCGTGCTGGCCGTGCAGGCAATGCACTGGATGGAACCGGCATCCACGTTCGGCGAGGTTGCACGGCTCCTTCGCCCGGGTGGTGTCTTCTCCGCAATCGACTGCGATTGGCCCCCATCGGTGGGCAACGCCGAGGCCGAGCAGGCGTGGCACGCGGCCAGGGCGAATGTCGCAGTGCACGAGCGCCGGCTGGCCAACGCTGCGACCGAAACCTTGAACGAAGCCCTTCGCGCCCCCTCGTCCTCACCGCAATCCGACGACCTGCGGCCCGCCGAATCGGGTGACCCGTCCGCGGCGGCCGTGATCGGCGACGGCGCGCACTACTGGCACAAGGGCGAGCATCTCGGCCGGATGGTGGCGAGCGGGCAGTTCCAGCACTGCGTCGAAATTGCCGCGCTCAGCGAAGAACGTGGCGATGCCGATAGGTTCGTCGAGCTGTTCCGCAGCCAAGGTGACTATCAGGCGCTGCACCGTCACGGCCTCGCTGACGCGACGTTGGGCGTCGACGAGTTCGCTCGCCGCACCCGTGCCGCGTTGGGACCCTCGAAGCGTCCCTTCTGGTTCACCTACCGCGCCCGCATCGGCGTGAGCGACCCCGACGCCTTCTGGGTCGGTCGCTAACTTCGCGCCGTGCGTCTGCTCATCGCCCGCTGCTCGGTCGACTACGCCGGACGGCTCACTGCTCACCTTCCCGAGGCAGTGCGACTAATCATGGTCAAAGCCGACGGTTGCGTGGCGATCCACGCCGACGGAGGTGCCTACAAGCCACTGAACTGGATGAACGCGCCGAACACGCTGAAGATCGGCGACGAGGCATGGACTGTGACCAATCCGAAAGGCGAGTCGCTGACGATCACGATGCATCAGGTCTTGTCAGACACCGAGACCGAATTCGGCGAAGATCCGGGCCTGCAAAAAGATGGTGTCGAGGCGCACCTGCAGGAGCTGCTCGCGGCATCGCCACACGCCATCGAGGAGGGCCTGACGCTGGTTCGCCGCGAGTACCCGACTGCAATCGGTCCGATCGACTTGTTGTGTCGCGATCGTGACGGCCAGGTGGTGGCCATCGAAGTCAAGCGGCGCGGAGAGATCGACGGAGTCGAGCAGCTCGCCCGCTACATCGACCGGCTGCACCTCGACTCGTCGCTCGGACGCGTGCGCGGTGTGTATGTCGCCCAAGTCGTCAAGCCGCAGGCGCGCCTGCTGGCCGAGTCGCGCGGCTTCCGGGTGGTCGAGGTCGACTACGACGAACTGCGCGGCCTTCGCCCCGACGACCTTCGCCTGTTCTGAGCCCGCCTGGCCGCGAGCTAGGCCATCACGGGTACGGTGGCCATGGCGTCGGCGAGCTCTTTGTCGGTGAGGTCGTAGTCCTCCATCTCGCCGGCGAGGTAGCTCTCGTAGGCAGCCAGGTCGAGGTGGCCGTGGCCGCACAATGCGGTGAGGATGACCTTCTCCTCGCCAGTCTCCTTGCAGCGCTTGGCTTCGCGGATCGCTGCAGCGATGGCGTGCGTGGGCTCCGGCGCCGGCAGGATCCCTTCGCTGCGAGCAAACGTCAACGCACCCGCGAAGCACTCCGTCTGCGGGATGGCCTCGGCCTCGAGCAGGCCAAGCTCGTACAGGTGCGAGACCAGCGGCGACATGCCGTGGTATCGCAACCCGCCGGCATGGATCGACGGAGGGATGAAATCGTGGCCCAGTGTGTGCATCTTCAGCAACGGCGTCATGCCCGCTGTGTCGCCGAAGTCGTAGCGATACTCGCCCTTGGTCAGGCTCGGACACGCCGCCGGCTCGACGCATCGAATCGTCGGGTTCATCTTCCCGGCCAGTTTCTCGCGCAGGAACGGGAAGGCCAGGCCTCCGAAGTTCGAGCCGCCGCCGGTGCAGCCGACCAACAGGTCGGGGGTCTCGCCGACCATCGCCAGCTGCAGCAACGCCTCCTGGCCGATCACCGTCTGGTGCAGTAGCACGTGGTTGAGCACACTGCCAAGCGAGTAGCGAGTGTTCGGATCGGCCACCGCGGCGCCGACGGCCTCGGAGATAGCGATCCCCAAGCTGCCGGGATGGTCGGGGTCCTGAGCGAGCAGGGATCGGCCGAACTCGGTGAGGTCTGACGGACTGGAGTGCACAGTCGCGCCGTAAACCTCCATCATCACCCGCCGGTACGGCTTCGACCGGTATGAGGCGGCAACCTGCCAGATCTCACACTCCATCCCGTACTGGGCCGTGGCGAAGGCCAGCGCCGTGCCCCACTGACCGGCGCCAGTTTCGGTGGTCAACTTGGTGATGCCCTCTTGATGGTTGTAGTAGGCCTGCGGCACCGCCGTGTTCGGCTTGTGCGAACCGGCGGGACTGACACCTTCGTACTTGTAGTAGATCCGCGCCGGAGTATCGAGCGCCTTCTCCAAGCGATGAGCGCGGAACAATGGCGACGGCCTCCACAGGCGGTAGACGTCGAGCACACCACCGGGAATGTCGACGTAGCTGTCCTGGGTGACCTCCTGCATGATCAATGCCATCGGGAACAATGGGGCGAGATCGTCGGGCCCGACCGGTTGCCTGGTGCCCGGATGGAGAGGCGGCGGGGGTGGCGAAGGCAGGTCGGGAATGACGTTGTACCACTGCGTCGGGATCTGGTCCTCGGTCAACAGGATCTTGTTCTGCACGGCGCACCTCGTCGGGAAGCTGAAGTTGGTCGGCAGAACGGTAGCCCGTCGCACCGGTAGCGTGTCGAGACATGCACAGGGTCCACGGGCGGGCGCAGCACTACGCGTGGGGGGATCCATCTGCCATCCCCGAGATGCTTGGCCGAGCAGCCGACGGCCGGCCATGGGCCGAGTGGTGGATGGGCACACATACGATGGCACCATCGACGATCGACGGCGGCTCGTCACTGCAATCGGTGGCCGGCGAGCTGCCGTATCTGTTGAAGCTGTTGGCCGCTGGGCAAGCGCTGTCGCTGCAGACCCATCCGGGTCGCCTCCGTGCGGAGGAAGGATTCCAGCGCGAAGAAATTCTCGGCGTGCCACGCGACTCACCGAGGCGCATCTATCGCGATCCATTCGCCAAGCCGGAGTTGCTGTGCGCCTTGACCCCGTTCGACACGCTGTGCGGCTTCCGCCCAGTCGATGACTCGGTCTCGCTGCTGCACGAGATCGACGCCCACGATTTGGCCGTCTTCCTACAGCACGAGAAGTTGGCCGCCACGGTCGCCGCGTTGTATCGCCGCGACCTCGACACCACCTCGACGCTCGCAGCATGCAGTCGGCACGACCGCGCCGAAGCCAATCTGGTGACCGATCTCGCCGAGGTGTACCCCGCCGACCCATCGGTGGTGGTCACCCTGCTGCTCAATCGCGCAGTACTCGCGCCGGGAGAAGCTGTCTTCCTGGGGCCCGGCAACCTGCACGCCTACCTGCACGGCTTCGGTGTGGAGATCATGGGCAGCAGCGACAACGTGGTGCGCGGTGGCCTTACCGGGAAACATGTGGACATCGAGGAACTGCTCGACGTGCTCGACTTCGAGCCGCTCGACGACCCCGCTGTGCGACCCGTCGAGGTCGACCCGGGCCGCTGGCGTTACGACACACCGCACACGCCGTTCGTCGTGTGGCGGTTCGAACTCGGCGACGGCCAACACAACACGCATCGCGCCACCGGCCGAGAACTGTTGTTGTGGGTGAACGGTGCCCGCCACGGCGACTGTGAGTTTCTGGCACCGGGAGAAAGCATCGAACTGCAAGGCCACGCCACCGTGTTCAGAGTCGAAGAGACAAGCGTTTGACGACTCCGGCACCGTATAGGTGCCGCAGTCGTCAAACGCCGCATGGGGTGGGGCGGCTACAGGCGGATAACGGCATCGAGGGCCAGGTCGAGCAGGCGGTCGCGTGCCGAGGATTGCGTCTCCCAGTGGCGGTGGTCCCACTCGTCGGCGCTGACATCGTCGCCTGCATAAAGCAACTGGCCGTAGACGGCGCCGCGGAAGGCGGCCGCGGCGAACATCGCCGCCGCTTCCATCTCTACGGTGAGGCATCCTTGCTCGCGCCGGCGGGCGACCTTGGCCGGTGTCTCGCGAAAGAACGCATCGGTCGTCCAGGTCAGGCCGCGGTCGTGGGGCACACCGGC
This sequence comes from Ilumatobacteraceae bacterium, assembly GCA_031404635.1. GTDB lineage: Bacteria > Actinomycetota > Acidimicrobiia > Acidimicrobiales > Ilumatobacteraceae > JAENVT01. The sequence goes on from JANNHY010000159.1 coordinate 12,012, forward strand.
CTCCGTCAGCACGTCGTCGATCGCAGTCAGGGCGCGCGGATGTGGCTGCACCGCTACGTCGGCCGGGGCGTAGTGGTAGCTGGTGCCCTCGTCGCGCACCGCCCCGACCGGGACGATCACGTGCCCGACGTCGAACCCGGGGCGGACGATTCCGGCGCCGCCGCATCCGATGATGTGCGTCGCGCCGAGGGCGATCACGACCTCCAGCGACGTGACGGCGGCCGGCGCGCCCACACCGGGGCTGACGAGGGCAACGTCGTATCCTCGGTGTTCGATGACGCAGATCGGGTGATCGCCGTGCTCGAACGGCACGTTGTGAACCGGCGCGACCCCGGCCGTACGGGCCCGCACCACATCGCCGAACCAGCACATCACGGCGTGCTGCGGAAAGCCCAGCAGCGGGAGGTGGATCGACGGGTTGATCACCGCCTCGGGTGAAGGATCGAACTCGAACAGCGGATGGTCGTTGGGTGTCACGACACCTGGGAGATGACGTCGGTGACGGCCGTTTCGAACCCCGGCAGCAACAGCGACGAAGCAGTGTCACCATCGCTCCATTCGTCGTACCTGCCGGTCGGGTGTAGCACATGAAAGATCCGCTCGCCGCAGTCGACCAGCCACAACTCCTCGACCCCGACCGAGAAGTAGTGGGTCGGCTTGCGTAGCAGATCCTTGCGGCGCGTCGACGGCGACAGGATCTCGACGGCCAGGTTGGGCGACAACTTCCAGTAGCCCGACCCGGGCACCCGATCAGGGGCGTAGTAAGCCAAGTCGGGCTGATAGCCCCAGTAGTCGGCAATGCGCACATGTGGATCGGGCACCAACTCGCCGCCGTGCTCGCGGACCCAGGGCAGCAGGACCCCAATCAGGTTGACCAGGGTGAGCTGGTGGGGTCGGTCTGGAGAAGCCATCTGCACTACCTCGCCATCGTGTAACTCGGCGTGACGTAGGAGCTCTTCAGGCAGCTCGATAAAGGCGGTGGTGATCTTTTCGGCCTCTTCATCCGGAATTTCAGTCTCGAACTCCTCCTCGAGCGCCATCACCAGCTCCACCGTATCCAGTGAATCGGCACCGAGATCGTTGACGAACGATGACTCGTTCTTCACGTCGGCTTCGTTCACCCCGAGCTGTTCGGCCACGATCTTTTTCACCCGTTGTTCGACGTTGTCCATCGACTTCCCCCTTCCGTTATACATTGCTGCAAGACTTGTCGGAGCACGCGGCGAGAACGCATGCACCAGGAGTAAACCGTGCGATTCTATCAAATCCGACCGCACCGGGCACAGGCGCGCGGCGCGGCGGCGCTTGTCTGTGTCAATCCATGAGCATTCCACCGTTGACGTGCAGCGTCGCGCCGGTGACGTAGGCCGCGCCCGGCGATGCGAGGAACCCCACACAAGAGGCCACCTCGGCCGCGTCACCGAATCGCGCCAGTGGAACGTGAGCGATCAGCGCCTGTCGCTGCTCAGCCGTCAACGCGCGGGTCATGTCCGTGTCGATGAACCCCGGAGCCACACAGTTCACCGTAATGCCTCGACTGCCGATTTCTCGTGCCAGTGACTTGGTGAATCCGGTGAGCCCGGCCTTGGCCGCGGAATAGTTCGTCTGCCCGGCATTGCCCATGGCGCCGACCACCGAGGTGATG
>JANNHY010000160.1:0-14259 GCA_031404635.1 Ilumatobacteraceae bacterium
CTCGCCGGGTACAAGATCCCACGATCGGTCACGTGGAGCAAAGAACTGCCCAAGACCGGCAGCGGCAAGCTGCTGAAGCGCGACCTGCGGGCGCCGTTCTGGGCCGGTCGCACCAGCAAGGTCTGAGATGGTCGCTCAGTAGCCGAGTCGCTCGATGCGATCCGGGCGCCGTTGCCAGTCCTTGTCGACCTTGACGAACAGCTCCAGGTACGCGCCTTCGGGGAGCTGAGCGCGGGCGCGCTTGCCGACCTCCTTGAGCACGGCGCCACCCTTGCCGATGACCATGCCCTTCTGGCTGTCGCGTTCGACGATGATCTCGCAGCGGATGCGCGGCCATTCCCATTCGGTGACGCGGGTGGCAATGCTGTACGGCAACTCGTCGTGGGTGACGGCCAGCAGTTGCTCACGTACCAGCTCGGCGACCCACGTCTGCTCCGGTTGGTCGCTGACCGTGTCGTCGGGAAAGTACAGCGGCCCGTCGGGCATCAGCGACGTGAGATGGGCGACCAGCTCGTCGACGCCCTCACCGGTTTTCGCCGAAACCGGGAAGTAGTCGGAAGCGTTCAGTGACGACGCTGCGCTCAGCTGGGCGATTACCGCGTCCTTCCTGACTGCGTCGATCTTGTTGACGATGACGATCGACGCAGGGAGGTCGAGATGGCCGGCGACCCACTGATCGCCGGTTCCGAACGGCTTGGTGGCGTCGATGACCAGACAGACGACATCGACATCACTGACGCTGTCGAGCGCAGTTGCATTGACCCGCTTACCCAAAGCCGTGACCGGCTTGTGCAGGCCCGGTGTGTCGACGAACACGACCTGGGCTTCGGGCGTGGTGAGGATGCCTCGAACGCGCGTGCGGGTGGTCTGCGGCTTGTCGCTGACGATCGACACTTTGCGCCCGCACATCGCGTTGACCAGGGTCGACTTGCCCACATTGGGCCGCCCGATCAGCGTGACGAAGCCGCTGCGCACGTCACACCACCGTCGTGACGGTGGTCGTTGTGGTTGAGGTGGTGTTCAAGGGAGGCTGCAGTAGCTCGAGGTAGTCGCGAGGTGGCAACGGCTGGCCGGCCTCGCTGAATTCGCCAGTGCCGCGAGGCACGGCGATCCCCTGGCCCTCCTGGGTGAACCTCACCTGCCCGATGCGACCACCGGTGATGGTGAGCACCAGCTGTCCGACCGCCAACAGTTGGTCGGATGTGGGGATGAGTTCGAAGAACCCGGCGGGAAGCTCGATGGTGATCACGCCGGTGCCGTCCTCGGTAACCCCGAGTCGGGCCTGGGCCGGCAACGGCAGGGCGCTACGCAGCCCAAGACCCGGCGCTGGTGGGCCTTGCTGCAGGGCGATAAGGATCTCGAACAGCGATGCGCCGTTGCGAACGGGCAGCTCGTATTCGGTGAGCTGGGCACCGCTGATGAAGTACAGCGTGACCTCCTCGGTGGCGATGGTCGTCGAGGTGTTGATCGGCTCCGTTGTGGTCGTCGGCACGAGCGTCGTCGGTGGCGTGGTCGTCGTGGTCGTCGTTGGGATGGTTTCGCCGAGCACACCGAGGTCATCCTCCGGAATCCGGTTGACGCGACCGTTGTCGGGGATTCCACAGGCCACCGCCATGGCGATCAGCACGATGCTGAGTAGGCAGAGTCGGCGCATCACACCACCTCGGCGAAGCTGACCTTGAAGCGGGCGCCACCGCCGGGCCGGTCCTCGACCCAAGCTTCGCCGCCGTGGGCGTGGGCGTGTTCGGCGACGAGCGCCAGGCCGAGGCCGGTGCCGATGCGATGGCGCGCTGCGCTGCCACGGGCGAAACGCTCGAAAATGCGGGCCCGCTCGCCGCGGGCCACGCCGGGACCGGCGTCATCCACCGACAGCGCAATTCCGTGCCGGCCGTGTGGCTCGACCTTCACTCGAGAGGGTCCGCCTGCATGCTCGCGGGCGTTCTCGAGCAGATTGGCGAGGATCCGCTCGAATCGCAGCTTGTCGACCCGCACTGTTCTTGGCACCTTGGGTTCGATCTCGATCGGCGTGTCGCCGAACCCATACCGATGAGCGATGCGGGTGACGAGTTCCTCGACGTCAACCTCCTCGCGGAGCATCTCGGTGGAGCCGGCATCGATCCGTGAGAGTTCGAGCAGGTCCATCACCATCTGGTCGAACCGACGCACCTGCCCGACCACGACATCGAGCGCCTGCTGACTTCGTTCCGGCAGGTCCGTGCGCCGGCCATCGAGCACTTCGACGGCTGCCGCAAGCGCGGTGATCGGCGATCGCAGTTCATGGCTGACGTCGGATGCGAATCGGGCTTCTCGCTCGAACCTGGTCTGTACGGCGTCGGCCATGTCGTTGAACGAGTTCACCAGGCGCGCCAGGTCGGGATCTGCTTCGGGGGCCATGCGCGTGTCGAGCCCCCCGGAGGCGATCTCGCCGGCGGCCGTGGCGACGCGGGAGATCGGTCGCAGCAGGCGGCGACTCGTCGACCAGCCGAGCGCTCCGGCGAACAGCGTCGTCACCGCCGCACCGATCGCCAGCGCGGTGCCGATGGTGCGCAGGGCCTGGTCGGTGTCGCTGAGGGGTACGGCTTCGTAGTACTGGGCGTTGGCCGCTGGGATGTTGATCCCGACGGCCATATAGGGATCACCGTTGACGCTGAACCGTTCGGTGGCGCCGCCGCTCTGAGCGACGACTGCAATCAACGACGCCGGGTAATCGTCCTCTTGAAACTGGGTAGCCGAATAGAAAGGCCCTTTGCCGGCGATGGACAAGAAGACGAATCCATCGCGGTCGGGGCTGCGCTTCAGATTGTCGACCACGTTCTTGATCTCCCGGCTGGTGGCGGCCTGGGGAACCAGCAGCGTTGTGCGCACCTTGGTGGCATTGGAGATGGCCTGGGCTTCGATGACCTTCGAGCGTTGGTCGACGAGGAAGTTACGAGCAACGCCATATGTCACCACTGCCAGGGCGAGGCTGGCGACGAGCGCGGTCAAGCTGAAGAACAGCGTCACGCGGGTGCGCAGACGAAGCGAGCGGCGTTGGCGATCGGCCACTGGCACAGTGTGCCCGATCCGACACGGCCCGCGGTTACAGCAACGTCAGGCGGCGACGGTGACCAGCGGCAGGGCTTGTTCTTCGCTCGCCACCACCGGAGCAAGGATGTCGAGGTCGGCGAGGATCAGTTCGCTGCGCAGCATCAGTTCGCTGCAGACGAACACGACCTGCTGGCTGCGTTCGGCGCAGACACGAGCGACCTCGCGCAGGGCCTCGAGACCGACCTCGGCGATCAGAGAAACGCTCGACAGACTGACCACAAGGCCGTACGACTGCGGACCGATCAAGCACGCACTGCTGATGGCTGTGGCTTGCTCGTGATTGATGATCGGGCCGGCGATGGCGACGATGGTCACGTGGCGGTATGTATCGGTGAGCGCGGTCAGAACTGGTGTCAGCACCTTGCAGCCTCCACGTTAGGACGGTCTCACCCGGGCGGACTTTGGTGAGGTTTGGGAACAGATCTGCTGGCCCGCACCTTCGCGCTGCCGGTGAGGTACCAGGGGGAGGTAGGTACCCCACCGGGGCAGCGTGAACAGTTGTAATGGTGGACCAAGAATGTGACGGGACAACGCTTGCAGTGTGCGATTTCTGTAACAGAATGACCACGGCGAGTAGGTTCTGCGGGTGCATTCTCTGTTGTTCATCGAAGACGACGATGCGATTCGGTTGGCGTTGAGCCTGGCCCTCGAGGACGAGGGCTATGAGGTCCGCGAGGCCGAAGATGGCCGGTCGGGCCTGGCGGCGTTCGCCGAGCATGAGCCTGACCTGGTGCTGCTCGACCTTCGCCTGCCCGATATGAGCGGTTTCGAGGTGTGCCGGAGCCTGCGGGCGACCAGCATCGTTCCGATCATCATCGTCACTGCCCAAGCCGATACGTACGACCTGGTCGCCGGCCTCGAAGCGGGTGCCGACGACTACGTCACCAAACCGGTCGTGCCCAAGGAACTGGCTGCAAGGATCCGCGCTGCGTTGCGTCGAGTGCATCTGCACGACACCCCGTCGACGGCGCCGGCGAGCCGCTTCGGAGATGTCGAACTGCGGCGCCAGCAGGGCATCGCCCTGAAGGGCGGACGGGAGCTGAGTCTGACCAAGACCGAGTTCCGGCTGTTGTGCGAGTTCGCTGATCACGTGGGCATGGTGCTGTCGCGCGATCAGCTCCTCGAGCGGGTCTGGGGTTACGAGTACTTGGGAGACAGCAGGTTGGTCGACGCCCACGTGCGCCGGTTGCGAGTCAAGATCGAAGACCAACCCGACGAGCCGAGGTTGATCGTGACGGCCCGCGGGATCGGCTACCGCCTGCTTCCCTGACCGCTGAGGGGTCAGGTCGGGGGCCAGACTCGGCTACGGAGGTATTCACCGAGCCCTTTGGCCTGTGTGTCGAAAGCGGTGCCCGAGGCCACCCCCTGTCCGAGATAGCCGACGATCACGAAGTTGAGCGCGAACAGGTTGGGCAGCTCGTAGCGGTATACGTCGAAGCCGGCGGCCTCGGGAATCAGCCGTCGGATGCTCTCGGCCGACAGGTTCGCAGCGAGCCATGCGTAACCGGCAGCGTCGGCCGCCCAGATGCCGACGTTGGCATTTCCGCCCTTGTCCCCCGAACGGGCCCCGAAGTACCGACCCAGCGCCTCGCCGTCGGGCGGTCCGGCAGGGGTGACGTCGCTGACTCCGGTGACAGGGGTGGATAGATGACCGGCACGGGTCGGTGACGGTTCGATGGCAATTCGGTGGCCGTCGGCCAGCACGACCACCTGGTGAACCTCGTCGTTGGCGACCAACGCCGGCCAATAGACACCGAACGGCTGCGCATCGGTCGGCTGCGTCGACACGAAGAACCCCGGATAGTTGGCCAATGCCAGTTCGATCGCTGCCGACGAGAAAGCGCGGCCGACGAGGCGCTCGTCGGCCGACTTGACCGTGATGTGCAGCCTGCCGGACGACGCCTCTTGGCCTTGGGAATCGGACGGGGCGGCGACGAATCGTACATCGACCTCGTCGAAGCGCTCCCTGCCACCCAGGCGGGCGAACAGAGCGGCCTCGGCCCATGCCGCCTTCTCGGGCTGGTTCAGCCCGGTGAGTATGAACGTCATCCGGTTGCGATAGCCGCCGTCGTAGTTGATGCACACCTTTGTGGTCGGCGGAGCCGGTGAGCCCTTCACTCCGTGAATCCGCACTCGGTCGGGGCCTTCGCCATCGAGGTGGATCGAGCCGAAGTCGGCGACGACGTCGGGATTGAGATACTGCCGGCCGCCGATCTCATACAGCAGCTGCGCGGTCACGGTACCGACGCTGACCAGTCCGCCGGTGTCGGGGTGTTTGGTGATGACGCACGAGCCATCGCCGTCGATCTCGGCCAGCGGGAAGCCCGGAGGCTTGGTCAGGTCGGGGATCTGTTCGAAGAAGCTGTAGTTGCCTCCGGTGGCTTGGGCGCCACATTCGATCACGTGCCCGGCGGCCACGGCGCCGGCCAAGGCGTCGCAGTCGTCGCGTGCCCAACCCCACCACCATGCCGCGGGACCGACGACCACCGACGCATCGGTGACGCGCGGGCAGATCACCACGTCGGCACCGGCGTCGAGCGCGGCGGCGATGCCCCAGCCACCGAGATACGCATTGGCCGACACAGGTGTTGCGGTGAGTGGTTCGCCGGTGTCGAGATTGGTCAGCTGTGGTCGTAGACCGTCGATGCGGGCCATCAGATCGTCACCCTCGATATGGGCAACTGCGACGTCGACTCCCAGCCGATCGGCGATCTGGCGAACCCTGTCGGCGCAACCGGCCGGATTGAGGCCGCCGGCATTGCTGACGATCTTGATCCCCCGTTCGATGCACGAGCCGAGCACCTGCTCCATCTGTGTCAGGAAAGTCGACGCATACCCGAGTTCGCTGTTGCGAGCCCGCTGCTTGTGGAGGATCAGCATTGTCAGCTCAGCCAACCAGTCGCCGGTGAGCACGTCGATGTCACCGTCCTCGACCATCTCCTTCGCTGCCGACAGCCGATCGCCGAAGAACCCGCTGCAGTTGGCGATGCGGATCGGACGATCACCGCTCACGATGTCTCGATCCTCACCAGCGGCTGCCCGGAATCGACCTGTTGACCGGCCTCGACGAACACCTCGACGACGGTGCCGGTTGTGGGAGACACGACCTGGTGTTCCATCTTCATTGCTTCCATGGCCAGCAGTGGCTGTCCTGCGACCACGATCTCACCGACACCGACCAGGACCCGAAGTATCGATCCGGGCATCGGCGCGACCGTCGACCCGGAACGGCCGGCATCGTCAGGTGGTGCGTAGCGAGGGGGGACCGCGAAGCGGTATTGCCCGCGCGACACGAACACCACATCGCCGTCGATCTCGGTCTCGATGTAGCTGAGGGCCGGCAGCCACCCCTCGGCTACGGCAATGCCGTCGACGAATGCCTCGACGACGGCGCCGGCGCGGCCATAGCGGTAGCGCACGTCGTGCGTGCCGACACGCACCTGCTGCAGTTGGCTGGGGTTGTTGCGCCAGCCCGCCGGAAAGTGGGTCAAGGCTGCTCGCTGCGATCGTCCCCACGCCAAAGCTGCCGCCACGGCAAAGGCAGGATCGACATCGGGCGCGTCGAGAGGGCTGCGGTCAAGCCAGCCGGTATCGATCTCTCGCCAATGGTTGTCGAGCCGGGCAAGCAGGCCGAGGAGTTGAGATCGGTTGGTGATCGGCCCGATCAGATGAGCCATCCCGAGTGCACGCTGCAGCTTGTTGATCGCCCCGGCCCTGGTGGGCGCGTGAGCGATCACCTTGGCGATCATCGAGTCGTAGAACGGGCTGACCACCGAACCGCTGGCGACGCCGCTGTCGATGCGGAGGCCGTCGATCTCGGGGAACTCGATCCGCCGGAATGTGCCCGAACTCGGCATGTAGCCGTTGTCGGGGTCCTCGGCGCAGAGGCGCACCTCGATTGCATGACCGTTGATCACCGGCTGCAGCGCGGCCTGGGGAAGCGGGTCGCCGCCGGCGACCGCCAACTGCAACTCGACCAGATCGAGACCGGTGATCAGCTCCGTGGCCGGATGTTCGACCTGCAATCGAGTGTTCATCTCCAGGAACGAGAAGGCGCCGTCGCCGTCGACGAGGAATTCGACGGTGCCGGCACCGACGTAGCCCACGGCTCGGGCGGCAGCGATCGCGGCAAGGCTCATCGCCGTGCGCAACGCCTCGTTGACCGCGGGGGAGGGCGATTCTTCGATGATCTTCTGGTGGCGGCGCTGCACGGTGCAGTCGCGCTCGAACAACGACACGGTGTGGCCGTGCAAATCGGCGAAGACCTGGATCTCGATATGTCGTCCACCTTCGACGAACCGTTCGACGAAGACCGTGCCATCACCGAAGGCGGCGGCGGCTTCTCGTTCACCGGACGCGACTGCGTCGTCGAGCGCGGCAAGATCACGGACGATGCGCATGCCCCGCCCGCCGCCGCCGGCCGACGCCTTCACCAGGGCTGGCAGGCCGATCTCGGCCAGCGACTCGACCGTGTTGTCGGGTAGCACGGGAACGCCGGCGGCTCGCATCAGCCGCTTGGCCTCGATCTTCGATCCCATAGCCGCGATTGCCTCGGGTGGGGGGCCGATCCACGTCAACCCGGCGTCGACGACCGCTTGCGCGAACGCCGCGCTCTCGCTGAGGAATCCATAGCCGGGGTGAATGGCATCGCAACCGCGAGCCAATGCCGCGGCGATCAACAGATCACCGCGCAGGTAGGTCTGCGCAGGAGCGTTGCCGTGCAGCGGCCAAGCTGTATCGGCCTGGCGTACGTACGGCGCGTGCGAGTCGGCGTCGGAGAACACGGCGACGGTGCCGACTCCGAGGCGGCGGCAGGTGCGGATGATGCGACTGGCGATCTCGCCGCGGTTGGCGATGAGGACTCGGGTGATCATCGCATCACATCCGGTACACGCCGTAGCCGCGGGTGCCCTCGATCGGCTGGTTGTCGATCACGCTCAGGCACATGCCCAGCACGGTGCGGGTGTCGCGCGGGTCGATGATGCCGTCGTCGTAGACCCGGCCGGTCATGAACAGGGCGAGCGACTCCCGCTCGATCTGCTCTTCGACCTGCTTGCGCAACGCCTCGTCGGCTTCCTCGTCGAACGGCCGGCCCATCGATGCCGCCGACTGCTTGGCGACGATCGACATCACTCCGGCCAACTGCTGCGGCCCCATCACCGCCGTCTTGGCGTTCGGCCAGGCGAACACGAACCGCGGTCCGAACGCGCGGCCACACATGCCGTAGTTCCCGGCGCCGTAGGAGGCGGCCATGTGGATCGTCAGATGGGGAACGCTGCTGTTGGTGACGGCGTTGATCATCTTCGCCCCGTCTTTGATGATGCCGCGCTGCTCGAAGTCCTTGCCCACCATGTAGCCGGTGGTGTTCTGCAGGAACACGAGGGGAGTATCGACCTGGTTGGCGAGCTGGATGAACTGCGCGGCTTTGTGGGATTCCTCGCTGAACAGCACGCCGCGGTGATTGGCGAGGACGCCGACGGGGTAGCCGTGCAGCTCGGCGAACCCGGTGACGAGCGACGAGCCGTACAACGGCTTGAACTCGTCGAAGTCACTGTCGTCGACGAGGCGGGCGATCACGTCGCGCGGGTCGAACGGCACCTTCGGGTCGGCAGAGGGGATACCCAGCAGGTGCTCGGGGTCGAGCCGCGGTGGCTTACCGGGACCCCGTGGACCAGGCCCGCGCTTGCTTTGGTTGAGACGGCGCACGATCTGGCGGCCGAGGCGGATCCCGTCGAGTTCGTCGACGGCGAAATAGTCGGCAAGGCCGCTGACGGTGGCGTGCATCTCGGCGCCGCCCAGCGACTCGTCGTCGCTTTCCTCGCCAGTCGCCATCTTGACCAGCGGGGGACCACCGAGGAACACCTTCGATCGCTTCTCGATCATCACGATGTAGTCGCTCATCCCCGGCACGTAGGCGCCACCCGCTGTGGAGTTGCCGAAGACCACGGCGACCGTCGGGATGGCCTCGGCCGACAGCTGGGTGATGTCGTGGAACGCCTGCCCGCCGGGGATGAAGATCTCGCTCTGTGTCGGCAGGTCGGCGCCGCCGGACTCGACGAGGTTGACGACCGGCAGGCGATTCTGACGAGCGATCTCGTAGGCGCGCAGCGACTTGCGCATCGTCATCGGATTCGTCGTCCCACCGCGGACGGTTGGGTCGTTGGCCATGATCAGGCACTCTGTGCCCTCGACGAGGCCGATGCCGGTCACCACGCCGGCGCCGACAGGGAAATCGGTGCCCCATGCGGCTAGCGGGGAAAATTCCAGGAACGGCGACTCGATGTCGAGCAGCGCCTCGATGCGCTGGCGTGCAAGCAACTTGTCGCGTTGGCGATGCCGCTCGACGTACTTCGGGCCGCCGCCGCCGTTGACGACGGCCAGCTGTTCGTCGTGTTGGCGTAGTTGAGCGAGCATCGCCTCGCGGTTGGCGCAGAAGGCGTCGGAGGCCGGCATCACCAGGTCGGGAAGGATCGTCACCGGGCCGACCTCGGTTGGGCCGACCTCGGTTGCGCCCACCTCGGCTGGCGCTTCTCGGCGAACGCAGCCATCCCCTCGCGGCCCTCTTCGCTGGTGAACAGTGACTCAGACAGCGCTTGCAGTTCGGGCATCGTGTGAGTCTTGCGCAGCAGTGCCTTGGTCGCGGCGACCGCGTTCGGACCGCCGAGCAGAATGTTTCGGCTCAGTTCGGCGACCTTGGCCGCTACGTCGTCGGCGACATGGGTGACGAGCCCGATGTCGAGCGCTCGGGCGGCGTCGAACACCTCACTGGTCAGATACGGGGCGGCCAGCTTCGACCAGCCGCAACGTTGCAGGATCGGAGCGGTGATGATGGCCGGTGCCACCCCGATGCGCACCTCGGTGAAGGCGAACGTGATCGACGGGTTGACGACGGCGAGATCGCAGGCCGCCATCAGCCCGATCCCGCCGGCACGCACCGGCCCGTCGACGGCGGCGATCACCGGTGCGCCCATCGCCCCAAGCCGTGCGATGGCGTGAACGAAAGAGGTCGAGTCGACCCGGCCGGTCGAGTGCTCCTTCAGGTCTGCGCCGGCGCAGAATGCCGGAGCGGTATGGGTCAGGATCACCACTCTGGCTTCGTGGGCGTCGGCCTCGTCGAGTGCCGAATGCAGGTCGGCGAGCAGTTGCTGCGACAGTGCATTGCGGTTGGCGGGGGAGTCGAGCCTGATCGTGGCGATGCCATCCACCACCGTGACCTTGACCAGTTGCCCCACCCCGGCGACTGTAATCGCGTACCCGGTGATCGCTGGCAGGGGCGCCCCTGCGCCTCCAGCCGGCCACCTGAAAGTAACGATCCGACCTCTCCCAGTGGGCAAGTACAGAGCATTTCGCGTAACCGTGTATGGTGCCCACCAACAGGGGCGCTCGGGAAACCGGGCGGAGCGAGAGGCCACAGAAAATGTTCAAACGAGTAGCTTGTGCAATTGCCGCGTTGAGTCTCAGTTTGGTCGCGATCGGATCGCCACCTACCGAGGCGCTGGTGCTGCCCCAACAAGACATCCTCGGGCCGGCCGGCAGCCACGCGTTCGGAGGGCGGATTCAGTTCCTGGCGAACAACAACCTCGTGGTCAGCGACCCACTCTTCGACGCCGGCGGCACCCTCGAGGTCGGTGCCGTGCGCGTATACAGCCCCACCGGCGCGCTGCTGAACACCATCACCGGGTCGGCAGCCAACGACCAGGTTGGTTCCGGGGGAATCCGCGAATTGGCCAACGGATCGTTCCTGATCATCAGCGGGCTCTGGTCGGCGAACCGAGGCGCCGTCACCTTGTGTCCGGCCGCCGGTTGCAGCGGGCAGGTGTCGGCGGCCAACAGCCTCGTCGGCTCCACCCCGGGCGACTCGGTAGGAGGACTGGGAGGTTTCTTCACCTCGGTTCAACTGCTGGCCAACAACGCGTACGTCGTCCCCAGTCCGGCTTGGGACAACGGCTCGGTGGTCGATGCCGGCGCGGTCACCTGGTGCTCGGCGGCAGGTTGTGTCGGAGCGGTGTCGGTGGTCAACAGCCTCGTTGGCTCGACCCTCAACGACAGGGTGGGCAATGGCGGCGCACAATCGTTCGCCAGCGGCGCTTTTGTCGTGACGTCGACGGGCTGGGACAACACCGGTGCCGCAGATGCGGGTGCGGTCACTTGGTGCCCGGCGACCGGGTGTGCGCCCGGAGCGGTGTCGGCGGCCAATAGCCTCGTCGGCTCCACCGCAGGCGACTTCGTGGGTTCTGTACGAACGTTCGCCAGCGGAGCGTTTGTCGTTCAGTCGTTCGTTTGGGACAACACGGCCCCCGTGGCCGTCAACGCCGGCGCGGTCACCTGGTGCGCGGGCGCGGCGGCGACGCCTTGTGTCGGACCGGTGTCGGCATCCTACAGCCTCGTCGGCTCCACCGCCGGCGACTTCGTGGGTGGGATATCAACGTTCCCCAGCGGCGCTTTTGTCGCCGTCTCGTCCAACTGGGACAACGCCGGAGTCGCCAACGTCGGCGCGGTCACCTGGTGCGCGGGCGCGGCGGCGACGCCTTGTGTCGGAGCGGTGTCGGCATCCAACAGCCTCGTCGGCTCCCAACCCAACGACAGCGTGGGCAGTGGGTTTGTAGCAACTTTGGCCGGCGGCGCCTTTGTCGCTCTCTCACCCGACTGGGACAACGTGGGAGTAGCCAATGCCGGGGCCGTCACTTGGTGCGGGCCGACCGGCTGTCCCAATGTTGTTGTGTCGGCAACCAACAGCCTCGTCGGTTCTACCGCCGAGGACAACGTGGGGGGCAATTTTGTAGAGACCTTCGCTAGTGGCGCCTTTGTCGTTCCCTCGCCCAACTGGGACAATACGGCTGCCGCGGCCGTCGATGCCGGCGCGGTTACGTGGTGTCCGGCGACTGGGTGTGTGCCGGGAGCGGTGTCGACGCTCAATAGCCTCGTCGGCTCGACCCTCGACGACAGGGTGGGCGGTAATTTTGTGGAGACCTTCGCCAGCGGTGCCTTTGCCGTTCCCACTCCGACTTGGGACAATGGCGCAGTGGCCGACGCTGGCGCGGTCACCTCGTGCTCGGCGGCCGGTTGTGTCGGAGCGGTGTCGGTGGGCAACAGTCTCGTCGGCTCCCACACCAACGACCGGGTCGGGGAGTTGACGAATCAGCTGTTTGTCAACGACAACCTAGTCGTCGGGTCGCCGGGCTGGAATGGCACCGTCGGCGCGGCAACATTCTGTCCCACGACCGGATGTACCCCGGGAGTGGTGTCGGCAACCAACAGTCTGGTCGGTTCGACGGCCGGCGACGCGGTCGGCAGCGACCTCGCCTCGAGCGGTGGCCGCTACGCCGTCATCAGTTCCTCTTGGGCCAATGGCGCCGCCGCTCAGGCCGGCGCGGTCACCTGGTGCGCCGCGACCGGTTGCGTCGGAGCGGTGTCGGCGGCCAACAGCCTGGTCGGCACGACGGCGAACGACCACGTCGGTAGTTTTGGCGTGCGCGAATTGGTTACCGGCGGACCGGTAGTGATTGACTCCCCAGATTGGGCCAATGGCGCAGCCGCCCAGGCCGGCGCGGTCACCTGGTGCGTCCCGGCCACTTGCTTCGGTCCCGTCAGCACCTCCAACAGTCTGGTCGGCTCGACCGCAAACGACCGTGTCGGTTCGGGGTTTGTGGACGTCCTGTCGAACGGAGACTACGTGGTGATCAGTCGCACCTGGGACAACGGCGCAGTTGTCAACGCCGGCGCGGTCACAGTTGGCAGCGGCGCTACAGGCGAGTTCGGCCCGGTGACGGCGACGAACAGCGTGGCCGGTCGGGCCGCCGACTCCGGGCTCTCCTTGATTACAGATAGATCCGTCGACGAGAGCCTGCTGGCGATCGGCTTCCAAGTCGAAAACCGGGTGGTCTTGGGCGCACTCCCCTCGAACGACTACACGCCGCTGGTGCCGGCTCGACTGCTCGATACCCGTCCCGCTGGGCCCGGTATCGCCACCATCGACGGTCTGTTCTTGTCCGGTGGTGTCGTGCCTGGCGGGACAACGCTGGAGTTGCAGGTTGGTGGTCGTGGTGGTGTTGCCGCCAATGCCGAGGCGGTGGTCTTGAACGTGACGGTTACCGAGGCGAGCCAGGATGGCTTCTTGACGGTGTTCCCGTGTGGTGTCCCTATCCCCACTGCCTCGAACCTCAACTATGTGGCTGGCGGTACGGTGCCCAACGCGGTTCTCACCAAGCTCGGTACCGGTGGCAAGGTGTGTTTGTACGCCCAGCGCACGACGCATCTGATCGTCGATGTCAACGGTGAGTTCCCGGCAACATCGACGTACGTGCCGCTGGTGCCGGCCCGACTGCTCGACACCCGTCCGGCTGGTCCTGGAATTGCCACCATCGACAGTCTGTTCCTGTCGGGTGGTGTGGTCACCGGTGGAACGACGTTGGAATTGCAGGTCGGTGGTCGCGGTGGTGTTCCCCTCACCGCCAAGGCGGCGGCCTTGAACGTGACCGTTACCGAGGCGAGTCAGGACGGTTTCTTGACTGTGTTCCCGTGTGGCGTTCCTATCCCGACAGCCTCGAACCTCAACTACGTCGCCGGTGGCACGGTGCCCAACGCGGTGATCAGCAAGCTCGGCACCGATGGCAAGGTGTGTTTGTTCGCCCAGCGCACCACGCATCTGATCGTCGATGTCAACGGTGAGTTCCCGTCCAATTCCCGCTACCTGCCGCTGGTGCCGGCCCGCTTGCTCGACACCCGCGCTGCTGGGCCCGGTATTGCCACCATCGACGGTCAGTTCTTGTCCGGCGGGGTCGTAGCCGGTGGCACGACGCTGCAGTTGCAGATCACTGGTCGCGGTGGTGTTCCCGCTGATGCCAAGGCGGTGGTTCTGAACGTGACTGTTACCGAGGCGACCCTGGACGGTTTCTTGACGGTGTTCCCGTGTGGCGTTCCGATCCCGACCGCCTCCAACCTCAACTATGGCCTTGGCGGCACGGTGCCAAACGCAGTGATCAGCAAGGTCGGTACGGGTGGCACAGTGTGCTTGTACGCCCAGCGGACCACGCACCTGATCGTCGATGTCAACGGGGTCATGTAGCACCTGCGACGCGTCCTTCAGCTCGATGTCGGTCTTGATTTGCACCGCGCTCGCGAACATGGCTTCGGGGCTGAAGCCGAAGTGCCACAACACCGACAGCGCCATGA
>JANNHY010000161.1:0-31756 GCA_031404635.1 Ilumatobacteraceae bacterium
GCTCGGGCCCGACGGTGGCGGCGATGTGTCCGTTCGACGATGCAGACGATCTTGCCGCGCAGATGCCCGGCGATGGCCATACCAAGGTTTTGCGAATCGATCACGGCGGTGCCGTGATCGAAGCCGACGACTAAGCCGCCAAATGGGCCGCAGGCTGTTGGTGCGGCGTGCGCCCGACAACTTCGGGAACGTCGTCGATCGGCCATTGCCAACGACCGTCGCACCACAACACCGTGACCCGATGAGCGAGTCGCTGGAAGGCGCGAGCCAGGCACAACACCTCGTCGACGGCGTGCCGAGGAAGTAGCTGCGGGGGCGGCGGAACATCGGCAGGCGGCAACGCCAGCCCGAGTTCGATTTGTCCGACGTGAGCAGTGCCGACGAGCACACCGTGGTGCAGATGCATCATCGTGTCGCCGACTTGCAGCCCGACATCGCCGGCCTCGCGTAGTCGATCGGTGAGACGCTGACGACGTATCGCGTTGGTAAAGGCCGTTGCCCGGTCGCGGACCTGGGCGGCCTCTTCGTAGCGCCGCGCCGCCGACAAGGCGATTAGGCGGGCCTGCATTGACACAATCACCAATTCGGGTGACGTGGTCATGGCTTGTACTGCGTGCTCGACTGCGGCTCTGTAGCGGCTGATGTCGGCGACGCCCGAGCACGGACACATTGCCACGCCAAGTTGGGCAGCGGTGCACATGGCCGCGTCAGGCGACGGCTGGAAGGAACGACCCAGTCGCGTCGTGCAGCGACGCAGCGGGACGACCGACTGAATCGCCTCGACCACGGCGTCGGCGCTCGACTTGGATGGCAACGGCCCGAGATGTACTCCCGTGCCGGTCGCCTCGCTGACGACTGACAAGCGGGGCCAGGCCTCGTCGGTGCTCAACCGTACGTAGCGATACTTCTGCGGTGTGGTGCCGAACTTGTTGTATCGCGGCGCCATGTGGTGGAGGTAACGCAGTTCGAGTACTTCGGCGGCAAGCACGTTCGGCGTCGTGATGTGCGAGATGCGCTGCGCCTCGCGCAAGAGTTGCCCGACCTTGCGGCGGTCGTCGCCCCCGAAATAACTGCGCACTCGCTGGCGAAGGTTCGTGGCCTTGCCGACGTACAGGACCTGATCGTTGGCGCCGCGGAACAGATAGACGCCCGGACTGCGTGGTAATGATGTGGTCAGCCGCAGCTTGGCGGCCTGCGGATGGGCGCCGATTCGGGGGAGCGCAACGAGGTCGTCGAGACCGAGCACGCCGAACCCGGCGGCGCGCTCGAGCAGGAAGTGAAGAAGGTCGGTGGTGGCGAGGGCGTCGTCGAGAGCGCGGTGCGAAGGGCGATGGTCGAGCCGGAACCGAGACGCCAAGGTTCCGAGACGGCAGTCGGGCACCTCGTCGCGGATCAACCGTCGGGCCAGCGGCAAGGTGTCGACAACTTGGTTGGTGACCCAGGGATCACCCCGGCGGGTCAGGGCGGCGTTGATGAAGGCGAGGTCGAATCCGACGTTGTGGCCGACCACCACGGCGTCGGCCATGAACTCGATCATCGTTGGAAGCACCGCGTCGATCGCCGGGGCACGCACCACCATCGATTCGCTGATCCCGGTGAGTATGGTGATCATCGGCGGGATCGCCCGCCCCGGGTTGACCAGGGTTTGCAGAGTGCCTAGGCACTCGCCGGCACGGACCTTGACCATGCCGATCTCGGTGATCAGGTCGCAACCGCGATCGCCGCCGGTTGTCTCGATATCGAGCACGCAGAACGTGACGTCGGCGAGGGGCGTGCCGAGATCATCGAGGGACCGCTGCCGGGCGGGTGCTGAACGCATCGTCCCAGTCCAGCACGAACGAATGTTCGAAGTCAAGAACAGGCGTTCGATCAGGTGCCAAACCCGGCTCGATACAGTGCAGCACGTGAGTGGCGAACCTGCATCCGATGTGCCGGACCAGGCCCTGCAGTTGGCGCTCGAGTTCGCCGTGATAATGGCTGCCGTCGGTGCCAAGTCGCGGCCCGCACTGGCCTTCCCGTCGGGGTTGAAGCAGTTTCTTCGCTTCCACAAGTTGCCACCCACTGCGCTTGCGCAGGTACGCGCCGCCGTCGAAGCCGACGACGAGTTCCGTCGGCAGCTGGCCTCCGTGGCGACTGCGGAGCTGGTCGACCCGGCCGGGGTGTTGTGGCTGTCGCAGCCGGAGGGCTGGCAGCAGCAGATCGCTGAACTCCTGCCGCAGAAGCGATGTGATGACGAGTCGACAATTCGGCGCGAGGAACGCCGTCGCGCAGCAGCCGAAAGTGCATTGGTCAGGTCTCGCGCCGACGTGTTGGGCCTCCGTGCAGATCTGGAACGCGACCGCGCGGCCAAAGCCACGCTCTCGGCCGAGACCGATCGTCTGCGCGGGGATATCGCCGACCTTCGTCGACGGCTGCGTGAGGCACAACTCGCCGAACACGCAACCGCCCAGGCGCTCGCCAAGGCGGAGGCAGAATTACTCGGAGCGCGCCAGGCCACCATCGAACCGACCCCGCCTCCGCTGCCGTTCGGCATCGACACTTCGGCCGTGCGCGACTGGATCGACGGCGCCGTATCGGCGTCGACCGACGCCGTCCGCCTGCTGACTGCAGCGCTGGGTCAGCTGGCACAGGTCGACGACCAACCCGGGCCAGAACCCGAGCGGCCGTCGCGCCAGGGCCGTCCTGCACCGCGCAAGCCGATCCGACTTCCCGGCGGCGTGTTGGCCGGCTCGATCGAGGAAGCGGAGTTTGTGTTGAAGAAATCGGGGGTGAAGACGCTGATCGATGGGTACAACGTCGCCATGTTGGGGTGGCCATCGCTCGATCTCGACCATCAGCGTGACCATTGCATCATGGCCGTCGAAAACCTGGCCAAACGGTGGAACATTTCGATGACGATCGTCTTCGACGGCGCTGAAATCCAAGGAGCGCACAGCCGCACGAGGCGGCGCGTGCGCGTTGTCTATTCGCCGGCGGGCGTCTCGGCCGACGACGTGCTGCGTGCCGAGGTGAATTCTGTAGATGTCGCCAAGCCGGTGGTGGTCGTCACCAACGATCGGGCCATCACCACCGACGTTGCCGACGCAGGCGCCAACACCATCTCGTCCGACAAGTTCCTCGCCCTGCTTCGCCGCTGAACACCATCGCACCCTCGGACCGTTGTGAGCCCGTTCGTGCCACGGGCCGCGACACCGGGCTCACACCTCCATCACCGCCGGCCAACTGTGAGCCCGATCGCGCCTTGGGCCGCGACACCGGGCTCACACCTCTCCAATCGCGCGGTGTCGTTACCTACGTCCTGATGCCTACGCTGCGTCACAGTGAGACCGACGCCGTCGCCGCCTTCAGCTGATGCCGCCTATCTCGGTCAGTTGATCGAGATCGCCGATCGACAGGGCATCACCCACGTCGGGGTTTGCGACGCCGAGATTCTCGTTCGGGCGCGTACCGAGATCCTCCGTCGCAAGACTGCTGGTCTGCACGACGGGTTGCAGTTCACCTACAAAAACCCGCAGCGCTCCACCGATCCCAGGCGGGCGGTTCCCGGGGCGCGGGCGGTGCTGGTCGGGGCGCGTTCTTACTACCTCGACGAACCCTCGGTCCCATCCGGGGCGCAAGGTCGTGTGGCGCGCTACGCCTGGACCGATCACTACCAACCTTTGCGCGAGGGCCTCCGCGCCGTAGCCCGCCGGTTGCGCCGTGACGGCTGGCGTGCCGTGGCCTTCGCCGACGACAACTCGATCGTCGATCGCGAGGTCGCCTTCCGGGCCGGCATCGGCTGGTTCGGCAAGAACGCCAACATCTTGCTTCCCGGGGCCGGCAGCTGGTTCGTGCTCGGCTGCGTCGTCACCACTGCACCCTTGCCAATCGCAGCGGCACCGACGCCCGACGGCTGCGGGTCGTGCCGACGATGCCTCGACGCTTGTCCAACCGGAGCGATAGTCGCCCCTGGGGTGATCGATGCCGGCCGTTGCCTGGCGTGGATCATCCAAAAGCCCGGTGTGATGGATCGCCGCTGGCGGGTCGTCGTCGGCGATCGCATCTACGGGTGTGACGACTGCCAGACGGTGTGCCCGCCGACCGTACGATTCGCGGCGAAGCACCAGGCATCCGTGGCCGACATCGAGCCGTGGGTTTCGCTGATCGAGATCCTCGACGCCACCGACGGTGAGGTATTACAGCGGTGGGGCCGCTGGTACGTGGCCGATCGCGACCCGCGGTGGGTGCGTCGCAACGCCCTGGTGGCGTTGGGCAACATCGGGCGGCGAGACGACGCCGACGTTCGCCGTTGCCTGGGCGAATACCTGGTGCACGGCGATTCGATGCTGCGCGTTCACGCGGTGTGGGCTGCGCGTCGTCTCGGGCTCGACTCGCTGCTGCCCACCGACGACACCGACCCCCTGGTCGCCGAGGAGTTGACGGCCGCGCTGTGAAGCATCTGCTGGTCACCAACGATTTTCCACCGAAGATCGGTGGCATCCAGTCACTGCTGTGGGAGTGGTGGCGTCGCCTGCCACCGGACTCGTTCGCTGTCTTGACGAGCCCATATGACGGTGCAGCGGAGTTCGACGCCGAGCAACCCTTCCATGTCGAGCGCACCCGTGAGCCGGTGCTGTTGCCACATCCGTGGATGGTGTCGCGGGTCGACGAGATGGCCGCACGTGTCGGGGCCGATTTGATCGTGCTGGATCCGGCGGTGCCGTTGGGGTTGATCGGGCCATCACTGCGCCTGCCGTACGACGTGGTGTTGCACGGCGCCGAGGTCACGGTGCCAGGTCGGTTGCCTGGCGCGAAGCAGTGGTTGGCTTACGTCTTACGCCGGGCGAGGCACATCGTCGCCGCTGGCAGCTATCCGGCCAGGGAGGCGGAGCGAGCCGCCGGCTGCAGGTTGCCGATCACCACGGTTCCCCCTGGCGTCGACGCCGATCGGTTCCGGCCGCTGAGCAGCGACGAACGCGACGCGGCCCGGGCTCGATTCGGCCTGCCGGCCGGAGCCGAGTTGATCGTCAGCATCAGCCGCCTGGTGCCGCGCAAAGGCTTCGACACCGCGATCCGCGCCGCCGCGGTATTGCGAGAGTCGCGCCCCGATCTGCTGTTGGCGATCTCCGGTGGCGGTCGCGACGAGCTGCGACTGCGGAGGCTGGTCAACGAGCTCGGCGCCCCCGTGCAGTTTCTCGGCCGGGTCGGCAACGACGACCTTCCGACTTTGTACGGCTGCGCCGACGTGTACACGATGCTTTGCCGCAACCGCTGGGCGGGTCTCGAGCAGGAGGGATTCGGAATTGTCTTCTTGGAGGCCGCGGCGTGCGAAGTGCCTCAGGTTGCCGGCGACTCGGGTGGGGCCGAAGACGCGGTGGTCGACGGCGTCACTGGAGTGATGATCCGCCACCCCGACGACCAGCGTCAGGTCGCCGCGGCTTTCGAGCGATTGCTCGACGACCCGGCCTTGCGGCGAACGATGGGCCAGGCCGGCCGCCTCCGGGCGATAAACGAATTCTCCTACGACGGCCTCGCCAGGCGGCTCGGCGCGTCCCTGGGTGCCCTGCCGTGATGGCCCTGAAATGACGGCGCCACGATGACCGGCGACCAAGCAACCCCACCCGGCGAACGTGTCGTGCGAATCGACGTGGTGGGAACGGCAGTGTTCCTGCTCACACTGGCCATCGCCGTCCCGTTGAAGGCTGAACATTTCGCCCAGTTCTTGATCGGCGGCGTTTCGATGCTGCTGTTCGCCGTCGGTGTCGCCTCCTCGCTGTGGGCCTACACGCGAGCACTTGATCGCTCGCGGTTGGAAGAGGTCGGCGTCGCCAATCTGTTCATGCTCACGGGCGACACAGCGCCGCCGAGCGTGCAGCGGACGATGTCGGTGGCGCTAGTCGTGCAGGTCGTCGCCGCCATCGGCGGGGCCTGGATCGGTGTCGTCGGGCTCGACGAGGGTCGGCTCAATGCGCTCGCGTTTGGTGTGCTCGTCCCGATGTTCGGCATCGGTATGAACGGGCTCTGGGCAGCGCGTCACGGATCGTTCGGGCGGCGACTCGGCACAGCGGTGTCTCCGCCAGATCACAAGATCGACTAGAACAGAGCCATGGCTGAAACGGCGTCACAGACCACCACGATTGCTGCTCCACCTGATCGCGTGTGGGCGATCGCCGCCGATGTCGAGCACTACCCGGAGTGGGCGAAGGACGTCAAAGACGTCGTCGTGCGGGCCCGCGACGACCAGGGCCGTCCGATCGAGGTCGAGTTCAGGGCGTCGGCGCTGGGGCGCAGCACCCACTACACGTTGAGCTACGACTACGGCGACGCCCCGGCCGTGCTTGCCTGGAGCATGCTGCGTGGCGACATAATGCGCACCATCGACGGCGCCTACCACTTCTCGCCGACCACCGATGGCGGCACCGAGGTGCGCTATGACCTGGTCATCGACCTCGTCGTGCCACTGCCCGGCTTCGTCAAGCGCCGCGCCGAGGTGCGAATTCTCAACACCGTCCGCGAACTCAAGGTTCGCGCCGAGTCGTGAGCCGGCGCCGCCTCGGCATCGACGTCGGAGGCACGAAGTGCCTCGGTGTTGTTCTCGATGAGTCAGGTGACGTGGTCGACGAACAGCGCCGACCTACGCCGCGTGGCAATGAAGCGTTCATCGACACCCTGGCAGAGTTGGCGGGCGCGCTCAGCGTGACCGATTCCCTGGGCGTCGGTGTGCCGGGCCTGGTCTCTCGATCGGGAGTGATCAAGGCCTCACCGAACCTGGTTGACATCCTCGATTTCCCGGTTGGCCAGTTGTTGTCGGAGCGCCTCGGCTTTCCGGTCGAGGTCGACAACGATGCCACGTGCGCTGCAGTCGCCGAATGGCAGTTTGGCGCCGGGCGCGGTGTCACCGACATGGTCATGGTCACCCTGGGAACCGGCATTGGTGGGGGAGTGATCGCCGGCGGTCACCTGATCCGTGGCGCGAACGGATTCACGGGCGAGGTCGGCCACGTCGTGGTTGACCCCGATGGGGCGCCATGCCCATGCGGCCGGCGTGGATGTTGGGAGCGATACGCGTCCGGTTCCGGTTTGGCCCGCCTCGCCCGTGAGGCCGCAATCGGCAAGCGCCTGCGGCGGGTCGTCGAGCTGGCCGGGGGAGATCCCTACCAGGTACGCGGCGAGCACGTGCAAGCAGCGGCCCGGGAGGGCGACATCGGCGCGCTGGAGGTGATCGACCTGTTCGGACGCTGGGTGGCGCTCGGCTTGGTGAACCTGACCAACGTGCTGGATCCGCAGATGTTCGTGCTCGGTGGCGGGCTGGCAGTATCGGCGGATCTCTATATCGGCCCGATTCAGAAATGGTTCACGTCGCTGCTGTACGCACCCGACCTTCGACCGCATCCGAAGCTTGAGTTCGCATTGCTCGGAGAGCGAGCCGGAGCCGTGGGTGCGGCGCTGATGACCGACTTGCAGTAACCGCTCAGGCGAACTCCGAGCAGGCGCCGCGATCGACCGGCCGCCCGGTGTCGGCGTTCAGTAGAGGTTCGATCTCGGAGATGTCGGTCGCCCAGGCGCGGCGTTCGTCGCCCCGGCTGCGGGCGAAGACCACGGCGGTCGCCGCACCGTCGATCACCAAGACCGCGCCCGAATCGCCGCTGACCACTTCAGCCTCTACCTGGTAGCCGCGTCGCAGCGAGACGCCGTCCTCATCGATGCTGTCCATCTTGATGTCGACTCGGCGACGGGTAACGAACCCGGTAAGCAGCGCGTGCCCCTCGCGGAACACGACGAGTTCGCCGGCATCGTCGACGCCCATCGTGGCCCGCGGCAATGGAGCGATGCCGACTCCGTCAATCGCAAGCAGGGCTAGGTCCTTGCGACGGTCGAGGCCGACCACGGCGGCGCTGCGTCGCCGACCGTCGGACGCGACCACAACGACATCGGTGCTTCCGGCGACGGCGTGTGCCACCGTTACCACGCGATCGTCGGCGATGACCGACCCGCCGGCGATGTTGGCCACCTGACCGCAGCCGTGCGCTTCGACTTGGACCGCCGCCTCCAACGCCGTCGACGCGACAGGTCGGTTGTCTCCGGTGCAGCCGACAAGGGCGACCATCACCACGGCGGTCGAGAGCAGCCGACGCACCGGGCTATCGGTCGCTGGTCTGGCGAACGACCAACTGTGGCGTCATGACGCAGTCGATCAGCTCGCTGCGATCGTTGATGGCGGCGATCAACATCTGCGCTGCCATGGCGCCCATCTGCACTCGTGGCTGATCGATTGTTGTCAGCCCGATGTGGTTGAGCGCGGCCAGCGAGGTGTTGTCGAAGCCCACCACCGAGATGTCGCCGGGCACACGGAGACCGTGCCGCTCGATTTGATCGATGGCGCCGACAGCAGACAGGTCGTTCGCGGTGAATATGGCAGTTGGCAGTGGTTGGGCACTCATCAGCCGTTGCACTCCATTGGCGCCGGCCTCCTCGGTGAAGTCGCCGGCGATGACCTGAGCGTGATCGGCAAGCCCGTTGGCCCTCATTGCCTGCCTGTAGCCGGCGCGGCGCGGCGCGGCGCCGGCACCCTTGCCACCATCGATGTGCACGATGCGGCGGTGGGCGAGATCGACGAGGTGTTCGACAGCGAGTCGCGCGCCGAGGGCGTCATCCGTCGTCACGTTACCGATCCGTGACCCGCGTACCGCGCGACCGACGGATACCAGGGGCACTTCCACCGCCACTTCGAGGATCCGTGAGGCCGGCAGGCGGCATCCGGCCACGATGATGCCATCGACGCGTGAGGCGAGGAACGTATCGAGCGCCCGGGACTCCAGCCGGTTCGTTCGTCTGCCGCTGGCCAGGATGAGTTGGTACCCGCTGGTCTCGGCCGCGTTGTGGATGCCGTCGGCGACGTCGGCGAACCATGGGTTGTGCAGGTCGTTGAGCAGCACGCCGATTGTCATCGTGCTGCGCGCGGCCAGGTTGCGGGCCATGAGGTTGGGTCGGTAACCGAGCTTGGCGGCCGCGTCGAGGACGCGCTGGCGCGACTGAGCACTCACCCGCGGCGACTCGCGCATCACCAACGACACCAAGGCACGTGACACACCGGCGGCCTGGGCGACATCCTCGAGCGTCGGCGCACCGTTGCGGCGGTGGTCAGTCATCGTTCACTAACCTACCTATTTCGAGCTGTCGGTGCGCCGAAACAGTGGAGCGCTCTATCTCCGGTTGCGGTCGGCTGCTGTGCTGTGATCTACTACGTTCTCGGTTGCGTACGAATGGGGAAGCTGCATCGGCGAGGTCACGGGCTTGCACCCGGTCACCATCGATGTGCCACGTCCGGCGCAGCGAGCATCATCAAACAAACAAGGGGGAACTCCGAGTGATGAAGAAGATCCACGTAGCCGCGGCCTTCGCCGTGGCCAGTCTGCTGGTTGCCGCTTGTGGCGGCGACGACGACGCGAGCACCAGCGTTGCGCCGTCGGATGACACGACCGCTTCAGCTGACACTGCCGGGTCGGCCGACACTGCCGCACCGACGGGTGACACTGCCGCACCTTCCGACGACACAGTTGCGCTCACGACCGGCGGCGACATCACGATCCATATGGTCACCCACTCCGACGACGGCCCATTCTGGTCGGTCGTCAAGCGCGGCGCCGACCAGGCGGCCGCTGACCTCGGTATCACCGTGGTTTGGGCTGCCTCCAACAACGACCCGGCCAAGCAGGTGCAGTTGATCGATGCCGCTGTCGCCGAGGGCGCTAGTGGAATAGCCGCCTCGCTGCCGAGCCCCGATCAGCTGGTCGGTCCGCTGCAGGCCGCCGTCGCCGCCGGTATCCCAGTCATCACGCTCAACTCGGGCGTGAACGACTACCAAGACATCGGTGCGCTCACCCACGTCGGCCAGACCGAGGTCATCGCCGGCAACGGTGCGGGCGAGCGGTTCAACGACGCCGGCGCCACGAAGATCCTCTGCGGTATCCAAGAGCAGTCCAATGTTGCGCTCGAGGAGCGCTGCGAAGGCCTCACGGAGACCTTCTCGGGTGAGGTCGTCGCCCAGTTCATGGGTCTCGACGCCGACCAGACCGCGCAGCAGAACGCGATCAACGCTGCGCTCGCCGCCGACCCCGATATCGACGGCTTCATGGGCACCGGCCCGGTCATCGCCATGTCCGGCCTGCGTGCCGGTCAGGACCTCGGTCTCGACCTCGTGGTCGGAGGCTTCGACATCACGCCGGAGCTCATCGACGCCATTGAGGGCGGCGACGTTGCGTTCACCGTCGACCAGCAGCAGTACCTGCAGGGTTACATGCCGGTGCTCCTGCTGTTCCTCAACATCACCAACCAGAACACCCTTGGTGGTGGGCTGCCAATCCTCACCGGCCCCGGGTTTGTCACGCCCGACAACGCTGCTGCTGTGAAGGCATTGGTGGCGGAGGGCACCCGCTGAGTACTCGTTGAAGTTGCCCTAGAACCAAACGGCGAGGGACCGGTCTGCCCGGTCCCTCGCCGCCGGTTCAGGGTCGGTCGATCTACTGGTTGACGTTAGGTAACGTGGGAACGTCCCGACCGGGACATCGTGGGGAAGACAAGGGGCAAGAGGGGGATGTGTGACGGTCACTGAGGTCGCCGCGGTGCCGAAGTCGACGGGTGCAACCGGCGACGAACGGCTCGCCTATCGGGGTGTGTTTCAACGCCTGTTCATCCGTCCGGAGATCGGCGCGGCGATCGGTGCTGTAGCGATCTGGATTTTCTTCTGGGCCGTAGCCGCAAAGTTCGGCACGGCCGGCGGAACGTCGTCGATCCTCGACGTGGCCGCGACGCTCGGCATCATGGCCGTGGCGGTGTCGATGCTGATGATCGGTGGCGAGTTCGACCTCTCGTCGGGGTCGACGACTGGGGCGATGGGCATCCTCACCATTCTGCTGGTCAAAGAGACCGGCGACCTCGGCGGCGCCGGACTCAGTCTGTGGATCGCAATTCCAATCTCGTTCGCCGTGGCGATGGGCATCGGCTACTTCAACGGGATGATGGTCGAGCGCACCAAGCTGCCGAGCTTCATCGTTACATTGGGCATGTTCTTCGTGCTCAAGGGAGCAAAGCTCGGCTTCTCCAAGCTGATCGTCGACCAGATCCAGGTAGGGCGTATCGACGAGGGCGACGGCTACGAGTTCTGGCGCAAGATCTTCGCCGCCGAGTGGGGTCGCAACGAGCATCAGCTCGGGTCGCGGGATCTCATCTACACGGTCGGCATCGTTGGAGGCGTGGCGTTGCTGGTGCTGGCGACCTACGAGATGCATTTCCGCCGTCGCCAGCAGCGACTCATCGCCGGCGCCGGAGTGTTCGGCGTCGGGGTGATCGCTGCACTGGCGGGAGCCATCGTGCTGCACGCCACCGACAACAGCAGCGGCAACTGGCTCGGCGGGGCCGCCATCGGAGTCGGGGTGGTGATTGCGTTGTACGGTCTCGGTCGCTGGCGCTACGAGCCGCTCGCCCATGGTGGACCAGCGAGGTTGACGCCGGCCGTCATCAAGCCGCTCGGCGGGGCTTCCGTGGCTCTGGTGCTGGCGATCATTTGTGCCACTGCCCTCGACTCCGAGTCGGTCAAGAGCCTGTTCTTCCCCTTCACCGAGCAGGGCCTGCGCGCCGTGCTCTTCATCGGCTTTGCCGCATTGGCCGTCGCCCAGCTCATGATCGCCGCCAACCGGGCCCGGATGATCTCACCGATGTCCAAGTTGGTGGTCTCCAGCCTCAACGCGGCGGTCATCGCCTTCCTCGCTTTCTTCATCAGATCGCAGTCCGGCGTCGCCAAGTTCCGTAGCGAGCTGTTCACATCGCTGCTGTTCGTCGCGTTGCTGATATTCGTTTGGGCGGTGTGCGGGCTCGTGTATGCCGAACGAAGTACGCCGGATCGCCAGGCTGAACGTCTGGCACTCCGCCTCGTCGTCGTCGGTACTATCGCCGCCGTGATCGGCCTGGCGGTGAAGCTGCTGTACACGACCGAGGCCGAGATCGCTGCGGGCCTCGCCCCGGCGAAGTTCAGCATGCGCATCGTCTGGTTCATCGGCTTCGCCGCAGTTGCCACGTGGGTGCTCGGCCGTACTCGCTTCGGCTCGTGGACCTTTGCGGTCGGTGGCAACAAGGAGGCAGCACGCCAGGTCGGCGTGCCGGCGGGGCGCACCAAGACCCACCTGTTCATGATCGTCTCCGGCGCGGCGTGGCTCGTCGGCATGCTGCTGGCCTTCCGCCTCAACACCATCCAAGCCGGAACCGGCGATGGGTTGGAGTTCGAGTACATCATTGCCGCGGTGGTGGGTGGCACGCTGCTGACCGGCGGCTACGGAACCGCGATCGGCGGGGCGATCGGTGCGGTGATCATGGCCATGTCGTTCCAGGGCATCCCCAGCGCGCGCTGGAACACCGACTGGCGTTTCGTGTTCCTCGGAGCGATCCTGCTACTTGCCGTGATCGCCAATCGCAGCATTCGCACGAGGGCCGAGGCCACCCGACGAGCCGAATCCGGCTTGCCGCCAGACCACGCCGCCGACGCGGCGATTGCAGATGGAACACCATGAGCGCACAACATCTCCTCGAACTCGAGAACATCTCCAAGTACTACGGCAACATCATCGCCCTGCGCGGGGTGTCGACCTACGTCAATGCCGGCGAAGTGACCTGCGTACTCGGCGACAACGGCGCCGGCAAGTCGTCGTTGATCAAGATCCTCGCCGGGGTGCACAAGCAGAGCGAAGGCACGATCCGCATGAATGGTGAGGAGGTCAGTTTCGACTCACCTCGTCAGGCCCTTGCCGCTGGTATCGCCACCGTCTACCAAGACCTGGCCATGGTGCCGTTGATGTCGGTGTGGCGCAACTTCTTCCTCGGTGCCGAGCCCACCAAGAACCTGGGCCCGCTGAAGTGGATCGACAAGGAGCGCGCTCAATCCATCGCCAAGTCCGAGCTCGCCAAGATGGGCATCGACATCCGCGACACCGAGCAGCCTGTCGGCACGCTCTCGGGTGGCGAGCGTCAGTCTGTGGCAATCGCCCGTGCCGGCTACTTCGGAGCGAAGGTGTTGATTCTCGACGAGCCGACCTCGGCGCTCGGAGTCAAGCAGTCGGGTGTTGTTCTGCGGCGTGTCGTCGAGGCGCGCAACCGCGGGCTGGCGGTGATCCTGATCACTCACAACCCCAGCCACGCCTACCCGGTCGGCAACCGTTTCCTGATCCTCGACCGCGGTCACTCGATGGGCAGCTTTGCCAAGGAGGACATCAAGCTGGAGGAACTGACCCAGATGATGGCCGGCGGGGCGGAGCTGCGAGAGTTGCAGCACGAGCTCGAACTGGCGATCAGCGCCGGTTCCAGCGGAGTTCGATGACCCGACGTGCGTCGCGATCTACTCGATGAGGATGGCCCACCATGATTGATCGACTCGCCGCCGCTCCGATCTCCTGGGGTATTTGTGAAGCTCCGGGCTGGGGACTGCAGATGTCGCCTCGCCGCGTGCTTTCGGAGATGCGCGAGCTGGGTATCCACCGCACCGAGCTGGGCGCGCTCGGCTGGCTTCCCCCCGACCCCAACGAACTCGCTGACCTCTTGACGGAGTTCGAGCTGAGTGTGCTCGGTGGGTTCGTGCCGCTCGTGCTGCACGACCCAGCCCTGCACGAGCAGGCCATGGCCGACGCCGTACAAGCGGCCAAGACGCTGAGTTCGGCGGGCGCCACCTATTTTGTGACCGCGATCGTGTCGAGTCACGAGGCCTGGGAGCGCCCGGCGGTCGAAGCCGCTCAGTGGCGCACGCTGTTCGACCACCTCGCCGAGATCGACCGCCTTGTCGACGGCTACGGGCTTCGCCAGGTGGTGCACCCCCACGTCAATACCCTGATCGAGACGGCCGCCGAGTTCCAGCGGTTCCTCGACAACACGGCGTCGAATTTCTGTCTCGATACCGGCCACCTGTTCGTCGGTGGCACCGATCCGGTCGCGGTCGCGGCTCGGCACTACGACCGCGTCGGTCTCGTGCACATCAAAGATGTCGACCAGCGAGTGGCGGCTCGGCTTCAATCCGGTGAGCTGACGCTCATGCGGGCCACGCAGGAGGGGCTGTTTCCTGCGGCGGGCTCGGGCGACGTGCCGATCGCGGCAACGGTGCAGACCCTCGAACAGGCCGGCTACACCGGCTGGTACGTACTCGAGCAGGACGTGGCTCTGCTCGACGGTGAGCCTGCGCTCGGCGACGGCCCGGTGCACGGCGTGCGACAGAGCATCGAGTACTTGAAGACCTTGGCCGTGTGAGCGAGCCGATGGCCGCCGACGCTCCGCCGCTCGAACTCGTGACTGTCGGGCGCATCTGCGTCGACCTGTATGCCAACGAGGCCGGCGCCAGCTTCGGCGACCCGCAGACCTTCACCAAGTCGATCGGCGGCACGGCGACCAACGTCGCCATCGCTGCGGCGCGACTCGGTCATCGGGCGGCGGTGTTCACCAAGGTCGGCAACGACCCGTTCGGCGAGTATGTGCGCCACAAACTCGAGGGGTTCGGCGTCGATACCCGCTACGTGTCGACGCATCCGTCGATGCCGACGCCACTCGCCTTCGCCGCGATGGACCCGCCCGAAGACCCGAAGCTGTTGATGTACCGGTACCCCGATCGGCCCTGATCAGACCGTCGAGGCGTCGGAGATCGATCGCCAGACTGTGGCCGACGTTCCTGTCCTGTGGTTGACGGGAGCGTGGTTCTCCAACGGCCCGGCCAGAGCAACCTGCTGGGAGTTGCTGTCGATACGGAACCGCAAGGCGCACGTCGTGTTCGATCTCGACTATCGGGCCAACTTCTGGTCGAGCCGCGACGAGGCCCGCGCCGACATCGGCCCGGTGCTCGATCATGTCACGGTGGCCGTTGGTAACCGCACGGAATGCGAGGTCGCCGTCGGGTCGGGCGACCCACTCGAGGCGGCACGGCGTTTGCTCGGGCGTGGGGTCGAACTGGCCATCGTCAAGATGGGCGGCGACGGCGTGATGGTGGCGACGTTGCAGGGCACCACCATTGTGCCGCCGCACTTCGTCAAGGTCGTTTGCGGTCTCGGTGCCGGTGATGCCTTCGGTGGGATGCTCGTCCACGGGCTGCTGTCGGGCTGGGAGCCGGCGCGCATCGTCGAGTATTGCAACGTGGCCGGCGCAATCGTGGCGTCGAGGTTGTTGTGCTCCGACGCCATGCCGACGCTGGCCGAGGTCACCGAAGCGTTGGAGGATCATCGTGTTGCTCGATGACGAGACGTTCGCATCGCTGACCGAGACCCGCGTCGTCGCACCCCACAAGATCGGCGAGGCGCTCGCGGCGCGGCGGCGACGGCAGACCATGACGCAGGATGGCATGCTGTTCATCGTTGCCGCGGATCACACGGCTCGGGCGATGGTGGGGCTCTATGACGACCCGCTGGCAATGGCCAACCGCCGCTCGATGCTCGACCGTCTGCTTACCGCGCTGGAACACCCGCGAGTCGACGGCGTGCTGGGCAGCGCCGAGATCATCGACGACTTGGCATTGCTCGAAGCACTCCACGACAAGGTCGCGGTCGGGACGATGAACCGTGGCGGGCTCGCCGGGGCCAGTTGGACGATCGACGACCGCTTCACCGCGTTCGACACAGCGCATCTACGTGCCGCCAACCTCGACGCCGGCAAGTTGCTGCTGCGCATCGACTACCACGATGCCGGCACGATCCCCACCCTCGCCAGTGCTGCCCGGGCAGTGCAGGAACTGAACGACGCCAAGATGATGGCGATGGTCGAGCCGATCCCGTACACCAAGAACGGCAAGGGTGAGGCGGTGTGGGATACCGATCCGCTGGCGCTGGTGAAAGCCGTGGGCGTCAGTGCCGCGCTCGGCGGATCAAGCGCGTACACGTGGCTGAAGATCCAGGCAACGGCCGATATCGCCACCGTCGCCGAGGTCACCACGCAGCCACTGCTTCTCCTTGGCGGCGCGCCAGGCCCTGATCCCGAAGCCACCTTTGCCCTGTGGGAACAGGCGCTGCATCAACCAACCGTACGCGGACTGGTGATCGGGCGGTCGTTGTTGTATCCGGCCTCCGGCGACGTTGCCAGTGCGGTCGCCCGCGCTGCCGACTTGGTGCAGCAGGCAGCAAAGGACAGGCAATGACCTCATCACTGCATCGACCTGCCGGCACGCTCGTCGACGGCGACCTCGCCGTCTCGCTGACGCCAAACGAGGCCGGGTGGACCCACGCTGGCCTCCTGGTTGTCTTGTTGGACCCCGCAGTAGAGCGCTCTATCGATTTGGGCGACAATGAGGCCGTGGTGCTACCGCTGTCGGCGACGGATGTCGCCGTCACCATCGATTCCGAGCCCTTCGCGCTCGACGGCCGCGTCTCGGTGTTCGACCGGGTCACCGATTTCGCTTACGCGCCACGCGGTGCGCATGTGGTCATGGCTGCCCCCGCCGGGGGAGAGGTGGCGATCGCCACGTCGAGATGCGATCGGCGGCTGACCGCCCGATACGGCCCTGCCGACGGCGTGGCTGTCGAGACCCGGGGAGCCGGTCCGGCCACTCGGCAGGTCAACAATTTTCTCAGTCCCGAGACGTGGCCGCACGCCGACAAGCTGATGTGCGTCGAACTGATCACACCCGACGGCAACTGGTCGAGCTACCCACCGCACCGCCACGACGACTCACCGGAATGCCCTGTCAACAACGAGGAGATCTACTACTTCCGAATTGGCGTATCCGGCAGCAGCGATTACTCGCCGGATGGCTTCGGCATGCACCGCACGTACACCCCCGACGGTTCGATCGATGTGAACGTGGTGGTGCATGACGGTGATGTGTTCTGCGTGCCGCGCGGCTATCACGGGCCGTGCATCGCCGCCCCCGGTTACCCGATGTACTACCTCAACGTACTCGCCGGGCCGGGAGGGAGCCGGTCGATGGCGTTCTGCGACGACCCGACCCATCATTGGGTCCGCGAATCCTGGGCCGGTATGGCCACCGATCCGCGGTGCCCGGTGACGACCAAGGAGGGGCGCAGGAGGTGAGGACGATACGAATCGGTGTGATCGGCTTCGGCTGGATGGGCCAGGCCCACAGCCGGGGTTGCCGTCGAGCGCCGAGCTACTTCGCTGATCGCGGCTATGAGCCCGAACTGGTGGTGGTCAGCGATACCGTCGCCGAACGGCGCGACGACGCGGTGCGATCCTTCGGGT
Source organism: Ilumatobacteraceae bacterium (assembly GCA_031404635.1). Lineage (GTDB taxonomy): Bacteria > Actinomycetota > Acidimicrobiia > Acidimicrobiales > Ilumatobacteraceae > JAENVT01. The sequence goes on from JANNHY010000161.1 coordinate 17,191, forward strand.
TCCGACGGGCGGTGGCCGACTGGCACGAGGTGGTCGAGACCACCGACGTCGATGTCGTCTTCGTCACAGCCCCGAACATGCTCCACGTCGAGATGGTCGAGGCCGCGGCGGCGGCGGGCAAGCACGTGTTCTGCGAGAAGCCGGTTGGAGGGACGCCCCGACAGACGGTTGCCGCAGAGCGGGCGGCGCGGCGCGCCGGGGTGATTTCCGGCGTCGGGTACAACTACCGGTGGGCGCCGTTGGTGCAATACACAAGACAGATGATCGACGACAACGCGATCGGCGAGATCACCAACTACTACGGCCGCTTTTTCTCGATGTACGGCAGCGACCCGATGGGCCTGTTGTCGTGGCGATTCCTACTCGATCAGGCCGGTCGCGGGGTCAGCACCGACATCCTCAGCCACGCCGTCGACCTCGGGCACTACCTCGTCGGCGGAATCGCCAAGGTCATCGGCACCGGTGAGACGTTCATCAAGCATCGTCCTCTCCCGACAGGCGGGGGTACGCACTATGACCGTGGCAAGGCCGGCGACCCAACCGGCGAGGTCACCAACGAGGACTACATCGGGATGATGTGCGTGTTCGGCAGTGGCGCCAGGGGAACGTTCGAGGCGTGCCGTTCGATGGTCGGCCCGGAGAGTCAGAACAGTTTCGAGGTCTACGGAACCAAGGGTTCGATCGCCTGGAACTTCGAGAGGATGAACGAGTTGCGCGTTTACATCGCCGCCGAGCACAAGCACACCGGTTTCACAACCGTGTATGGCGGCGACCGTTTCGCCCCGCACGGCAACTTCGTGCCGGGCAGCGCCAACGGCATCGGGTTCGAGGATTTGATCTGCATCGAGGATCACGAGTTCCTGCAGTCCGTCGCCGCAGGGCGTCAGCACACGCCGGGGTTCACCGAGGCGCTGCAGTACGTGGCGGTGCAAGACGCAGTGCTGCGCAGCTGGCAGAGCGGCCATTGGGAAGACGTCGTCTCCCTGAGAGACGAATAAGAGGTTGAAAGGAGCACGATGAGTACCACACGTCTAACGACCGCTGCGGCGATTGTGCGTTACCTGATAGCCCAGCGAACGGTGATCGACGACGTCGAGGTGCCGCTGTTCCCTGGCGTCTACGCCATTTTCGGGCACGGCAACGTCACCAGCCTCGGGCTATCGCTTCAAGAAGCCGGTGACGCGCTGCCGACGTGGCGTGGTCAGAACGAGCAAGGCATGGGTCTTGCCGCGGCGGGGTTCGCCAAGGCGGCGCGACGGCGCCAGATCATGGTGTGCACCTCGTCGATCGGCCCCGGGGCGCTCAACATGGTGACTGCCGCAGGCGTTGCCCACGCCAACCGCTTGCCGGTGCTGTTTCTGGTCGGCGATACGTTTGCCAGCCGCTTGCCCGACCCTGTTCTGCAGCAGGTCGAACACTTCGGTGACCCGACGATCACTGTCAACGACGCCTTCAAGGCGGTGAGCCGCTACTGGGATCGGATCATGCGCCCCGAGCAGATCGTCCACTCGCTGCCTCACGCTGTCGCCGTGATGCTGGATCCGGCCGACTGCGGGCCGGCAGTGTTGTCGCTGCCGCAAGATGTGCAGGCCGACGCTTTCGACTTCCCCGACGAGTTCTTCACCGCGACCGTGCATCACATCGCCCGGCCACGTGCCGACCTCGGCCAACTGAAGCGCGCCGTCGCCGCGTTGCAGGCGGCCGACAGGCCGTTGATCATCGCCGGCGGGGGGGTGCACTACTCCCAGGCTACCGCCGAACTCGCCGCGTTTGCCGAGGCCCACAACGTTCCCGTCGTCGAGACCACCGCGGGGCGCACGTGCCTGCCGGCGAGGCATCCGCTCAACGCCGGCCCGGTTGGTGCAACCGGTTGCACGAGCGCCAACGAGTTGGCCGGCAAGGCAGACGTGATCCTCGCCGTCGGCACCCGGTTGCAGGACTTCACCACCGGATCGTGGACGGCCTTCGCCGGCGACGCCCAGTTGATCGGTCTCAATGCCGCCGTCTTCGACGCCGTGAAGCACCGCTCGCTGCCGGTGGTCGCTGACGCCCGCGAGGGGTTGCGCGAATTGGATCTCGGCCTCGCCGGTTGGGCTGCCGACGGTGACTGGGTGCTGCGCTCCAAGAATGTGACCGGCGACTATCACACCTATATCGACAGGATTGCCGACCCATCCGCCGTCGGCGAGAGTGGTCGTCCGACCTATGCCCAGGTGATCGGGGCTGTCGACCGCGGCCAGCAGCCGGGAGACTACGTTCTCGCCGCCGCCGGCGGCCTACCGGCTGAACTTGTCAACGGCTGGCGGGCCAAACAGGTCGGTGACTTCGACTGCGAGTACGGCTTTTCGTGCATGGGTTACGAGATCTCCGGCGCCTGGGGGGCCAAGATGGCTCGCCCCGACGACGAGGTGATCGCCTTTGTCGGCGACGGCTCGTACATGATGATGAACAGCGACCTGTACAGCTCGGTGCTCTCGGGCCACAAGCTGATCGTGATTGTCTGTGACAACGGGGGATTCGCCGTGATCAACCGATTGCAGGTCAACCAGGGCGGCGAGCCGTTCAACAATCTGCTCGAACACGCCCGGCACCACGAATTGGTGTACGTCGACTTTGCGGCTCACGCCGCAGCGATGGGCTGCAACAGCGAACGGGTCGCGACAGTGCACGAGTTGGAAGGGGCGCTCGGTCGTGCCCGCCACAGCGACCGCACGACCGTGATCGCGTTGCACACCGACGCCTATTCGTGGACGGGAGGGGGCGCGTTCTGGGAGGTCGGTGTGCCCGAGGTCAGCGATCGTCCACAGGTGCAGGCCGCCAAGGCGGCAATGGTCAGTGGGAAACTACAGCAGAGGATTGGGACGTGACGGGCAAATTGGCCGGCAAGGTGGTCGTCGTCAGCGGCGGCACGCAAGGTCTCGGTGAGGCGGTCGCCCGGCAGGTGGTTTCCGACGGTGCTGCCGGTCTGGTGCTGGCAGGGCGAAGTGCCGACAAGGGCGCGGCGCTTGCCGAGGAACTGACCGCCGTTGGCACGCCGACGATCTACATCGAAGCCGACATGGCTGATCCAGCTGCGCCGGGCGCGGTCATCGGCGCTGCCGACGCCAAGTTCGGGGTGCTCCACGGCGTGGTCAATGTCGCCGCGGCGACGTGGCGCGACAACGTGTGGACTGCCACGCCGGAAGGCTTCGACTCGATGATGGCTGTCAACGTGCGCGCCCCGATGTTCATGATCCAGGCTGCGGCCGAAGTCATGCGCCGAGAAGGCGTCGCCGGCTCGGTGGTCAGCATCGGCTCGACCAGCGGCCACGGTGGTCAGCCGTTCATCACCAGCTACTGCATCTCCAAGGGCGCGTTGGCGACGATGACCAGGAACCTGGCGTACTCGTTGATGCGTCACAACATCCGCGTCAACCAGGTCAGTCCGGGGTGGATGGATACCGAGGCCGAAGATGCGACGCAGCGCAGGTTCCACGGCGCCTCCGACGGTTGGCTGGAGCGCGCCGAGGCGGAGCAGCCGACGGGTCGGCTGATCAAGCCGCCCGAGGTTGCCAAGGTTGTTGCCTTCTACCTGTCCGAAGAGTCGGGGATGTTGACCGGCACGATCGTCGACTACGACCAGTCCGTTCAAGGCGCCGGCGATGCACCGAAGCCCTCACTTCAGGAGACCCCAAAATGACGTTGAGGATCGGTGTGCTCGGAGTTGGCCGCATCGGCAAGATGCATGCTGAGCTGATCGCTCGCCAGGTGCCGGGTGCCGCGCTGGCGATGGTGCAAGACATCAACGGCGAGGCGGTCACCGCCGTCGCCGCCGAACTCGACGTGGCGCACACGACCGACGCCGGCGAACTGCTCGCCTCGGCCGATGTCGACGCCGTGGCGATCTGCAGCAGTACCGACACCCACGTCGCCTTGTTGATCGCCGCGGCCAGGGCGGGCAAGGCGATCTTCTGCGAGAAGCCGGTCTCGCTCGATCTCGGCAAGGTCGACGAGGCGCTGGCCGTGGTCGCGGCCAGCGGTGTGCCGATTCAGATCGGCTTCAATCGTCGTTTCGATCCGGCGCACGCGTCCGTGAGAGCCGCGGTCGTTGACGGCTCGGTGGGCGACGTGCACATTGTGCGGATCACCAGTCGTGATCCGGCACCACCGCCGATCGCCTACATCAAGGTGTCAGGCGGCTTGTTCCTCGACATGATGATCCACGACTTCGACATGGCTCGATTCGTGACAGGCAGCGAGGTTGTCGAGGTCTACGCCCAGGCCGCGGTACGTGTCGACCCGGCAATCGGTGAAGCCGGCGATGTCGACACCGCCGTCGTCGTGTTGCGCCACGAGAACGGTTGTCTCACAACTATCGACAACAGCCGGCAGGCGGTGTACGGGTACGACCAGCGCGTCGAGGCATTCGGGTCTGGTGGCCTGGCTGCTTCCGACAACCCGTTGAGCCATACGGGGATGCGCAGGTCTGCGGCAGGCACGGTCAGCCAGACGTTCCCGTATTTCTTCCTCGATCGCTACATCCCCAGCTACATCGAGGAATGGAAGTCGTTCGTCGGCTATGTCGCCAACGGCGGTCGGTCACCGGTGTCGGCCAACGATGGCCGGGCGCCACTGGTGATCGGCTTAGCGGCGTGGAAGTCGTTCAGCGAAGGCCGCCCGGTTCGCTGCGACGAAATCGGCTGAATCGTGCTGAACTTTGGTCGCTGACGGCTACGACGGCCGCGTACTACCAAAGTTCCCCGGAGGTGTGTAGTTGGCGCGGGCGTTGTGGATCTCGCGCCAGGCCGCCTCGCGTCCGGCAATACCGGCAGTCGATGAATCCTTGCCGGGTTCCAGTGCTTTGTAGACCTCGAAGAAGTGCTGGATCTCGCTCACCAGTTGCGGCGTGAGATCGGCGAGATCGTGCACGTCGTTCCAACGCGGCTCCTTCGGCGGCACGCACAGGATCTTGGCGTCCTCGCCGGCCTCGTCGTGCATGTACAACACACCAACGGGGCGCGCCGCAACCCAGACACCCGGGAACACGGCATCCTCCAGCAGCACCAGGGCGTCGAGGGCGTCGCCGTCACCGCCAAGCGTGTCGGGGATGTACCCGTAGTCGGCCGGGTACGTGGTGGCGGTGAACAGCCTGCGATCGAGGAACACCCTGCCGGTGCCCGGGTCGATCTCGTACTTGTTGCGGCTACCACGTGGGATTTCGATCACGACGTGGATGCAGTCGTCGGGGAGGGGACTGAGGGCCATGACGCCATGCTCGCATATGTGCTGTGGGTGGCTGGATTGCAAGCAGTAGCGTGAGGCTCTCTATGGAGTTCCGCCGCATCACCAATCTGCCGCCGTACGTGTTCACCATCATCAACAACTTGAAGATCGAGGCGCGGCGAGCAGGGGCCGATGTGATCGACCTCGGGTTCGGGAATCCCGACATCCCCTCGCCGTCGATCGCGGTAGACAAGCTCTGCGAGGCCGCCCACATCTCCCGCAACCACCGCTACTCGGTCAGCCGCGGGCTCCCCAAGCTGCGCGAGGCAGCGGCTGGACTGTACGAGCGCAACTGGGGCGTGCAGCTCGACCCCGAACTCGAGATCACAAGCACCATCGGTTCCAAGGAAGGCTTCAGCCACCTGATGTGGGTGCTGCTCGATCGCGGCGACGCCGCCATCGTGCCCAGTCCGAGTTACCCGATTCACATTTACGGTCCGCTGTTCGCCGGCGCCGATCTGCGCCAGGTGCCGATGCGTCATCTCGCCGACCCGCGGGTACAGGGCGACTTCACCGGCCACTTCTTCGACAACCTCATCACCGCCTACGACGTCGGCTGGCCCAAGCCGCGGGTGCTGGTGATCTCGTTCCCGCACAATCCGACCGGGGCTGTGGTCGACCTCGACTTCATGCAGAAAGTCGTCGATTTCTGCCGCGAGCGGGAGATGATCGTCGTCCACGACTTCGCCTATGCCGATATCGGTTTCGACGGCCACGAGCCGCCGAGCATTCTCCAGGCCGAAGGCGCCAAGGAATGCGCCGTCGAGCTGTATTCGATGACCAAGAGCTTTTCGATGGCCGGTTGGCGTTGCGCCTTCCTGGTTGGTAACCGAGAGGTCGTTCAGGCCCTGGTCAAGCTGAAGAGCTACCTCGACTATGGCATCTTCCAGCCGGTGCAGATCGCCGCAACCGTGACGATGAACGAGGCCGCTGACTATCCGAAGGAAGTGTGTTCGATCTACCAGAGCCGCCGCGACGCCTTGGTCGACGGCCTGGGTCGGATCGGCTGGGACGTACCGAAGGCGAAGGGGTCGATGTTCGTCTGGGCCCCAATTCCCGAGCCTTACTCGGAGATGAACTCGGTCGAGTTCTGCTCGCATGTCGTGCGCGAGTGCGACGTCGCCCTTTCACCCGGGGTGGGCTTCGGGCCCGGAGGCGAAGGGTTCGCCCGGTTCGCGCTGATCGAGAACGAGCGGCGCATCGCCCAGGGCATCCGCAACCTCAAGAAAGGCCTGCCCAAACTGGGCTGATCAGCCGTACAGGGCGCGTACGTCGGGTGGGAGCGAACCATCGGGGGACGTGCACGGGTTGGCGATCGGTCCGCCAACGGTCACAGGCATTGGGCACGGCTCAGTGAACAGGTGTGTGATCCACCTCGAGATGTAGTCGGCGGCGCCGAACGCCCCGGTCGGTTGGTAGTGGATGCCGTCGGCGGCGAACCAGTCCCGCACCGTCTCGGTGTAGCCACGCCAGTCGGCAACGACCACATCTGGGTACGAACCACTCGCCACTTTCTGCTGGAGCGTGGCATTGTTGGCTATGAACGACGGGTTGTTGTCGAAACCGCCGCGAGTCAGCCCGTCGCGCAGCCGGTAGTTCATCCACACGACACGAGCCGCACCCTTGGCCCGAGCCGCCGAGACGATCAGATCGAACGACTGCGAGAACGCCGAACTATTTTCGTTGTAGCCGGTGCCGATGACCACCGCATCGAATGACCCGGCTGCGCCCTGGATCGCCTCCAACGCTGTGCTGGGGGTGAAACCGGCGCTGCTGTTACAGGACGGCTTGACCAGACGCCGGCACGACTCGGCGTCGAGTACATAGGCCATGCCCCGTATCGCAACCTGCGCCCGCGAGTAGAACTTCAAACCCTCCAGCGACGAATCGCCCATCCACAGCACCCGTGGGATCGGTGGTGGCGATGTCGGGGTGACCTGCACCATTGAGCCGCGAGTGGCCGGAACGCCGGCACCGGCAGCGCCACCGACAGCACCCAACGCCGAGGCAATCGAAGCCCACAGCAGCGCCGTGCCGGTGCCAACTGCGATGACGGCACCCCGGTTCACGACGAGCCGATCCAGCCGCGCGACCGCTCGACAGCGCGCAGCCAGGTGGTATGACCCAGATCGGCCAGAGTCCGATCGGGTTCCGGCTGGAAGGTGGCGTCGATCTCCCAGCGGTCGCTGATCGCGGCGAGGGACGGCCAAACGCCCTCCGCCAGGCCTGCCAGGTACGCGGCGCCGAGAGCGGTTGTCTCTTGATCGATCGGGCGCTGCACGTTGACACCGAGCTGGTCTGCTTGCATCTGCAACAACAGGTCCATCACCGATGCGCCGCCGTCGACTCTCAGGGCGGCGATGGTCGTACCACTCGCTTCAGCCATAGCCTCGACCACGTCTCGGGTCTGGTAGGCCATCGCCTCGACCACGGCGCGGGCCAGGTGAGCCTTCGACGTGCCGCGAGTGATACCAACGATGGTGCCCCGTGCGTAGGGGTCCCACCACGGGCTGCCGAGGCCGGCAAAGGCCGGTACGACGTAAACCCCGCCGTTGTCGGGAGCACCGGCCGCCAGCGGACCTATGTCGGCGGCCGATTCGATCAGTCCCAAACCGTCGCGCAACCATTGAATGGCCGCGCCGGTGACGAAGATTGCACCCTCCAGCGCGTAGGCCACGGTGCCATCTGCGAGCTGCCACGCGATGGTCGTCAGCATGCCCTCGGCCGGGGCAGGGCACGACGAGCCGACATTCAGCAGCACAAAGCTTCCGGTGCCATAGGTGTTTTTGGCCATTCCCGGTGCGAAGCACGTCTGGCCGAACAACGCTGCCTGCTGATCGCCGGCGACTCCGGAGATCGGGATGCCGTCGGGACAACCGGCGACATCGGAGGTCGCGCCGAAGCGGCCGCTGGATGGCAGGACGGAAGGAAGTACCGAGATCGGTACGCCGAACAGATCGCAGAGATCAGTCGACCACTCCAACGCCCGAATGTCGAAAAGCATCGTTCTGCCGGCGTTCGTTGGATCGGTGGCGTGTACCTTGCCGCCGGTGAGGTTCCAGATCAGCCACGAGTCGATCGTGCCGAGGGCGAGTTCGTCGTTGATCGGGATGTCGCGTTCGGTCAACAGCCATTCGAACTTCGAGGCGGAGAAGTAGGGGTCGAGCACGAGTCCGGTGGTCTCGCGTATGCGAGGGAGATAGCCGCGCTCGCGCAACCATTCACATCGTGCAGCGGTGCGGCGATCCTGCCAGACGATGGCCGTGCCGTACGGTTTGCTGGTTTGCCGATTCCAGGCAACAACCGTTTCGCGCTGGTTGGCAATGCCGATCGCGGCAACCGATTCCGTGCCGACCCGCGCAACGACGTCGTTCAGCGTCGACCGGGCGACCGTCCAGATCTCGTCGGCATCGTGTTCGACCCAGCCTGGCTGGGGGTATATCTGGGCGAACTCGAGATACGCCGCGGCTGTCTCGCCGCCATCGGCAAAGATCGCCCGGCTGCGCACGCCGGTCGTGCCCGCATCGATGGCGATCACGCATCGCCGCACATCACGAACCATCGGCGTCACGGTAGTCAGCGGCGCCGCTTCTTGTTGGACCGGTGCGGTCGCTGCGACGGTCCTGTGCTCGTGCGCCGGGTCGGGGCTGGTCGGTGACGCGCCGCGTTGGTCGGAGCAGTCGCCTCGCTGGCCATGGCCCGGCGTCGTTCCCGCGCCTGCCGAAGGGATTGGCGCTCGTAGCCGAATTTCGACAGCACGGCGACGAATCCCACGTAGAACAGCATTCCGAGGACGAGGCCGAGGTATGTCCCGACCTGTGGATTCCCAACAAATAGAGCGATCGCCAGTGCCCCGAGGACAACGAAGATCGACGCCTCACGCAGTAGTCGACGCCACGGGATCGGCCTGCTCGCATCCCAAGCCAAATCATCGCCTCCCTTTTCGGTCGCCGGTGCCCTAGCCTGTGCACACGTGCGCGTCGGCATTTTGACAGGTGGCGGTGATTGTCCGGGACTCAACGCGGTCATCCGGGCCATCGTCCGCAAGGGTGAAATGAACTACGGCGACGAATTGGTGGGGTTTCTCGACGCATGGGATGGTGTGCGCGAGCGCCGGGTCATGCCGCTCGACGTCCGTTCATTACGGGGAATGCTTCCGAAAGGCGGCACTTTACTCGGCACCCGTCGCGGCAGCCCGTACGACGATGTCGGTGGGCCCGAGCAGGTGGCGGCAACATTTCGTGACATGGGTATCGACGGTCTTGTGGTTATCGGAGGCAACGGATCGTTGACCGTGGCCTGCAACCTTTACAGCGATCTCCAGCTTCCCCTGGTTGGCGTGCCGAAGACCATCGACAACGACATCGTCGGCACCGACATGACCTTCGGGTTCACCACGGCTGTGCAGATCGCCACCGATGCCATCGATCGCTTGCACACCACGGCCGAGAGCCACGACAGAGTGATGATCGTCGAGGTGATGGGTCGCCACTCGGGATGGATCGCCACGTACGCCGGCATTGCCGGCGGCGCGACAGCCATCCTCATCCCCGAGGAGCCGTTCGACCTCGACCACATCTGTGAGCTGTTGCATCGTCGCCACGAGCGCGGCCGGTACGCCTCCATCGTCGTTGTCGCCGAGGGCGCCCAGCCGCGGGAAGACACGATGCCGCCACGAGAGAAGATCTACGACCGCTTCGGTCACGTCCGTCTCGGCGGCATCGCCGACACGATCGCTCATGCCATCGAGGCCCGTACCGGCTTCGAGACCAGGGTGGTGCTGCTCGGGCACGTGCAGCGCGGCGGCACACCATCGGCGTACGACAGGGTTCTCTCCACCCGGTATGGCATTGCGGCCATCGATGCCGTGCACAACGGTGACTGGGGCAAGATGGCAGTGCTGAGAGGCACCGACGTGATGATGATTCCGCTCGCCGAAACGGTTGGCAAGACTCGTTATGTCGATCTCCACCTTTACCACGATGTCGCCGAGGTCTTCTTCGGCTAGCCGGTCGGCCGGCCACAAGGTCTGTAGTGTCGGGCGGAGTGAGCCAATCACTTGTTTCGGCCCGTGGCCTCGTCAAACAATACGGCGACCTTGTCGCCGTCGACCTCATCGACTTCGATGTCGAACCGGGCGAGGCGTTCGGATTCCTCGGTCCGAATGGTGCGGGCAAGTCGACGACGATGCGGATGATCGGCTGCGTGTCTCCGGCATCGGCGGGTTCGCTCCACATCTTCGGGATGGACGCGGCCACCGATGGGCGTCTGATTCGTGCCCGGCTTGGGGTTGTCCCGCAGCTCGACACGCTCGACATTGAACTGAGCGTGATGGAGAACCTGGTGCTGTACGGTCGATACTTCGATATTCCTCGCGCCGAATGCCGGCGCAGGGCTGCGGAGCTGCTGGAGTTCGTCCAACTCAGCGAGCGGGCCGACAGCGTCGTCGATCATTTGAGCGGCGGTATGAAACGGCGCCTGTCGATCACCCGGTCGCTAATCAATCGGCCGGATCTGCTGCTCCTCGACGAACCGACGACGGGCCTCGATCCGCAGGCGCGGCATGTGCTGTGGGATCGGCTGTACCGCCTCAAGCACGACGGTGTCACCTTGATCATCACGACGCACTACATGGACGAGGCGGAGCAGCTCTGCGACCGATTGGTGGTGATGGATGGTGGCCGGATCGTCGCCACCGGTTCGCCTCGCTCACTCATCGAGCAACACTCGACCAAGGAAGTGCTCGAGCTTCGATTCACACCGGGCGGCGACGGGGAATTCACCCCCGACATGTCCGGTATCGGCGATCGAGTCGAGGTCCTCCCTGACCGAACATTGGTGTATGCCGACGATGGCGAGGCCGCCCTGGCCGCTGTTCATGGGCGGGGAGCCGAGCCGATCAGTTCGTTGGTGCGGCGATCGAGCCTCGAGGATGTGTTCTTGCATCTCACCGGGCGAACGTTGGTCGACTAGAGATGGCGATGACGACCCCGGGCCCGGTGCGAGTGGCGTTCTGGCATGCAACGGTCTTCCGACGGTTCTGGGTCAGCAACGTGCTTGCCTCGGTCATCCAACCGTCGCTGTATCTTCTCGGCCTTGGCGTGGGCGTGGGCGCCCTCGTCGATGGAACTGCACGTTCCAGCGAGGTGCTGGGCGGTTCGACCTACGTCGCCTACATGTCGCCGGGTCTGATGGTCACCACGGCAATGGCAGTGGCGTCCACCGAGAGCCTGTGGCCGGTCATGGGTGGGTTCATATGGACCCGGTCGTACTTTGGGATATCGGCGACACCGCTCGGCCCGGGCGACATCGTCGGCGGCCACGCGTTGTGGATGGCCGCTCGCTGCGCCGTCGCCAGCGCGGCCGTGGCCGTGATCCTCGTTCTCGTTCCCGAAGCCCGGGCCTGGGGATTGGTGCCGGCGGTGCTGGTGTCGGCGCTGACCGGAGTGGCGTTCGCCATGCCGTTGATGGCGTACTCGACCCAGCGGAGAAACGACGCGGCCTTCGCGGCGATGCAACGGTTCGCCATCATTCCGCTGTTCTTGTTCGGTGGAGCTTTCTATCCAATCTCACAACTACCGAGGTGGACTCAGTTGGTCGTCGAGGTGCTGCCGCTGTGGCACGGCGTCGAGTTGGCTCGCAGCTTCACCGTCGGGCACTTCGACGTTTCGACGGGTCTCCTCCATATCGCCGTGTTGTGCTTGTGGATTCTCTCGGGAACGGTGCTTGCCCGCAGATTCGTGCGGCGGCGGTTGTACGTATGACGCTGGTCCTGCGAATGCTGCCCCCGATGTTGCGTGACGTGCGCCGCCCGCAGCGGATGGTCGAGCGCAACATCGTCGCTTACCGTCGTCAATGGCTCATCTTGCTCAGTGGGTTCTTCGAGCCATTGTTCTACCTGTTGTCGATGCGCGTCGGTCTCGGCGATCTGATCGGTGGGGTGAACGTGAGCGGCCGGGAGGTGCCCTACGACGAGTTCGTGGCGCCCGCATTGATGGCGGCGTCGGCAATGAACGGCGCCGTGTACGACTCGACGATGAACGTGTTTCACAAGTTGAAATGGGCGCGTATCTACGACGCCGCCCTGGCGACTCCGCTCTCGGCGGGCGACGTCGCTGTCGGTGAGATCACCTGGGCGCTGATCCGTGGGCAGGTCTATGCAGTGGGGTTCCTCGGCGTGATGTGGGGCCTCGGGTTGGTCGGATCTCCGTGGGTGGTGCTCGCCCTGCCGTGTTGCGCGCTGATCGGACTGGCCTTCGCCTCGGTGGGTTTCGCGGTCACGACCTTCATGCGCGGGTTCAGCGACTTCGAGTTCGTACCAACGGCGACGATGCCGATGTTCTTGTTCTCGGCGACCTTCTTTCCGCTGAGCACCTATGGATCGTGGGCGTGGTTGGCTCAACTGTCGCCGCTGTATCACGGGGTGGCGCTGGTCAGGGCTGCCAATGCCGGCGTGCTGACGCTGTCGAGCCTTGGTCATGTCGTGGTCCTCCTCGCTCTCGCCGCGATCGGCATGACCGTCGCCGCCCGCCGACTCGGCATGCTGTTGCTCTCGTGAGCCGGCCCGAGTAGCTATCCGGGAGGTGGCTCGGGCGACGGGACGGAAGGAAACGCCGGCTGCGAAGAAATCACCAAGCCGGGGAAGTCGTAGCGTGTGAGTGGCTCGCTCTGCAGCTCGCCACTGGCAGCCGGCCACTGTTGGGGAACCCCATCGACTGCGATCGACACGGCCGACACCCCGGTGATCTGCGACGCGGTCAAGACGATTTGAGCGACACCATTGATCAGTGCGTCTCCGGTGAGTTGCTGCAGTTCGCTGGAGACGTTGACGACGAGCTGCCCTCCGGCTTGGCTCGCATCGAGCAGTCGTGTGCCGGGAGGAATCGCCGAGCGCAGGAGCGCTTGGAGCTCGTCGATGTTCGGGCCCTCGAAGAGCGCTCGAATGACGTCGGCGGGAGTGTTGCCAACGTCTCTGGCAACCGACTGAAGGGTGCGTGGCTGGCCGATGATCTCCGGTGACAGCAGGTAGATCCGGCCGGATCCGGTGGCAGCGCCGGCGGCTTGGTCGAAGTTGGCGCGTAGATCGAACCGGTCGCGGGTGGCGATGTCACGCGGTGCACTCTCGGCGTCGATCGAACAGGAGCTGACCGCGATTACGAGCAGACCAACGGCAACGAGGGACCGCACGGCGTGATTACAACAGTTCATCCGATTCCGACCTCCTCCGCTGGCAACTCCAACACAAAGCGTGCACCGGGGTCCCCGTCGGATCGATCCTCTACCCACACCCTGCCCCCGTGCATGCGGACGTGTTCATCGACCAGCGCCAACCCGAGACCGGCACCGTCGCTGCTGGATCGTCGACCGGCCACGGCGCCGCGAGCGAAGCGCTCGAAGACCAAAGTTCGTTCCTCGGGTGGAATGCCAGGACCGTGATCTTCCACGGCGATCCATAGATGGGAGAGCGGCTCACCTTCGCCGTCGGCCTCGGTCACGTTGATTTCTGGCTCGCCGCCGCCATGCACGCGGGCATTGTCGATGAGGTTGGCAACCACTCGCGCCAGGCGACGCCGGTCGCCGCGCATGATCAGCCCTTCGGCACGATCGCTGACCGTCAACTTGGTGCGCGGCAGGCTGCTGACGGCAACGGCCTGGCGGATGAACTCGGCGACGAGCAGGTCTTCGAGATGAAGGCGAATTGCGCCGGCGTCGAATCGCGAAATCTCCAGCAAGTCTTCGACCAGACCCTGGAACCTGGCGACATCGCCCACCAGCAGGTCGAGGGCTGCCTGGGCGCGTTCGGGCATCTCGTCGCGTCTGGCCTGCATCACCTCGACGCTGGCGGCGAGAGTCATCAACGGTGACCGCAACTCGTGACTGACGTCGCTGGCGAACCGAGCATCGCGTTCGACCCGATTCTGCAACGCTTCTGCCATGTCGTTGAACGCCGTCGAGAGCAGCTGGAGATCGTGATCGTCGGTGTCTTCCAAGCGCGTATCCAGTCGCCCTCCGGCGATGGCCTTGGCGGCTTGAGCGGCATCGCCCAGCGGGCGGATGGCTCGCTTCGCTGCGAGCGTGCCCGTCAATGAACCGGCGACGGTCGTGATCAACCCGCCGAACAACAAGCTGAGACCGACGTTACGCAAGGTCGTGTTGGCATCGGCAAGGTTGGCGAATTCGAAATAGCGGCTGGCCTGAAGTTGGCGGAAATAATAGCATGGCCGCGGTCTCTGATATTTCAATCATGCACAGCGCAGCCTTTCTGCACGCCGGTCCAGACCGGATGCGACTTGGAGTCGATGTC
>JANNHY010000162.1:0-11814 GCA_031404635.1 Ilumatobacteraceae bacterium
CCCCTCTCATCGGCATCGGCAGCATCGTCGGCGGTGAAGTAGACCCTGCCGACGGCGGCGCCCGGCGACGCTGCCAAACCCTTGGCGATGACCTTGCCCTTGCCGGCGAATTGCGGGTGAAGCACTTGGTCGAGGTGGTCGGCGGCGACGCGCATCAACGCCTCGTTCTTGCTGATCTTCCATCGGGCCGTGCCCTTGCCGGAGCCCTGCGTCATCTCGACGGCCATCTTCAGCGCCGCGGCGCCTGTGCGCTTGCCGACTCGGGTCTGCAGCATCCACAACTTGCCCTGCTCGATGGTGAACTCGGTGTCGCACATGTCGGCATAATGCCGTTCGAGGCGGGCGAAGATGTCGATCAGCTCGGCATGAATCTTGGGGAAGTGGCCTTTCAAGGCATCGAGGTCTTCGGTATTGCGGATACCGGCGACGACGTCTTCTCCTTGGGCGTTGATCAGGAAGTCGCCGTATGGCTTGTTCTCACCGGTGGCCGCGTTGCGGGTGAAACCCACGCCGGTGCCGCTGAGCTGATCACGGTTGCCGAACACCATGGCCTGCACATTGACGGCCGTGCCGAGCTCATGACTGATGCGTTCGCGGACGCGGTAGGCGATGGCCCGTGCGCCGTTCCAGCTACTGAACACGGCCTCGACTGCGCCGCGCAGTTGCTTGGTCGGATCCTGCGGGAAGGGCCTGCCTGTGTCGGCTCTGATGACCTTCTTGTAGTGCTCGCACAGTTCCTTGAGCGCCTTGGCCGTCAGCTCGGCGTCGCTTTTGACCTTGGCCGCGGCCTTGGCCGCCTCGAGCGGGTGCTCGAAGTGCTCGCCATCGATGCCGAGCACGATGCGGCCGTACATCGAGATGAACCGGCGATAGCTGTCGTAGGCGAAGCGCTCGTTGCCCGTGACCGCGGCGAGGCCCCTGACACTCTTGTCGTTGAGACCGAGGTTGAGCACGGTGTCCATCATCCCCGGCATCGAGAACTTAGCGCCGGAACGCACGCTGACCAACAGTGGGTCTGCGGCGTCGCCGAGCTTGCGGCGCATCGATTTTTCAAGCTTGGTGACTTGGGCAGCGATCTCGTCGGCGAGCCCCGCGGGCCATCCGCCGCGCATGTACGCACGGCATGCATCGGTCGAGATCGTGAACCCCGGCGGGACCGGCAGCTTCAAGACGCTGGTCATCTCGGCCAGGTTGGCGCCTTTGCCACCAAGGAGATCCTTGTACTCCATCGGGGAACGGCGGTGTTTGTGATCGAAGGAGTAGACGTACGGCACGAAAGACGAGTCTACGCGGTCGCCGTCGGTGCGACCGAGTTTCGGCGTGCGTAGGCTCTGGCAATGAGTTCGCAACCGGCGTTTCGTCTGTTCGGGTTTCCCGTGCACGTGCAATCCGGTTTCTACATCTTCATGGTGATCGTGGTGATTGCCAACGGGCCACAACTCGGGGTGTGGCTCGCCGGTTTCATCGCCGTGTTGACGCTGCTTCACGAACTCGGCCACGCTTTCGCGGCGCGGGCCACCGGCGCCCACGCCGAGATCTCCCTCGACTTCCTGGCCGGCTACGCCTCGTTCGTGCCGACTCGGCCGCTGAAGCGGTGGGAACGTGCGGGAATCAGCTTCGCCGGACCAGCCGTGCAGATCGCGGTCAGCGTGCTCGGGTTGTGGGCGATGGGGGTGCACCCGTTGGACCCCGGTGTCGGTGCCTCGGATGCCGCCCGCGCCCTGTGGTGGGCTGGACCCGTCATCGGACTGTTCAACTTACTGCCTATCCTGCCGTTCGACGGTGGCAACATCATGCTGGCCGGACTCGACTTCTTCCTCCCCAAGAAGTCGAGAGTGGTCATGCTCTACGCCAGCTTGGTCATCACTATCGGTGGATTCTTGTGGCTGCTGAGTCAGCCTCGCTTCGCCCGCATCGCCATCTTCGCGGCCATCTTCCCGCTCATGGCCCAGATGCAGATGTTGCGGACCCACCGCGAGTCCAAGCAACCTCCCAGTGGTCTCGCCGCGGCGGCGCTCGCCGAGACCGCAGCGTGGCGCGAAGGCGACGTGTCGCGCATGCTTCCCGAGCAGGTTCCGTCGCCGTGGTTCCGTGCCTACCAACAACTTCATCAGGCGCGTCCCGACACTGCTCGTGCCGTGCTCGTCGACGATTTTGCCGATCCGGGTCCACCGCGGTGGATGCCGCCTGCGGCCGCCGACGAACGCACGCTCGAGAGCCTTGTCGCGCTACTCCCCCGGCCCCTGCCGACCGGCAACCAACACGCCGAACACACACTCGCCGACATCCTGCTTCGCCTCGCCGAGTACGAAACCGCGGCCCACTACGCGGCCGCCTCCTACCGCCGTTCGGCTTCACCGGTTTCGGCCTTCGCCGTCGCCCGCAGCGCGGCGGCGCTCGGCGATCGCGACACCGCCATCGGCTGGCTGCGGGCTGCCGAAAGCCTTGCCGATCCGGCGTGGATCAGCGAGGCGAGACGGCACGCCCCCGAACTCGATCAACTCACCGGCGGGACGGCCACCGCCGGCGACTTCGGGTCGCGCTAGCGCTCACCGAGTTGGGCGGCGAGCTTCTTAGGGGCAATCAAGCAATACGAGGTACGGAGCAACTCATCGACCTCGGCCCAGTCCGGCGCCACCGCGGTCAGATCCATCAACACCCAGCCGCCGCGGGCCAAGTACGGCGCCTTCGAGAAGCGCGGATCGGCGAGTAGTGCCGGCAGCTCCTCCCGATCCGCCTTCACCATCAGGCTGCCACCTTGACCAGGGAAGGCGAAGATCTTTCTGCGCACCCGGAAGTTGATGTCGGTGCCCCACGTCACCTCCTCGGTCGCCTCCGGAAGCGCCAGGGCCAGCGAGCGCATCCGCTCCAGATTCTTGGCCAAGGCCTTTGCTGTGGCAGCCATCGCCTCAGTCTCGCGCCGCGCCGTCGTGGCCACGCTTGACGTAGGCCAACACCTGCGTTGTGCCCACCGAAGTTATCGTGCCGATTTCGGCACCGTCATGGCACACGGCTGCACCGGGCACGTCGCCCGCGCGCGCCGGCAGCACCGAGAGGTGGCGCGGAGCCGTCGAGCCGCGGCTGTCCATTCGCTCGACAAGTTCCTGACCCGGATAGCACCCCTTGGTGAAGCTCACGGCGACATCGGCCAGACCGGTCTCGGCCGGGATGGTTTCGCCGGGAAGGATCTCGACACCCATCTTCGGCCAGCACGCGGCGATGCGTTCGTCGTCGTTGGCATCGACGGAACTCTCCACGTCGCTCAGCGCACCGACAGTCGCCTTGACCCGGATCTTGAACCGGTTGAGACGGGCCTCGAGGATGGGCCCAAACCCGGCATCGGTGTCGAGCTGAAAGGTCTCGTCGCCGACCCTGGTCACCCTGGCAAGCACCTCGACCCGACCGGTCGGTTGCAGGAGAAACGTCCACCGTGACTCGTCGACGGCCATATCACGGAGGTCCTGCGAGGCTTGTGAGTGCAAATAGGTCGCCGCGTCGGGGCCGTCGATGACGACGTAGTCGCGCCGATCCCCGAGCCAGTTGGTGTCCATCCTCCCAGTGTCGCAGAGCCGTAGCCAGATGCCACACTGTGGTCATGGCAGATCTCGATCGCCTGGCCATACAGGTGCTGGTCGACTACGACACCGGTGAGCGCCTGGTCAGCACGGCCAAGACGTTCGGCGCGTTGCGTGACGACCTGCGGGAGCGCCGCAGGCCGGCCGAATGGAATACGCTGTGGGATGCACAGCAGCTTCCCCGTTGACGCCGGAATCCTTCTTGGCGCAGTCCTCGTCATCGTCGGTGTGGTGGTCGGCGGCGTTGCCGACCGATTTCGGCTTCCTGGGCTGGTGCTCTTCCTCGTGCTCGGAATGGTTGTGGCCGACGACGGCCTCGCCCTGATCCATTTTGCGGATGCGGGGCTTGCGCAGAACGTGGCGATCGTGGCACTCGTCGTCATCTTGTTCGAAGGCGGTTTGGCGACCACAGCCAAGGCTGTGCGGCGAGCTGGCGCCCCCGCCGCGGTGCTGGCGTCGGTAGGGGTGATCGTGACAGCAGCCGTTGCTGCGGGGGGCGCAGCACTTGCTTTCGATCTACCGGCGAGTTCGTCGCTGTTGATCGGTGCCGTGGTCGCATCCACCGATGCAGCGGCGGTGTTCAGCGCGTTGCGCGCCCAGACGATGCCCGCGCGGGTTCGTGACCTGCTGCAAATGGAGTCCGGCCTCAACGACCCGGTTGCGGTGATGCTGACCATCGGAATGGTCGAGGTGTGGCGGGGGGAGCCGGGAGCGGGCGATTGGGTGAAGTTCGGACTCCTTCATCTCCTGGGCGGCCTGGCCGTTGGCGTGGCAATCGGCCTTGGGGCGAGAGTGGCATTGCGAAGAGTGCAGCTACCGAGCGCTTCGTCATACCCAGTGCTGGCGCTGGCCATCGCCGGCTTGTCATACGGCGTGGCGACCGAACTCGGCTCGTCGGGCTTCCTGGCCGTCTATCTCACCGGGTTGGTCCTGGGCCGCAAGCGGCGACTAGTGAGATCGCTGTTGAACTTTCATGAGGGCCTCGCGGCAGCGGCAGAAGCGGTGCTGTTTCTCATGCTTGGGCTGCTGGTGTTTCCATCGCGCCTGCTCGACGTCGTCGGCCCTGCTTTGGTCGTTGCCCTGGCCTTGATGTTCGTCGCCCGACCGATCGCGGTGGCGCTCTGTTTGCCGTGGTTCCGATTCAACAGGCGCGAGCTGGCGCTCGTGTCATGGGCCGGCCTACGCGGTGCCGTCCCGATTGTGCTCGCCACGATCCCGCTGACCGCGGGGCATCCCGACGGGGCGCTGGTGTTCGATGTCGTGTTCGTCACCGTTCTTGCATCGCTCGTTGTTCAAGCAGGCACCGTCGGCATTCTGGTCAAGCGCCTCGGTTTCGACGACGAAGTGTCCGGTGCGCGCGCCGAGGTCGCCGTGCTCGACACGCTGGTCGCCGATCTCATCGAGTTGCGCCTCACCACGAGATCACCCGTCGTCGGTACTCAACTGCGCGATCACGAATTGCCAAACGGCGCCCGCGTCGCCCTCGTTGTGCGTGCCGAACAGACCTTCGTTCCAGACGGAGACATGGTCCTGACCGTCGACGACGTTCTACTCCTGGCGGTTGCTCCGGACACCGCTCCGGAAACGCTCGTCGACTGGGCCAACCGCCAACCGTGAGGACGGTATGGCGCCCAGATCGGGGGCGGGCGGGTATGAGTTCGCTCAGGCGGTGGAGCCGACCGCGGCGCGTTGCGCGGTCATGCGGCCGCAGGGAGGGCAGCGAGCCACGCAGCGTCGTCATCGCAGACCGGTCGTAGGACCAATGGTTCATGGACACTGGCCGCGTCGCCGAAACATGATCGCGTCGGTCGGCAGGGGTTCAGCTGGACACACCTCAACGGGCATCACCTGATGCCCAACTGAGGCATTGCCTTTTCGCAGTTCTCTCTGTCACCACGAAGTCAGCCGTCAAGCTGTGGCGCAGAAGGAGGAGGGAACTTTGCGGACGGGGCCCTCGCGTCGTGTCGTGTGTCTGGCGGCTGTCGTTGCGGTCGTCGGCGCCGGCTTAGGACTATCGAGGAGCATTGCCGGCGCGGCGGCGGTTCCGACAGTGACCCAAATTGTTCCGGTTGTGCCGGTTCGGTTGTTGGACACTCGTAGTGGTGTCGGCACGCCGACGGCCGCCAAGGTTGAGTCGGGTGGCATCGTCGAACTGGCGGTCACCGGAGGCAACAGTGGTGTCCCCGCCGACGCGGTCGCAGTGGCCCTCAACGTCACCGCCACCGAGGCCAGCGGTGACGGCTTCATCACCGTCTGGCCGTGCGGCGCCGATCGGCCGACGGCATCGAACCTCAACGTCACCACCGATCAGACGATCCCCAACCTGGTCATCGCCAAGGTCGGAACCGGCGGCAAGGTCTGCCTGTTCGCCCAACGCGGCACCCACCTGATCGCCGACCTCAACGCGTTCTGGCCCGATCCGACCGACGATGTTGTCGGCGATACCGTGGCCCCGACAGGAACGCTTGCGATCAACGACGGAGGCGCAGCAACCAACACGCGCAACGTCACATTGCGGATCAGCGCGTCGGATGATTCTGGCGTCACCGAGATGAGGATTGCGGACGGCAGCGATCCCACCGTTGCGCCATGGCAGCCGTTTGCCGGATCGACAACGCGGGCCTTGGCCTTAGGCTTAGGTGACGGAACCAGAACGATCTCGTTGCAGCTCCGCGATGCGGCCGGGAACGTCTCGGCGGTCATCGTCGACACCATCGTGCTCGACACAATCGCGCCGCTGATCTCTGGAGCCACCGGCAATACGTCTGCTCCCCAGCACGCGACAGCTCAGCTGTCTGCCACCATCTCCGATGCCGGCACCGGCATCGCCACAGCAGCAGTGATGTACCGCGTCGGCGGTTCTGGCCCTTTCACCTCCGCTCCGATGAGCGTGACCAACTCCGGCAGGCACGAGGTGACCCTTCCGGGCGTGTCGACAGATCTGCAGTATTTCGTCGAGGCGGTCGACGGCGTCGGGAACGTGTCACGGGATCCGCCGGGCGCTTCCGCCCAGACGTATTCGATCGCTGTCACTTCGACGCCAGCGGGATTGACCATCCTGCGCTCGACGAGCCCGAACTCGGGCGAGGGAAGTGTGGCCGTTACGCGCGAACTAGTCCTCGAGTTCACCGCACCGGTGCAAGCGGCGAGCGTACTCGACGGAGGCATCGAACTGCGCGCCGTAAGCGCTGCGATCCCGGTGAACATCAATGTCTCGCCCGATGGTCGGCGGGTCACGGTGTTCCCCCGCGACCAACTCCGTTCCGGCACCCGCCACCGGCTGGTCGTCGACGGCGACGCGTTGATCGGCAGCGATGGCCGGGCTGTCGACGCCGACGGCGACGGCCGGCCCGGCGGTGACGAGATCGTCGAGTTCGACACCGTGTCGTTCGCAACGTTCCCGGGCACGCGAGCCTGCGGGCGGGTGTTCGGGTCGCAGGTGGGTGCCGGCGGCATTCAGACGCCGCTCCAGGGAGTGGCGGTGATGGTCGAGGGCATGCAGGACGAGTTGCGGACCACGACGGACGCCCTCGGCAACTTCTGTCTCGATCCGGCCCCGGCCGGGCGGTTCTTCGCCCTCATCGACGGGCGTACCGCGACGAACCCGATCGCTGTTGGCGCGTACTACCCCTTCGTGGGAAAGCCGTGGACGACGGTTCCTGGGCAGGAGACCGTCATCGGCGACGTCTTCCTCCCACTCGTCGCGCCCGGCACGCTTGTCCCCGTCAGCACAGCTGCTCCGACGGTCATCGGGTTCCCGCAATCCATCCTCGACGACAACCCCGCCTTCGAGGGGGTGGCGGTAACGGTGCCGGCGAACGCTCTCTATGGCGACGACGGGTCGCGAGGCGGCAAGGTCGGGATTGCGCCGGTTGCGCCCGACCGCCTGCCGGGCCCGCTTCCCGCGGGGTTCGACCCGCCGCTCGTGATCACGGTTCAAACCGACGGCCCGGCGAACTTCGACCTCCCCGTACCCGTCTGTTTCCCGAACCTGCCGCGAACCGGCGGCATCCCGCTTGCCCCCGGATCCGATAGCGCCCTGTGGTACTACGATCACGACGACGGTGACTGGCTGATCGCCGGATCGATGACGGTGTCGGCGAATGGGGCTCTTGTGTGCTCGAACCCCGGCGCCGGTGTGCCCGAACCGAGCTGGATCTTCACCCAACCCGGCGACCAAGTCACGCCCCGGGTGCGCAAACCCTCCGCCGGGCCCGACTGCGCGGTGGCCGGCACCGTCGCCAATGCGACCGCCCAGAGTGGCGCCAACGCTCCCGCACTGGCTGAGTATGGCGCCACCGACCCGAACGCCGCCCAGGCTGACCAAGCCGTGTCACTCGGCGAGGCCATGGAGACGACGATGGCCGAGATGAGAACCCTGCTCGAGTCGCTCGCCCAGCCGACCGGCGCCGACGTGTCCGCCATCCGGGATCGTCAAGTCGAGATGCTGCAAGCAGTCAGCGAGATCGCCCAGGTGTGGGCCGATCGCCTCCGTACTGGTCAGGCGGAGTGGGGTCAAGTCTTCGATTCGATGATCGCAACGGTGAGGGCAACGGCTGCCCAAGCAGACGCCGCGGTGGATGCTGATCCGACCCTCTCGCCCGCCGACAAGGTGGCGTTCCACCTGGGGCACGCGGCGGTCGTCGCTGCACTGGTGGCGGCGCGATACATCGGCGAGCAGACCGTGGGTGTGCTCGCCACGGCAAGTACCGAATCGATCGGGGCCGCAGCCAACGCCGCGGACATTCAAGCACGTGAGGTGTCGAACGCGAACTTCTCCGGCGTGCCGATCCACACAACGGCACTGATGGCACAATTCCTCCAATCTCCGGAGGGTCAGCAGGCGCTCGGTAAACTGCTCGAGGAACAACTGCTGAACGTCGCCTCGACGGTGCTCCCGGAGGATTCAGCGGCACAGGTCGCGCTGGAGCTCCCCGAAGTGGCCGAGGCGTTCGCCACGCTTTCCGCCAACCCCGATGACGAGGGTGCCAAGCTGGAGCTCACGAAGGCGCTCAACGGTTACCTCGAGACGGCTGCGGCGGCGGCCGGCGAGGAAGAGATCGAGGAGCTCGGCAAGCGATTCACCAAGATCCTCAGCCCCCTCAGCAAGATCGAAAACGTCGGCGATGGGCTGAAGTCGTTCAACGACTTCTACGACAGCATGGAAGCCTGGGCCGACAACCAAGGTCCGAATCGTCCCGCCCCGGTCGCTTGCCCGCCCCCCGCCCCCCTTCCGAGTTCCCCAGCGGACCCCTACCAGGCTGCGAAGGACCTCGAGGCGAGCAAGGCCGCCGCCCAGGCCGCGATGAACGACTTCGCCGAGACCGTCCTCGACGAAGGCATCACGCCGGCCAATCAGGACACACTGCAACAAATCCTCGACTCGCTGCCGGGCCTGCTCGCCGGCTGGGGGGCCGCAGAGGACACGTACAGCGGCGAGCTACCGCCGATCGATGTGCTCAGCGATCAGGTCGGCGACAGCATGACCGGCGCGGTAGTAGGCGACGACACCTCGATCGTGCTCTGCACCTGCATCACCATCCCCGGCCCGACCGACTTCGTCGACTACGTCCCACCAGAGGAGGTCGGGAACCCCCTGATCGTCCCGCCAAACCGGACCGTGTTCGTCGCCGGCTACTCCCCGAGCCGCCGGGCCGGGTTCTCCGCTCGTCTCGTCACGGGGCCGAGTGGATCGGCCATCAACCCGCAGTTCGTGCTCGGGCCGGTCGACCCGCTGCTGCCGGATACCGACGGCGACGGACTCCCCGACGCGGCCGAAGCGGTGTACGGGACGAACCCGATCGACGCGGACAGCGACGACGACGGAATCACCGACGGTGAGGAGGTCGTGGCCGGCACCGACCCGCTCGACAACGCACCTTCAAGGACGGGCGTGATCGCAACGGTCGACACGCCAGGCTCCGCCGTTGACCTCGAAACGAACGACAACCTGATCGCCGTAGCCGACAGCCTCGCAGGTGTCGGGCTCTACAATGTGTTCGCAGGGATGCGCCCATCCCTGCTGGCCCAGGTGGACACGCCCGGGAATGCCTCGGCGGTGGCGTTTGGTCGGAACCTGCTGGCCGTTGCGGACGGGGCCACCGGGCTGGCGATCATCGACATCGCCAACCCGGCAGAGGCCCGGATCGTCCACCAGGTCGCGGTCGGCGGCGCAGCGACCGAGGTCGCCGTCGCCGGCCCGCTGGCATTTGTCGCCGCCGGCAGTTCGATCGCCGTCGTCGACATGCGCAACGGGGTCGTCATCGACCAGCGCGACTATCACGCCGGGCAGATCAATGACCTCGTGGTGGCCGGTGACCACGTATATGCCGTCGGCATCGCGGCCGGCACCGGACACAGCGTCTTGAAGTTCCCGGCGGCGGAACGGCTCGAACCGCTGACGGCGCGGACCGATATCTCCCGCGCCGCCCACCCGATCTTCGGGCGGGTCCACATCGCCGCAGGCGGTGGCCTCGTCTACGTAGGCGGTCCCGACGAGAGCGGCTCGCGGCAGACGCCCGGCATCGAAGTGTTCCGCGATGACGGTGCATCCCTTGCCTTCATCGGGCAACCGGTCGGGATCACTGCCTTCGACGTCGCACCTACAGGATCGGGGCTGGCGGTGTTCGCCGGCGCTGATCCCGGCGGGCCGCGTAACGGACGCGTCGGGCTCGTCGATCTGTCCGATCCGACCGACACCGGTCGCTTCCTCACCTCCTTCGACACGCCGGGCGGTGTCGTCGCGGTGGCGGTTTCGGGTGGGCTGGCCTATGCCGCCGACCAGGCAGCCGGGTTCCAAGCCGTCAACTACATCGTCGCCGACCGAGGCGGTGTCGCCCCAACACTCACCCTGACAACGTCGGCTCAGGGAGGTATTGCCGAGGAGACCAAGCTTTTCCGGATCTCGGCCGCCGTCACCGACGACGTGCAAGTGCGCGCCGTCGAATTCTTCGTCGACGGCATTCGCGTGGCCACCGACGGGAGCTTCCCCTTCGAGCACCGCTTCGTCGCGCCGGCGCTGAGTGATCGGTCGGCGTTCACGGTTCAGGCACGGGCGATCGACACGGGCGGCAACGCGGCGACGAGTGCCGAGTTCGTGATCTCGGTCGGGCCCGATGTGACACCACCGGTCGTCGTCAGTACCACGCCCGTCGACGGCCGTTCCTTCGTGCCGGGCGATCTGAGCGCCATTTCGGTGGCCTTCTCCGAGGCGATCGTGCCGGCGTCGGTTCTCTCCGGCGCCCTCCGGCTCAGCGAGGCCGGAGCCGATCGCCAACTCGGCACCGCCGACGACGTCGCGGTGACCGCCGGGGTCCAGCGGCTCGTCGGTGAAGGGCTGACCCTGCGCGTCGACTTCGCAAGCCCGCTGGCGCCCGGCCGATACCGGGCGACACTGGCCCCGGGGACCACAGACCTGGCCGGCAACGTGCAGTCGGCAGGGCTCACATGGACGTTCCGGATGACCGAGGAGGCGCTTCCGCCTGGCGGGTTCCTCGACTTCTCGGGGGCGATCGTACTGGCCGACGATGTCGACGAGTTCGCCTTCACCGCGGTCGCCGGTCAGGGAATCTATGCCGATTCACTGACCGACCCGTGTGCGTTCGCACTGGCAGGGTCGATCATCGCTCCGGACGGGTCGACGGTCGTGGCCGGTCTGCGGCCGAGTTGCGGCAGTTCCGGCGACGTCGGCCCTGTCACGCTTCCGGCAGACGGGCGTTATGTGCTTCGCGTCCAGGGCTCGAACGGCGGCACGGGGCCATACCAACTGCGCCTGTGGGATGTGCCGGCAGCGGACGTGGCGGCGGTGGCGATCGGTGATGTGGTCTCCGGGGCGATCGAGTCGCCCGGGCGTGCGGACAGGTACACGTTCACGGCGAGCGCCGGGCAGGGGTTGTTCTTCGATGTCGAAGGAGTCGGGTGTGTGTTCGATATCGGCGCCCGCCTCGATGACCCCGATGGTGTCGCCGTGTTCACCAATGCGCCGGTGAGGTGCGGCGACGCCGGTGATCGGGGACCGTTCACGCTGACCCGCCCCGGGACCTACACGCTGGTCGTCGAGGACGGCCCCGGTGGTGACGCCACTGGTTCCTACTCGTTCCAGTTGTGGGATGTGCCGGCACCGGATGTGGTCGCGGTGGCGATCGGTGACACGCTCTCGGGCGCGATCGAGTCACCGGGACGCGCCGACGTGTACACGTTCACGGCGACCGCCGGGCAGGGGTTGTTCTTCGATGTCGAA
>JANNHY010000163.1:0-15001 GCA_031404635.1 Ilumatobacteraceae bacterium
AGCACGCCGAGCACCGAGTCGTATTTCAACAGGTGCGCCATTGTCTCCAGTGAACCGAGATCGTTCACCGCAACGAAGTCGATGTCGGCGCCGCGCTTCTTGGCGGCGCGGAAGAAGTTGCGGCCGATTCGACCAAAGCCATTGATACCGACACGGACGGTCATGCGCGGTGGGTCCTTTCACGTACAGCGGAATCCCCAAGGATAGTCCCGAATGACCGAGGTCTCCGATTCCCTCAACGAGCGATGTCGCGATGTCCGGTTGTGACGGTGATGCCCCGAGCACGAAGACGAGCTGCCAGATCCTCCGCAACGGCGACGCTGCGGTGGCGACCGCCGGTGCATCCCATCGCAATCGTCAGGTAGCTCTTGCCTTCTGCTGCGTAGGCCGGCACGAGGGTGACCATCATCGCCTCGAACTCGTCGAGGAACTGCGATGCGTGAGAACGCTCCAGCACGAAGTCGCGCACGGCGGGGTCGTGGCCCGTCAACGGCCGAAGCTTTTCTTCCCAATACGGGTTGGGAAGAAAGCGGACATCCATGATGATGTCGGCGTCAAGCGGCAAGCCGTACTTGTACCCGAAACTCTCGACGGCGATCTGCAGGCGTTGGCCGTCGCCGGTCTGATCGAACGCTGCGATCAGCTTGGTCTTCAACTGGTGGATGTTCAGCTCGGTGGTGTCGATGACCAGATCGGCAGCACTCCTCACCGGGTCGAGCAGAGAACGTTCGAGTTCGATTGCTTCGACCAGGCCATCGGCTTCGGAATCGAGTGGATGCTTGCGTCGCGACGAGTCGTAGCGCTTGACCAGTTCAGCTGTTGTGGCATCGAGGAACAGGATGCGTACTCGATGACCTTCGCCTCTCAGCGCGGCGACCTTCGGGAGCAAGTCGATGTGTTGACGGCCCGACACCAGCGCCAACCGCTCGATGTCGCTACCCGGCTTGCTGGCCAACTCGACGATCGTGTCGACCAACGATGTCGGAAGGTTGTCGACCACATACCAGCCGAGGTCTTCGAGTACGGCGGCGGCGCCCGAACGCCCAGCGCCCGACAATCCGGTAATAAGCACGATGTCGGCCACTGAACTGGATCGTAATTGCTTAGAGCCTGCGAGTGCGGAGATAGAGCAACCGTGGGATCGTTGCCGCGTCGAGGTATTCGCGGGCCCGCTCGAGAAAACCGTCAGGTGGCGCCGGCTCCAGCATCCGTTCGATCAGCAGGCCGTTCTCGGCGAGAGCGTTCACGTAGCGACTGAGTGGTCGGTGGATGAATGGGATGAACACGTCCTTTTCGACCTCCTCATCGCTTTCTTGCTCGACGAGGTAGGCGCCAATTCGCCAGTATTGTTCCGGCGGGTCGAGCACGTGGTCGTCGATCCATCCACTGTTCGGTGTTTGCAGCAACGGGTGGTTGAGGAAGAAGCAGAACCGGCCACCGGGTTGCAGCACCCGGGCTACCTCGGCGATCGCCTCATCGACCTCGCGGATGTGCTCGAACACCAGGCACGCCACCGCCGCGTCGAAGCTGGCATCGGCAAAGGGCAATGCAGCGGCCTCACTGCAGGCGAACGACGCCCCACCCCGCTGAGCAGCGACGCTGACACAGTTCCAAGTCGGATCGATTCCGACGACGTCGGCGCCCGAGCGGGCAACGCGTCGGCTGATCTGCCCATCGCCGCACCCGACATCGAGCACCCGTTTCGCCGTGGCCAACTCTGCGGCTGCGAGAGGCAGTATCTGCTCTTCGTACTCCGGGTCGGCCCCATCGGTGAAGCCCTCGATCCACCACGCCGCATGGGTCTCCCACAGACTCTCGTCGCTCACCGCAACGAGGCTACGGCGATCGCTGCCGATGAGCGATGAGCCGCCCGGGGACGCACATCTCTCATCGGGCCAAGCACCGGAGACAAATCGATGAGCGATGAGCCTCTCGGGAGCGCACATCTCTCATCTCACGGCTAGGGGCGGCTAGGGGTGGAACTTGGCGTGGATGGCCTCGGCCACGGCGTCGGGCAGGAACGAGTACGCCTTCAGCTCCTCGAGCGACGCCTTCTTGACCGAGTTCACTCCACCCATCACCTGGACCAGCTTTTTCTTGCGCGCCTCGCCGAGGCCAGCGATGCCGTCGAGCGAGCTGGCCGTCATCCGCTTGCCGCGTAGCTCGCGGTGGAACGTGTTTGCGAAACGGTGCGCCTCGTCGCGTATCCGCTGCAGCATGAACAACGCCTCGCTGCCGCGAGGCACCTCGACGGGCTCGCTTCGACCAGGGGTGTAGACCTCCTCGAAGCGCTTCGCCAATGAGGCGATCGGGATCTCGTCGAACAGACCGAGCGAACGAACGACGCGCTCGGCGACAGCTAGTTGCCCCTTGCCGCCGTCGACGAGCAACAGCTGAGGTGGATACGAGAACTTGCCCGGGCGCCGTCCCGGTTCGGTCAACGGGCGATCGCGCTCGTCGAGATAGGCCGTCAGGCGGCGGGTCAGAACCTCCTCCATCGCCGCGTAGTCGTCGTTGCCCGGCACTTGCTTGACCTTGAACCGGCGATACTCGCGCTTGTTCGGTAAGCCGTCCTCGAGCACCACCATCGATCCGACGTAGTCGCTGCCCTGCAGGTGGGCCATGTCGTAGCACTCGATGCGCAGCGGTGCCTCGGGGAGGGCGAGCAGATCCTGCAACTCGGTCAGGGCCCGGCTGCGGGCGTTGTGATCGCCGGCACGACGCAGCCGATGACGCATGAACTCGTCCTTGGCGTTGCGCGTGACGGTCTCGTGCAGGTCGCGCTTGTCGCCGCGCATCGGCACACGGATCTGCACCCTCGAGCCGCGTACGTGGGCCAGCCACTCTTCATACGTCGCCAGATCTTCCGGCTCCACGGGTACGAGCACCTGCTTGGGTACCCCGAGCGGCGGTTCGTCGCCGTACAGCTCCTCGAGGATGCGGTCGATCAGCCCTCCCGGGCTGAGTTCTTCGACCTTGTCGACCACGAAGCCCTTGCGACCGACCACCCGGCCCTTGCGCACGTAGAAGATCTGCACTGCTGCTTCCAGATCGTCGTCGGCAAGGCCGATCACGTCGATGTCCTCGCTGCGCTCGGCGACCATCTGCTGCTTCTCGATCGCCCGGTGCACCGCGGCCAGCCGATCGCGCACGCGTGCAGCGCGCTCGTATTCCAGGTCCTTGGCAGCAGATCGCATCTCTGCATCGAGCCGCTTGACGATCTCGTCGGTGTCACCCTCGAGGAAGTCACACAGCTCTGTCACCAACTGCCGGTAGTTCGGCTCATCGATCTCACCGACACAGGGGCCGCTGCATTTCTCGATGTGGAAGAGCAGGCAGGGGCGGCCGAGGCGCTGATGCTCGTTGAACTTGCCCGGGCTACATGTGCGGATCGGAAAACTGCGCAGCAGCAGGTCGAGCGTGTCGCGGATTGCGTAGGCGTGGGCGTAGGGCCCGAAGTACTTGGTTCCCTTGCGCTTGCGGCCGCGCATCACCAAGGCCCGGGGGAATTGCTCGTCGAGCGTCACGGCCAGGAACGGATAGCTCTTGTCGTCGCGCAGACGAATGTTGAAGCGTGGGCGGTGCTGTTTGATCAGGCTGTACTCGAGCATCAGCGCTTCGACCTCGTTGCGCACCTCGATCCACTCCACCGACTCCGCTGTCGCCACCATCTGCGCCGTCCGCGGATGCATGTTGCGCGGGTCCTGGAAGTAGTTCGACAGTCGTTGACGCAAGCTCGACGCCTTGCCGACGTAGATCACCCGGCCCAGCGCATCTTTGAACTGATACGACCCGGGCCCGTCGGGAATCGTGCCGGTCGGCGGGCGCTGCACCACAACACCGAGGTTACGGCCATGTCGAGGCTAATGGAGCTAGGCCGCTCGTACCGTGACCCGCGGTAGGGTTTGCACCGTGGCCGGCCGATTCGCCTATTCCAAACCCAACCGAAGGGGACCGAACGATCCATGGTTCCGCGTCGGTACGGTGGAAGTCGGTTCGGCAGCGCTCTTGGCGCTCATGTGTGCCGTGTCGGTACTGGTATACGCCATCGACAAGACAGTCCTTGTCAGGCTTGCACTGATCCCCGACGAGGTCACTTCGGGCCAGGTCTGGCGGGTCGTGACGTGGCCGCTCGCCAACGGCCTCCTCGACCGCGCGCTGCTCTGGGTGATCGTCTCGATCGCCGTGCTGTGGTACTTCGGCGGACGCCTCGAGGCGCAGGTCGGCCGCATTCCCATCGCCTGGTATCTGGTGATGATCATCGTCCTTCCCGGGCTGGTAGGCACCGCACTCGATCTTCCACAGGCCGGCTTACGAACTGTGCAACTCGTCGTGCTACTTACGTTCGTCGCGGAGTATCCGAACCTGCGCTTCTTCTTCGGGATTCCGGCTTGGGTACTCGGCGCCATCTATGTCGCCGCCGAGGTGCTGCAGTTCGCAGGCGACCGAAACTGGCGACAGTTGTGGTTCTTCGTGATCTCGCTCCTCGTCGCCGCCCTCGCCGCTCGAGCCGTCGGGATGCTCGAGGCATATCCGTGGATCCCGAAGATCTCGCTGCCACATCGGCGCCATCAGCCCAAACGACGCACGCGTCCGGCGGTGGTCGCTGGGCCGTGGGCGGGAAGCGGCAAGAGTTCTGCCGACCAGAGCGAACTCGACGACCTGCTCGACAAGATCAGCGCGACGGGTATGGACTCGCTCAGCAAGGCCGAGAAGGAACGCCTCAACGAACTGAGCAAGCGCCTTCGCGGCAACTGAATCGACTAGGTAAGCAGGGGTCGGCGATGGCGCGCCACCATCGTTGCGGCGTAGACGACAAGAGCCAACGCAACGAGGCTCGTTGCGTTGGCGAGCAGGTGGAAGCCCCATGCGCGCTTGACGAAACCCGAGGCAAAAGCTGCACAACCGCCGCAGAAGCTCATCATCAAGTCGGCCGTGCCCTGCACCTCGACCCGGTCGCTTACGGCAACTTCGCTGGTCACCAAGGCGCTGCCGGCGATCAACCCGATGTTCCAGCCGAGACCGAGCAGGAACAGTCCGACGTAGATCAGCGGCCGGTGGTAGCCGGCCAACACCGCGCCGGCCGTACCACATGCCAGCACCACGCCGGCGATCATCACGGCACGATCGGGGCGAACGCGCTCGACGAACCGACCGACCCACGGCGCCAGGCCGTACATGCCCGCTATATGCACGGCGATCACGTATGCCGAGGAGCCGGCCTGGTCGTGGTCACGCATATGCGGCGGCGTCATTGTCATCACCGCCACCATCGCCGCCTGCACGGTGATCATCGATGCCAATCCCAGTTGCACCATCGGCGACCGGCGGATGACTACCCACGATCGTTTGACCGATTTGATCGGCTGGACGCGACTCGCCGAAGGGTCGATCCCGCCGATGACTGCCAACGGATCGGGTCGCAGGCGCCACCAGACTATGGCGGCAGCGACGAGCGCCAAGAGAGCGGCGAAGGCGATCGGCCCGACACGCGGATCGAGCCCGATAAAGGGAGCGAGGGTCTCCCATTGGGGCGTAAGAACCGGACCGAAGACGGCTCCGAGCGTGCCGATCCAGACCACCGCGGCGATAGCCCGCGGGCCTTCTCCAGTTTCGGCAAGATCAGCTGCCACAAAGCGACCCTGCAGCGAAGCGGCCTGCACACCTCCGAACATCACCATGCCTACCAACAGCAACCACAACCAGCGCATCTGCCCGCCAACCGCGGCGACAGCAGCACCGCAGGCGCCGATCGTGAACGCCGCCGCCAGCGCAGGGCGGCGACCTCGGCGCCGGCTGAATGCCGAGAATGACGGAGCCATCAGCGCTGAACCGAGGGTGAAGGCCGCATTACCGGAGCCGGCGAAGCGGTCGTCGCCGAGCAGATCTCCGACGAACAGGGCAAGCACGGCCACCACCCCGGCGATTGCCGCCTGGCCCGGCACCTGCGTGAGTCGAAGCGTCGTGATCGTCCGCCGTTGCAGTGCGGCACGGTCGACCGTGATCTCGGTGAGGCCCACGAGTCTGGTCTAGCGCATCGGGTCCACAGGACCAGCTTTCAGAGCATCGCCCGCAGGAAGCGGCCGGTGTGACTTGCATCGATCGCAGCAACGTCTTCCGGGCTGCCTTGAGCGATCACCAGGCCTCCCCCGCTGCCGCCTTCCGGGCCGAGGTCGATCAGCCAGTCGGCGGTCTTGATCACGTCGAGGTTGTGCTCGATGATCAGCACGGTGTTGCCCTGATCGACTAACCGCGACAGCACGGTGAGCAGCCGGCGCACGTCGTCAAAATGCAAACCGGTGGTCGGCTCATCGAGCAGGTAGATGGTGTGACCCGTCGAGCGCTTGGCCAGTTCAGCCGCCAATTTGACCCGCTGCGCCTCGCCGCCCGACAGCGTCGGCGCCGGTTGACCCAATCGAACGTAGCCAAGGCCGACATCCATCAACGTCTGCATATATCGACCGATTGCCGGTTGGTTGGCGAAAAAATGGACGGCCTCGGCGATAGGCATGTCGAGCACCTCAGCGATGTTCTTGCCCTTGAAGGCGATGTCGAGCGTGTCGCGGTTGTAGCGGGCGCCTTTGCACACCTCGCACGGCACGTACACGTCGGGCAGGAAATGCATTTCGATCTTGATGTTGCCGTCGCCGGAGCACGCTTCGCAGCGGCCGCCCGGCACGTTGAAGCTGAACCGCCCCGGCATATAGCCGCGCACCTTGGCCTCGGCCGTCGTCGCGAACAGCTTGCGGATGTTGTCGAACACTCCCGTATAGGTGGCCGGATTGGATCGCGGCGTGCGTCCGATCGGCGATTGATCCATGTCGATCACCTTGTCGAGCAGATCGATCCCGGCAATAGCCTTGTGCTTGCCCGCTGCATGTTTTGACTTGTAGATCTTCTGCATCAGCACCGGAAGCAAGATGTCACGGACCAGGGTGCTCTTGCCACTGCCACTGACCCCGGTAATAGCGACGAAACAGCCGAGCGGAATGCGAACATCGATGTTGCACAGGTTGTGCTCGCGGGCGCCCCTGATCTCCAACCATTCGAGACCCGGTTGGCGACGGTGCTGCGGTACCGGCACGGACTTCTTGCCCGCCAGGTACTGGCCGGTGATCGACTCCTTGACCTTGGTGATGCCGTTCACCGGGCCGCTGTACACCACCTCGCCACCGTGCTCGCCGGCCCCTGGGCCGATGTCGACGATCCAGTCAGCCTCGCGAATCGTCTCCTCGTCGTGCTCGACGACCAACACCGTGTTGCCCAGGTCGCGCAGGCGGTGCAGGGTGTCGATGAGCCTGCGATTGTCGCGCTGGTGCAACCCGATGGACGGCTCGTCGAGCACGTACAAAGTGCCGACGAGTCCTGAGCCGATCTGGCTGGCAAGGCGGATGCGTTGCGCCTCGCCACCTGCGAGTGTGCCCGCTGAACGGGAGAGGCTCAGGTAATCGAGACCGACATCGAGCAAGAAGCCGAGGCGGGCATTGATCTCCTTCGTCACCCGTTCGGCAATGAGGCGGTCACGTTCGCTCAATTCGAGTGCCGCCAGAAACTTGGCGGACTCGCCGATCGCCATATCACAGACCTCGGCGATGTTCAGGTCGTTGACCGTCACCGCCCGGCTTACCGGCTTCAACCGCGCCCCGCCGCAGGCGGTACACGCGACCTCGCGCATGTATCCCTGGTACTGCTCGCGCGACCAATCGCTCTCGGCTCCCTGGCGGCGGCGGTTAAGCCAAGGGATGACCCCCTCGTACGCCGTCGAGTACTCGCGGGTGCGACCGTACCGGTTGCGGTACTTGACCTTCAGGTTGCCCTCGACACCGTGCAGCACGACCTTTTGCTGCTTAGCGGTCAGAGTGCGGTACGGCGCATCGAGATCGAGTTCGTAGACCTCGCCGACAGCCTCCAACATCCGCGCGAAGTACTGCGTGTTCGAGGTACGCCAGGGAGCGATGGCCCCGCCGTTGATCGATTGATCGGGATCAGGAATCACCAACTCGGGATCGACCTCGAACGTGGTGCCGAGGCCATCGCATGCCTCGCAGGCGCCATACGGCGAGTTGAACGAGAAGTTACGCGGCGCCGGTTCGTCGTAGCTGGTGCCGCACTTCGGGCAGGCCAGGTGTTGGCTGAAGGTCAGGGTCTCGCTGTCGCTGCCGTCGGCCGACATCAGTTCGACCTCGGCGACACCGTCGGCCAGCTTCAACGCCGTTTCCAACGAGTCGGTGAGGCGACGCTCGATGCCATCGCGACGGACGAGACGATCGATGATCACCTCGATCTTGTGCTGTTCGTACCGAGCCAGTCGCTCGTCACGCTTCAAGAATTCGGCGATGTCGACCACCTCGCCGTCGACCCGAGCACGAACATAGCCCTGTCCGGTGAGATCTTCGAGCAGCGTGTCGTAGTCGCCCTTCCGACCGCGTACCACCGGCGAAAGGACCTGGAAACGGGTGCCATCGGGCAGCAGCAGAATGCGGTCGACGATCTGTTGGGGAGACTGACGCTGCAGCCGGGTTCCGTCGTTCGGACAGTGCTGCACACCGATGCGGGCGTACAGCAGGCGCAGGTAGTCGTAGATCTCGGTGATCGTGCCGACCGTCGAGCGAGGGTTGCGGCTGGCCGACTTCTGATCGATGGATATGGCCGGCGACAGCCCCTCGATCATATCGACATCGGGTTTGTCCATCTGCCCGAGGAATTGCCGCGCATAGGCGCTGAGGCTCTCGACATAGCGACGTTGGCCCTCGGCGTAGATGGTGTCGAAGGCCAGGCTGCTCTTCCCGGAACCGGACAACCCTGTGAAAACGATCATCTTGTCGCGCGGCAACTCGACGTTGACGTTCCTCAAGTTGTGCTCGCGGGCCCCGCGAACGATGATCTTTCCCGACTCGGCAGCAGGCATCGTGGCGAGGCTACCGATCTGAGTGGGATCGGGCGCTGTGGAACATGTCGCACATTGTATCATGACGACGAACACACGTTCTGCTCTAGTTGCGCCCGCTTCGTGCCGATAGAAGGGGCATGAACGGCGGACTGACCACTGACGCAACACTGGCTCGAACGGCGCGCGCCTCGCTCGAGCACCTGCGACGCTACTCCGGGTACGCGACCTGGCTCTTCACGCGGATCAACGACAACGAGCAGATCGTGATCGCTTCGGTCGACCCGCAGTTCTCGATCGTCGCCAACAGCGTGATGCCGAATGATCTGTCGACGGACCGATACCTCGCCAATGTCGCCAAGTTGGTCGTTCCGGTGCGACTGCCCAACGGTGAGCCATATGGGGCACTCGTGGGACTCAGCCGCCAGCTTCCGGCGCCGATGCCTTCCCATACCGAATCGCTGATCCCGCTGTTGGCCAACACGCTCGGAGCCTTGGCGGGAGCCGAGCGGGCGCTGACCGCCAGCGCCCGCCGGTCGGATCAAGCCGTTGCCGCGCTCGATGCACTGACCGGCGTCGCCACCCGCCACGCCTGGGAAGCACAGCTCAGCCGCGACGACGAGCGATGCAATGCCAATGGTGAGCAGGCGTGGATCTTCATGATCGCCCTGGAGGAACTCCACGAACTCAACAGCAGCCAAGGCCACGATGCCGGCGACGAGCTGCTCTCCGACTTCGGGAGAATCCTCAACTCAATCATCGAGGGACGCCATTTCTGCGCACGTATCACCGGGCTGAAGTTCGGTGTACTCGCCGTCGACATCTGCGCCAGCGAGGCGACGGCGCTCGAAACCCAGCTGCGCCAAACCCTCAGCGCAGCCGGAATCGCGGCGTGGGTTGGCGTCGGCCGACGCCTGCCAGGTGTCGGTCTCGGGGCCGCCATCGATGCCGCCGACGCATCGATCGCTGCCGTCCGCTCGGCCGTCAACATCGCCAACACGACATTCGACGACGCGACAGCAGAACTTGTCAACGCTCTCGATCACGGCCAGATCCGCGCCTACTTCCAGCCAATTGTCGACATGCGAACCGGTGAGGTTGTCGCCGTCGAGGCGCTGGCCCGCTGGCAGACCGACACTGGCATACGCGAGCCCGGTGAGTTTCTGCCTGGCATCGAGCGGGCCGGGTTGAACGCTGCGCTGTTCCGCCGCATGCTCGACGACGGTCTGTTTCATCTGTCGACCTTCCGGACCGTCTCACCGAACCTGCGCCTGGCCGTCAACTTCGACTTCGATTCGATTCCTGCGTCGGGTCTCAAGAAGACCGTCACCGACCTCGCCGAAAAGCACAACATTCCTCTGGAGCTGATCTCACTCGAACTCAGCGAGCGACAGTCGTTCGATCTCTCGCCGGCAACCATCGGCGAGCTGACCGAGGTTGCCGAGGCCGGGGCGAAGCTCGTGCTCGACGACTTCGGAGTCGGGTTCGCCAGCCTCGAGACGCTGACATCGCTACCGATCAGTGGCGTCAAGCTCGACCGCCGATTCACCGGACAGGTGATCGACGGACAACGTGAGCCGGCCGTGGTGAAGGCGATGATTTCGATGGCCGTTGATGCTGGTCTCGAGGTGATTGCGGAAGGTGTGGAAACGCAGACTCAGTGTGATCGGCTGGTTCGCCTGGGCTGTCGTCTCGGCCAGGGCTACCTCTTCGCCCTGCCGCAGCCGCCTGATTCGATGGCCACCGTGCTTTCGGCGCCCCTCGTCTCTGCGTGGTAACCACTTAATTAATTAACCAGCGTCGCGCAACTCTCTTCGCAGCTCGTTTACCTCGTCGCGTAGGCGAGCGGCGTATTCGAACTTGAGCTCGGCAGCGGCCTCGTGCATCTCCTCCTCCAGGGTCTGGATGAGGCGGGCCAGCTCCTGCTGAGGCAGCGTCTTCAGCTCGCGCTGCACCTTGTCTCGCTCGCGTTGTCGGCGGCGATCCTTGCCGGGCAACGGCGCCGAATCGTCGGGTCGCAGCAACGACAAGATATCGCCGACCGCCTTGCGGATGGTCTGCGGGTCGATGCCGTGCTCGAGGTTGTAGGCGATCTGACGGAGGCGGCGCTGCTGGGTGACGTCGATCGCCTTTTGCATCGACGCGGTGATCTTGTCGGCGTACATCACAACCTGGCCATCGACGTTGCGAGAGGCGCGGCCAATCATCTGGACAAGCGATGTCTCGCTGCGCAGGAAGCCCTCCTTGTCGGCATCGAGGATGGTGACCAACGAGACCTCTGGCAGGTCGAGACCTTCACGCAACAGGTTGATGCCGACGAGAACGTCGAACTCGCCGAGGCGCAGGGCGCGTAGAATCTCGATGCGCTGGATGGTGTCGATGTTGCTGTGCAGGTAGCGCACCCGCAAACCTTGCTCGAGCAGGTAGTCGGTGAGGTCTTCCGCCATCTTCTTGGTCAGGGTGGTGACCAGGATGCGGTCGCCTTTCACCACCCGATTGTTGACCATCTCGATTAGATCGTCGATCTGCCCCTTCGTCGGCCTGACGATCACCTCTGGGTCGACAAGGCCCGTCGGGCGCACAATCTGCTCGACCACCTGTTGACTGTGCTGCAACTCGTAAGGCGACGGAGTGGCCGACAAGAAAATGCATTGATTGATCCGCCCGAGCACCTCTTCGAATTGCAGGGGCCGATTGTCGCGCGCGCTGGGCAGACGGAAGCCATGCTCGACGAGGATGTCCTTTCGTGATCGATCGCCCATGAACTGGCCGTGCAGCTGCGGCACGGCCACGTGACTCTCGTCGATGACGAGCAGGAAGTCCTCCGGGAAGTAGTCGAGCAGGGTGAACGGCGGCTCGCCGTGAGTGCGTCCGTCAATGTGCATCGAGTAGTTCTCGATGCCGTTGCAGTAACCGACCTCTTGGATCATCTCCAGGTCGTACTGTGTGCGCATTCGCAAGCGCTGGGCTTCGAGCAGCTTGCCTTCTTTCTCGAACCACGCCAGCCGCTCCTGTAACTCGGCTTCGATACCGATCACGGCCTTGCGCATGCGTTCGTCGCCGGCGACGTAGTGAGTGGCCGGAAAAACCTGAGTGCGCGGCAGATCGCTGAGTGTCTCGCCGGTGAGCGGATCGACCATCGTCAGCCGATCGACGGTGTCACCGAACATCTCGATACGCAGCACCGTCTCCTCGTACGATGGGTGGACCTCGATGGTGTCGCCGCGCACCCGGAATTTGCCGCGGCCGAGGGTCATGTCGTTGCGATCGAACTGCAGGTCGACCAATCGGCGCAGGATGCTGCGCATGTCGTAGTCGACTCCGACGCTCAGGTCCAACAGCTGACCCTTGTATTCCTCGGGGTTGCCCATGCCGTAGATGCAGCTGACCGAGGCGACAACGATGGTGTCGCGACGAGTCAACAGACCCGCCGTGGCCGAGTGGCGTAACCGGTCTATCTCGTCGTTGATCGACGAGTCCTTCTCGATGTAGGTGTCGCTGGAGGCGATGTACGCCTCTGGCTGGTAGTAGTCGTAGTAGCTGACGAAGTACTCGACCCTGTTGTCGGGGAAAAACTCGCGCATCTCCTGTGTCAACTGGGCGGCAAGAGACTTGTTGGGCGCCAGGATCAACGTCGGGCGCTGCACCTCTTGGATCGTCCAGGCAACCGTGGCGCTCTTGCCGGAACCTGTGATACCGAGCAATGTCTGGAACCGATCGCCGCGGCGTACGCCTTCGGCCAATCGGGCAACGGCGTGTGGCTGGTCGCCGGCAGGTTGGTAGTCGGAGACGACTTTGAAGTCGGGCACGCCCCTCAGTCTACTGTGACGAACACCTGTTCGCCAAAGTGTAGTCTCCGGCACGGATCCTCGTCAGGTCGGTTGCGGCCAGCCCTACGCGCGGTCGAGGACGACGTCGAATGTCGTTGCCAGTTCGCCGGTGTCGTCTGGCTTGAACTCGCGGATCAGGCTCGGCTGCACGCCGAACACAGCGTCGCCATCGAGGAAGTCGCTCTCGACGTCGAACACATGGGTGATCAGATCCTTGAAGTCGGGATGGCGGGCCCAGATGTGCAAGTGTCCTGGGCGCCACCAGTTGCGCCCGTTCTTCTTCAGCAGATCACCGGCCGGACCATCGTTGGGGATCGGATAGGGCACCGGGCGGATACTGCGGATCTCGTATTTGCCATCGGCCTGGGTGCGGTATATGCCACGAAGGTTGTCGGCGCTCTGGATGCCCGGTTGCTGCACGGCGTAGAACATGTTCGAGGCGTTCTGCCAGCAGTCGAGGATGACGCCGGCGACGGGCTTGCCATTGACGTCGGTGATCGTGCCGCGCACTACCACCCGGTCGCCATCGTCGGGATCGACCAACATCGACTCGCCGTAGGCGCGTTCTGGTGACCCACCGGCATGGAACGGCCCGAGGACCGTGTTGTCAGTGAGGCTCGGGGCGCTGGCGTCGTAGGCCAACATCTCGACGAGCGTCGAGACACCGGTGGTATCGGACAAGAGAATGAACTCCTGGCGAACATCGTCGCTGATCATGCCGCAGGCCGTGAGGAACATGATCCCAGCAAACCACTCGTCGCGGGCCAGATTGACCTCGCGGGCGAAGGCATGCAGATGGCGGATAGCCGCGCAGGTCACGTCCTTGAGACGCGTGTTCGGCGAGTCGTCGTAGCGTGACATGACCTCGGCCAACAGTTCGTCGAGTGCGCCTTCTTTGGCCATCGTGATCCCCCGCTGACGTAGACGTAAGGTGTACGCCGCGTTGCTATCACACGAACATATCGCCAGGAGGCCCCGTGACAGATCACGCCGATGGACCCGTCCGTCCCTCGAGTGGCGCGTACATCCAGCACCTCGTGCTGCGGGTCCGCGATCTGGAGGTGGCCCACGACTTCTACACCCGAATCCTCGGGTTCGAGCAGTGCGCCGAGCTCGAGCGCGACAAGTTCCCTCTGCACAAGATGCGGTTCTACCGCGGCAGCGTTGAGCGGCATCACGATCTGGCGCTCGCCGAACTCTTGGATCCGTCGAGCGCTCCCCCACCCGAGTCGCCGTGGCAAATGTTCGGCAACACTCCCGGTGTCGACCACATCGCTGTCTGCTACCCGAGCCGCGAGTCGTGGCTGAACCAGATCGCCTGGATGCAGTCGCAAAACGTCGAGTTTCGAGTTCGCGGCAACCATGGCATGACCCACAGCGCTTATGTCGAGGACCCCGACGGCAATGGCGTCGAAGTGTTGTACAACCTCCCCGACGCGGTGTGGGAAGGCGACGTCAACGCAGCCCTCAACCACTTCGAGAACCTGCCGCTCGACGGGCCCGAGTCGCTGGTCGACGACACCAACTACGCGTCTTTCTGACGATCGTGCCGATGGCAACCTCGCCTCCGCCCGACATCGTCCGCTCGGCATACGCGGAGCTGATAGTCACCGACCTCGGCGCCAGCAAGCACTTCTGGGTCGATCGTCTCGGCTTCGTGATCAGTTCCGAGGACGACGACGCGATCTACCTTCGCGGTCACGAGGAGTTCGTTCACCACAGCCTGATCCTGCGCAAGGGCGGCGAGCCGGCGTGTTCGAGGTTCGCGTTCCGGGTGCGAACACCCGACGATCTCGACGCAGCAGCGGCGTTCCATACCGATCACGGCTGCGAGGTGCGCCGCTACCCGGCGGGGGCCACGCGTGGCGTCGGCCCGACCGTTCGCGTCCAGGATCCATTCGGATTCGTCGTCGAGTACTTTCACGAGATCGAGTGGACCGGGCACCATCACCAGCGTTACGACCTGCGTCACGGAGCCAGCGTCAATCGCCTCGACCACATCAACCTGGTCACCGACGACGTGCGCGCCATGTACGAGTGGTACACCGAGCTGGGCTTCGGTCTCTCCGAGACCATCGAGGACGACGACGGCACGCTGTACGCCACGTGGATGTTCCGAAAGCAGACTGTGCACGACGTCGCCTCGACACAGGGCTCTTCGCCGCGTCTGCACCACGTCGCTTTTGCCTGTCCAGAGTCGCACCACATCCTCGGGCTGGCCGACACGCTCGGATCCACCAACGAGTATCACCACATCGAACGCGGCCCAGGCAGGCACGGAGTG
>JANNHY010000164.1:0-8862 GCA_031404635.1 Ilumatobacteraceae bacterium
GCCCAAACTCGTACCCCATAGCGGTAGAGCACGCCGAGCAGGTTGCCTTGGCCTGAGTCGGATCGGTCAACGGTCCGTTTGGCGGCATGGCGGGCGAACCACGCTTGGAGGATCAACGAGCAACAGAACGCCGCCGTCGCAGAGGTCAGTGTCAGACGGCCGAGGAGCGTGAGGCCGAACACACCGCTGAAGTAGCTGACGGGCTGCACGCAGCGCGACCGGTTCCAGGCGGCGACGTCGACAGCCTGCAGTGTCGACATCCACACGCCCCCGGCGATGAACAGCGGCGACACAGCAAAGACGACCCGGAGAAGCGCCGTCACCGTGTCCGTGCGTCCGATGAGCGGTGCCATCACAAAGCCGGCGACGGCGACCACGACTCCCGTAAGCAGCGCCGCGCGGGCCGCCGTGGCCATGATGACCGCCCCTTGCGTGCGTCGGCGGGCGACCCAATAACAAGCCGACTGGGTGAGACCGAGGCTGGCGAAGCTGCCAAATAGCGCAGGCCATTGCAGCACGACGACCAAACCGCCGCGATCCGCGGCCCCCAGGTTTCGGGCGAGGAAGATCCCACCGATGCTCGTGAGGAGCGTCATGCCCATGTTGACGCCGGCGGTCGAGGCGATGTCGCGGAACGAACGCCGCGCCAGCTGGCGCCTGACCACCGCCCTGTACGAGGCCGCCTTGGATGGGGAGTGGAGCACGGTCAACGGGACCCGATGAGGCTGGCAAATTGAGCGTCGCTTTGCAGCCCGCAGATGCGCACCAACTCCACGAGCCGAAGCGGATAGGTGTGATCTCGGAGGGTTCTGGCTGCACCGGCAGCCGCGATCTCGGCCCGCGCTTCGGGATCGGCGAGGTACCGAGCTATAGCCGAGTTCATCTCGTCTGGCGTCTCGAATACTGCCACCTCACGACCGGGCTCGAAGTAGCGGTGGAGTCCGTCGTTGGTGTGCGTGAGCACGAAGCCACCAGACCCGGTTGCCTCGAACATCCGAGAGTTGATGCCCGACACCTCGCCATAGTGCATGGTATTCAGCACTATTGCCGCTTCCGCAAACACACGCGCTTTGTCGGCTCCGAACACAACCTCACCGAGATGGGCGTCAGCCAGCCGCGAGAACCGGGGCGGCAAGGGTGTTCGTTGATTGCCGTAGACCTTCAGACTGACTTTCGGGTCGAGCCTCTCGAGCGTCAGGAGACGATAGGGGTACATATTGCCGATCATCACGATGTCGCCGGTCGAATCAACGGCTCCGCGATCCTGCGCCGGGGGTCGGTGGTGTCGCGGGTTGCAGGCCTGGGCGAGGTAGTGCGCGGGTAGTTCGGCGCGCCGCGCCAGAAGGTCGACGATGTACGGATCCTTGAAGAAGAAGTGGTCGTACGGAGCAAGCAAGGCGCGGTGTGGTCCGAGGTTAACGAAGGAGTCCGGGTACCACATTGCCCAGGTTGCGTGGGGCGTGCACCGGCGCCACCGTTCGACCTGTCCCGGTTCGAAGTATCCGAAGGTGCTGAGGACGAGGCGGGGATCAAGTTCCTCGAGGGCCTGGGCGACTGGCCGGTCGACCAATCTTGTGCGGGCGACGTGCCACTGGTCGACGATCCGACGCATTACCACGCCGTACTTGCCGTAGGCGCGAATGGTTCCCTTCCCCGCGAACCGGGCGAACGGGTCAAGGACTCGTGCGCAGATTCCGAGGTCGTCGAATCCGTCGGCGATGTTGGACGCGAACGAGTCGAGGTGGCTGGGACCAATGACTACGACATCCACGGGTTGGGTGCTGGTCGTCGTCATTGCGTGTTCTCCGATGGCGCTAGGGCGGCACGAGCAATCCAGTTCCGGCCAAACCAATGCCCGAGGCCGGGAATGCGCATCACCATCTCGAGGCGACGGCTGAGGCCGAGACGACCGGCCCCTGGGAATCCACCCAGTCGGCGGATCGGTGATGACGCCTTCCAGCCAGAGAGCCGGAAGGCGGTCTGAATGGCATTCTCCGTGAATCCGCGGATGTGGGTCGGGTCGTCCCAGACCGCGCGGGGAATGGCCCGCGGCACCACTATTACCAGTCGGCCTCCCGCTCGGCAGGCCCTGCCGAGTTCCTTGAGGACGGCGATCGGGTCCTCTACGTGCTCGAGGACATCTTTGGCCATAGCGCCCGCGAAGGTGCCGGTCGCGAATGGAAGGTGGTGGGCGTCTGCGACCACGAAGAGCCCGGGAGGTTTGGCCCCACCAGGGCGCACGTGATCGACGTTCACGAGGAGTTGATGCGCATCGGCCGAGCCACCGGTCGTACCCGCCCCGAGGTTCACGATCAGTCCGGAAGGCACGTCTTTCAGGAGGTGAGCGAAGAACATGCTCGTACCAGTTCCGGCAGTACTCACACGGTCG
Source organism: Ilumatobacteraceae bacterium (assembly GCA_031404635.1). Classification (GTDB taxonomy): domain Bacteria; phylum Actinomycetota; class Acidimicrobiia; order Acidimicrobiales; family Ilumatobacteraceae; genus JAENVT01. Next base: position 2,390 of record JANNHY010000164.1, read on the forward strand.
CGGTTCTCGATGGTTCTCACGAGATCCCCGACTTGGTCCGGTCGTCGGCCGCGCCGTGCCAATCCCTCGATTGATGTAGTCCGACCGGCACGCCGGCTCGTATCGATTCCACAGCTGCAAGACAGGTTCTCGTTGCATCGATGGCGAAAATCGTCGAGTTGCCATCTTGTGATTGAAACTGCGCCGCAAGGTGGTCGAACTGCCGGCGGTGGCCCTTGTCTCGGGCACCTTTGTCGACTTTCTCATCCAGCGACATCGACTCGAAATCGTTGATGACGATGGTATGACCACGGCCAAGCACATCGATCCGTTCCTTGGCTGTGGATGCGTGTCCACCGGTCGCATAGGTGATGGCGGCGACCGAACCATCCGGATATCGCAACGTCACGACGACGTCATCGGCAAGCATCGCTTCGCCCAATCCTCCACCGAAGGCTGATACCGCGTCCGCCGATACGCCAACTAACGCATTGCATGTGTCGACGAAGTGGCAAATCTCACCGATCAGGCGGCCGCCTTGCCGGCGGTCGTTGTACCAGTGCGACGCGGGAAGCGCCCCGGCGTTGACGCGGTAGGTGATCACCAATGGACCGGATGCTACCCGCAGGACGTCGATCGCCTTGCCGATCCATGGAGAATGACGGCGGTTGAAACCTACGGCCAAATGCTTTCCGGAACCCTCCCAGGCACTGACCACACTGTCGAGCTCGGCCTCCGTCAGCGCGAGCGGCTTCTCGCAGAACACATGCTTGTCGCTCTCCAAGGCCTTCACGACCAGGCTTGCATGCGTGTCGTGCGAAGTCGCCACAACGACCATATCGATCGTCTCGTCGGCCAGGAGGTCGTCCGTCGTCATCGCGGTTGCGCCGACCTTCTCGGCAAGACGCGCCGCCGACGTGCCCCCCGCAGAACTCACGGCTCGAATCGTGCCGATGCCGGATTCGCGGATTGCCGGCACCAAGACGCCGCGGGCGAAGTTGCCGGCCCCGATCAAGCCGATGGCGCGCGGGCCTCGCACGGGTGTGACCATGACTTGCGCCGCCGTGGCCGGCCGCCGCCCGACCGGATAGTCCAACTGAATGCCGAGATACTGCGCCGAAGGGTCGCCCAGCACGTCGTAGGCATCTGCCGCCCGATCGAACGCGAACGAGTGGGTCACGAGGTCGTCGACCTTCATCCTCCCAGAGGCCATCAGATCTAGGGCTGCTTCGATGTTGCGCCCTTCGGTCCATCTCACCTGACCGGCCGGATAGTCGACCGCCCACTCCTCGTAGGCACGTTCATAGCGCCCTGGGCCGTACGACCTGGCAACCTTGATCGACAGTTCCTTCTCGTACAAAGGCGTTCGCTCTAACTCCAGCCCGACATCGCCCACCACGACGATGTTCGCCCGATCGCGTGCCAGGTCTGCGGAGCGCCGCATAGGTTCCGACGAGGGAGTCGCAGCCGTCAACATCACAGCATCCACTCCTCGGCCACGCGACCACTCCAATACCGTGCTCGTCGTATCGGACCCCTTCTCCACCAATCCCAGCGCTCCATACTCCGACGCCCGGTGGGCAGCCCATTCGCGCAGGTCGATGCCGACGACATCGAGGCCGGACGCCAACGCCAGGCGTACCGTCAGTTGACCGATCAGTCCGAGGCCGATCACGCAGACCTTGCCGCCCGGACCAACCTCAGCAAGCCGCAAGCCGTGAAGGGCGATGGCAGCGACGGTCGCGAACGCGGCACTCGACGACTCGACGGCATCCGGGATCGGTACGGCCAAGTTCCCCGCCACCACCTGCAGGTCGGAATGGCCTGCTCCGCCAGTCGCTACGCGCATCCCGGGGCGCACCGCTGAGACAGCCTCTCCGACCTCGAGTACCAGTCCAGCCGCCGAATAGCCCAACGGCATCTCGTCGTCGAGGCGAGCCTGGACGGCTTCGAACGTCGATCGCAGGCCCTCGGTTCTCGCCTTACGGACGACCTGGCGAACGAGATCCGGGCGCGCCTTCGCCTTTTGCAGCAGGCTCGCCGATGCCAACTGGCGAACGGCGCGCTCTGTACCAGCCGAGACCACGGAGTGATGGGTCTGCACGAGCACTTCGGTCGGCCCGATCACGGGGTCAGGAGCGTCGATGATGCGCAGCGCGCCGCTGCGGACCGATTGCACCAACTGCCTCACGTGCAACACCCAGTCGGGGCAAGATCCGACGACGGTGTCGGCAACGGCGGGACGACGTCGTCGAGCATGGACTCGAGACGCGAGGCCATCGCCGTCCTCGATCGAGTTGATTCCAGGTATCGCCGCCCCTCGGCGCCGAGCCGGCGCCGTTCGTCTGGCGACAGCCCGGCGAGGCGCGCCAACGCCAGATCAAGCTCTCGTGGTTGCACGGCAAGACCTCCACCGGATCGCAGGAGAAATTCCGAGGTGACACCAGGGGTGTTCGTGATCGCGGGCAGTCCGGCGGCCATGTAATCGAACAGCTTGTTCGGGCTGACGCCGGTGCGGAAGAGGTCGACGTCGGCGAGGCAGTGCACGCCGATGTCGGCCGCTGCGAGCAGATCTGCCATCTCGCTCTTCGGGATGGGATCCATGAACCTGACGTTGGTCAGTCGTTCCTCGGCGACTCGCCGCCTGAGGCGATCTTTCTCGACACCGTCGCCGACCAGCAACACCGAAAGATTGCTGTCGCTCGTGTTCGCTGCCGCCGCGTCGAGCAACAAGTCCAGGCCGTTCGCCGGTCCATGAGCACCGGCGTATACCGCGACGACACCGCTCATTGCGTATTTCGACCGCAGGACATCTCGCGGCTGCGAAGGTTGGAAGTCGGAGCTATCGGCTCCGTTTGGAATGAAACACAGGCACTCAGGCTTCACGCCACGCGCAACGAGATGATCCTCGACACCTTCCGCGAGGAAGACGATGCGATCGGCGTGAACGTAGAGAAAGGTCTCCAGTCGCTCCAGGAGCCGGTACACGAAAGATGTCGAACTGAGTGAGCCCATGTCGGAGAGCACTTGCGGCCACAGGTCGCGTATCTCCAGGACAAACGGAACCCTTCGCAAGCGGGCGATGAACCAGCCGGCGAGACCTGCCAGAAGGTGCGGGCTCGACGCATACACAACATGCAACGGCCGCGCCCGCAGCCCCCGCCACGAGGCGGAAATGCCGTAAGAGACCCAGTTCATGATCCTGGCCAGGCCATTTCGCGTGTAGGGCACGGTGCGGACCGATTCCAGGATTCCGTCGCGGCCCGACCAGTCGGAGCCCTTCAACCCTTTGTCGCCGGCGATTACGCGCGCCTGCCATCCTGACAATCGTGAGAAGAGTTCCACGTGGCGCGTACCGCCGGCGACGTTTCGTGGCCGGGCAAAGTGGTTCAGCACGAGCACATGCCTTTGATTCGCTACTGTCCTCTGCATGGTCATGCGGCTGTCTCAACTGAGGACTTGAGCAGGCTGACCCGCTGCTGCAGGTCGGGCTGCCGGATGAGTGCAGCGGCGATCTCATTGATGCTCACGGGGGATTCCTCGGCAGGGCTAAAGCGCGCCACCAGCACTCCCCCGTCCAACAGTTCTCCATCCAGCGCGACCACCGGTTCGATTCGACCATACGTCGGCGACCACCAGCCGGAGGTCGGGTCGGCCTCGTCCCGCCAGCGCCGTGTGACCTGCGACGAACCGAGAGTTGAGACGGTCGCACCGTGGATCAAAATGCCGCCTCCGTCCACCACTTCACCCTCCGACAGCAGCCAGTGAGAAATGGCCATGCCACCGTCACACGTGTCGACGATCGCATACCGATCATTAAACCGGAGAAACGCTCGCGTCAGCCGGAGCTGCCCTTCCAACCGGCGAGTTACCAGAATCTCGGTGTCACCGTCGACCGAGTGCGCCGTGACTTCGGCGATCGGCATCGGTTCTCGGAGGAACCGGCCGACGCTCAGGCGTGGTGGATTCGTCGATGGGCGAGCCATCGAATGCGCCGCTGACGATGTGAAGGGCTGCCGCCACGGCGACGAGCCGCTGTATCGATATGTGCCCGGATCGAGAACAATGCGCACGCCGTCGATGAACAGTTCGAAGGCCTGCTGATCGTCATCCCCCGAACGATGCCGTCCGTCGCCGACGCGAGTGAGAAGCAGGGAACGTTGCCCCCGGAGGGTCACGTAGGTACTGGTGTCGAGGTCGCGTGGCGCTTGCCCCACCGTGAGTCCGATGTCGTCGGGAGGAAACCACACGGTTGGTTCCGTGGCCTCTGCCTCGCAAGGCACGCCCAGCAGTGCAAGAAGGGGTCGACCATCGAGATGGTCGGCACGGGCCAGGTCGAGGAGCATGCTTCCATCGTTGGCGCCGTAGTTCGGCAACGCGCCGCTCACCGGATCGAGACATCTCTCGAGGAAGCTCTCGCTTGCTTCCAGGCGCCTCGTAATGGCTTCGAACGCTCGCTTCGGCAACTTCGGCTGGACGTGCAGCAACCACACCAAGGCATGGATCGCCAACCGCTGGTATACGAAGCTCTGCTGGGCGTAGGAGCCGTCGGCATACCACTGGTCGCGCAGAGCTCCGATCAACTGCCTCACGCGGCGCCTGCTCAACCGGGGTTCAGTTGCAAGAAGAAAGACGAGTTCGGAGATGGCGTGGTTGTTGCGTTGCGACAGTGCGTAGCCGACAGTCGGGCGAACACGCGTGATCGTTGCTCCGATGATCCGCGCCGCCAGATCCCTGCGGGCGGGGTTCGTCTCAGCGTGCTCGCTGAAGGCGCTCAACCCGAAGCAGATCGCAATCCCGCGCAGCGACGACTCCTGTCCACACCGCCAGTTCAATCCGGTGTTCGGAGGATTCTCCGCAGCCCACGACTCCACTGCATCCCACCACGCGGCGACGTATCGATCGTCGTCGGTCAACGCGAAGGCGCGAACCAGCAGGAATGTGAACCGCAACCGAGATGGCTCCCACGTATCCTTGATATCTCGCTCGAACAAGTCGTCACTCAGCAAGGACCAGTGTGTGCTCTGCGGCGAGGAGTCAACGATGCTGTTCCACCTCGGCGGCCAACCAACGTGCTGAGGAAGTCCGCCGAACATCCTCAGCTCGCCGTACAGGAGTTGATCCGCTTCGCTGACAACGTCAACACGTATGCGCTCCGCCAACCCCGTTCGCTCGTACGCGGTCCGAATGGCCGGCAGATCAAATCGATGCGTCCATTGCACCGGCGGGTGAGGCTGGAAGTTCGAGGTACATGGGAGGCGACGGCGAAACCATCCCGATCGAAGCCTGGCAACGTACGAAAGGCGCCGGAAGCCACCGCGCCATCCGAAGGCGCGCACCAATGTGCGAGATAGTCCGGCGAGTGCCTGAAGACGGTCTGTCACGGTTGACCAACGGGTTGGGCAGGGACACCTACGACGACGGTGCCCGGCTCGACGTCTTTGACGACGACTGCTCCAGCGCCAACCATCGCCCCTTGGCCGATCGACAAACCGCGCAGCACAGTCGCCGCGGTGCCAATGGTGGCCCCGCGGTGCAGCTGGACGTCGCCGCTCACCACCGCCGCCGGGTACAGACTGACGAAGTCGTCGAGGAGACAGTCGTGGCCGACGGTGGCGTTGACGTGGACGTCGACGTGCGTGCCGCAGCGGATGTTGGTCGTCAGGCGGGCCCCAGCGGCGACGATGCAACCTTCACCGAACAACACATCGCCTCCCACCGTGGCCTGCGGGTGGATCAAGGGCTGCTGCCTACATCTCGATCCCGCCAGTCGCTCCGCAAGCTGCTCGCGTGTCGCCCCGGCTCCGACGCCGATGACATAGGCGACGTCCATCCCCGTCAGGCTCTCCGACGAACCAAGTAGTTGGGCACCTCGACGGACGAGTCGGTCTAACTGCACCTCGCCGTCATCGATGAAGCCGGCGAACTCGATGACATCCCCGGCGGCCTGCTGTGCCTCGATGATGTCAAGAACCTCGCGGCCGAAGCCTCCGGCACCGACGATAACGACCCTGTGCTGAGTCATCGGTGTGGCCGTATCTTGGTGGCCATGAGGAGCGCCACGACTAAATGGCTGGCACAAAAGCGTGCCTTCGACATGGTTCTGGGATCTATCGCACTCATTGTTGCGTTGCCGTTGATCGCCGCGAGTGCACTGGCCGTGAGACTGACGATGGGGCGAGGTGTGTCGATCCGCCAGGAGAGGGCTGGTCTCGATGGTCGGCCGATCACCGTGCTGAAGCTACGGACGATGACCAACGACCGCGACGACACAGGGCGGCTGCTTCCCGACGATCGTCGCCTGACCAGAGTAGGACGACTGCTGCGAGCCACCAGTTTGGATGAGCTGCCCCAGCTGCTCAACGTCGTTCGGGGTGACATGACCCTGGTCGGGCCACGCCCGTTGCCGATGGCATATGTCGACCGGTATTCCCCAGAGCAGCGACGTCGGTTGGAAGTCAAGCCAGGCATCACCGGCTGGGCGCAGATCAATG
>JANNHY010000165.1:0-14412 GCA_031404635.1 Ilumatobacteraceae bacterium
GTCGCCGAGGTGGTGATCCCGCTCGATCCGTCGACGTTGATCGACGACTTCGGCGAGTGGGTCGGCCGAACGATCACCGTGGGCGTGCGCGCCGAATCGATCACCGCTGTCCAAAGGTGTGAAGGGTCGCCGCGCCTCACCGGCATTGTCGAGTTCGTGGAGGAACTCGGCTCCGAGGTGATTGTGCACGCGTTCGTCGCCGGACTCGGTTCGTCGCTCGAAATCGCGACGGCTCGCTCGGCACCGTGATCGCCTCGATCACTCTCCCGACACAGCGCGGCGCCGGGGGCGTGGTGTCCACGGCTTTGCGAGCGACGCTGGAGGTGGCCAGGTCCGCGGCGATGTCGATGAGCGACGCGAACACCATCGGCATCGGCATTCCCGGCACAGTGGACCCGCAGCGCGGCACAGTTCGCCTCGCTGTCAACGTCGGCATCGGCCAAAGAGCAGTCGATTTGGCGTCGCTCCTGACCGACGCTCTAGGTGTCGCCGTGCACGTCGAGAACGACGTCCGCGCCGCAGCGCTGGGTGCCGACTGGTACCTGTCGAACGAGTACGGCCCAGTCAACGATCTCGCCTACCTCAGCATCGGCACGGGAATCGCCGCCGGTTATGTCGAGCGCGGTCGGTTGCGGCGCGGCCACACGTTGGTGGCGGGCGAGATCGGGCACATTCCCATCGATCCACGCGGGCCTCGCTGCGCGTGCGGCCAGATCGGTTGTATCGAGGTCATCTCGTCCGGCTCGGCCATCGAGAGAATGTGGCCGACCGAGAACGGGACGTCGGCGGTCGACTTGTACCAAGCCGCGTCCAGCGGCGACATCGCCGCCCGCCGACTGTGGGCCGGAGTCATCGGTGGTCTCAGTCGGGCCGTGCTGCTGCTGGCACTCACGTGGGACCCGGAGGTCGTCGTCATCAGCGGCGGCGTGGCTACGCTCGGCGATGTGTTGCGTGATGCGATCGCCGAGAGACTCGCGGCCGACGGCCAACACTCCGAGTTCATCGGTTCGCTCAACCTCGGCGCACGAATGCGCATTATCGATCCGTCGGTCGCGCTCGGGCCGATCGGTGCCGTCCGCGCCGCGCACGCCGCCAGCCCTGTGCCGTCGCCATGACGTCGCTCGCCATCCGTGGCGGAGTGGTGCACGTCGACGCGGAAGGTCTCCACGCAGACGTGGTCGTCGACGGCTCTCGGATTTCCGCGATTCGTTCGCCAAGCAGCGAGCGCGCCCGGCTCGTCGTCGACGCAACCGGCTGTTCGGTGCTGCCGGGCTTCGTCGACCTGCAGGTCAACGGCGCGGTCGGTGTCGACCTGACGACGCAGCCGGAACGAATCGGTGAGGTAGCCGCATTCCTCGTGCAGTGTGGCGTCACGTCGTTCATGCCAACGGTGATCTCATCATCCGCCACCGAAATGGCAGCCGCCATCGCCGTGATGCACGCGTGGTCCGGCGACGCACAGCCCGCAGCGCGTTCGCTCGGCGTGCACCTCGAAGGGCCATTCCTGAATCCAGCGCGGGCCGGCGCCCATCCGGTGCATCGTCTGCGCCCACCGTCACTCGCCGAGGTGCAGGGATGGCGCAGCGACGCCGGCGTCGCCATGGTCACCCTCGCGCCAGAGCTACCAGATGCGTTGGGTGTTATCGAACAACTGGTCGCGAACGGCGTGTCGGTCTGCGCCGGCCATACGAACGCCGACACTATGGACATGAACGCAGCCGTCGCTGCCGGGGTTCGCGGAGTCACCCACCTGTTCAACGCGATGAGCCCGATGAGCGCCCGGGCGCCCGGACCTGCCGGAGCAACGCTCGGCGATCCGGCGTTGATCGCCGGGCTGATCGTCGACGGAATCCACGTCGACCCAGCCATGGTGCGCCTGGCGTGGCGAGCACTCGGGCCGAGTCGGATCGCCTTGGTGTCTGATTCCATCTCCGCGCTGGGACTGCCGCACGGCGCCTACTGCATCGGCGAGACATCCGTCGTCGTTGACAACCGGGGTCACGCACTTCGGTCGGAACACTCGCCGGCAGCGTGTTGCGCTTCGACGAGGCGGTGCGCAACCTGATTGCGTTCACCGGATGCGGGTTGGGTGAGGCGTCGCTGTCGGCCTCTGCCACACCGGCTCGGCTGGCGCGGCGATGTGACATCGGCCGCCTCGCGCCCGGCTACGCGGCCGACATCGTGATGCTCGATGAAAGCAACCGAGTTGTCGTGACGGTGGTGGACGGGCGCGTCGTGTTCGATCCCCAACAACGTTGCACAAGACTCTGAGGGAGGTCGGTGTGGAGGTCGTGATACAGCGAGATTCCAGCGCAGTAGCGACCTTCGTCGCCGACGCGATCGACCGGCTCGTTTCGTCGAAGCCCGACGCGGTGCTCGGGCTGGCGACCGGAAGCTCTTCACTCGGTGTCTACAGCGAACTCGTTCGCCGGCATCGCGCCGGAACGCTTGCTTTCGGGCGAGCCACGGCGTTCCTGCTCGACGAGTACATCGGCCTGCCGCCCGGTCACCCGGAGTCGTATCGAGCGTTCATCGAGCGCCATTTCTCCGGTTTGGTCGACATCGACCCGGGGAATGTCCACGTCCCGGATGGAACAGCATCTGATGTCAACGCCGCATGTGCCGCCTACGAGGCGCAGATTCGCACCGCGCTCGGTGTCGACCTCCAACTGCTCGGCATCGGGGCCGACGGCCACCTCGGTTTCAACGAACCGACCTCCTCGCTGGCGTCGCGGACTCGGGTCAAGACCCTCGGCGCTGACAAGGCAGAACCGATCGCGCGAGCGGTGGAGGGACCTGTCGCGTCGATGTGTCCGGCGTCAGCGATCCAGTTGCATCCGCACACAACCGTCGTCGTCGACGAAGCCGCCGCAGCGCGGCTCACCCTGACCGACTACTACCGAGCGACGTTCGCCGCCAAACCGCTGTGACAGTCGATCTGACACGCCTCCAGGCATCTGGACGCCAGCCACGACGATCACCACCTGAACTCAAGAGGGTCACAGCTGCCCCTTGGCGCCCAGATCGTGGAAGGCGACGATCGGGACTAACGTGCGATCACCTATGGAACAACCACCAGCGGCACTGCGGTCCAGAGCCGAGGTTGGTATTCAAGGACAGTGGCCAACCGAACGGCGTCAGCCGCTCGCCGGTGGTAGCTCTGAGCCGGGGGGTGCGCGTGATCAGTGACCAGGAAGTGTTCGAGTACCACGAGCTGCCACGGCCGGGCAAGATCGAGGTCATCGCCTCGAAACCGTGCATAACCCAGCACGATCTCTCGCTGGCCTACACCCCAGGCGTGGCCCGTCCTTGCCTCGCCATCGAGGAAAATCCCGAGTTGGTGAACCGGTACACGGGGAAGGGCAACCTGGTGGCGGTCGTCACCAATGGCACGGCTGTGCTCGGGCTGGGCGACATCGGGCCGCTGGCGGCCAAGCCGGTCATGGAAGGCAAGGCCGTGCTTTTCAAGCGGTTCGCCGGGATCGACGTTTTCGACCTGGAGGTCGACGCCCGCGACCCAGACGACCTGGTCAGGGTCGTCGCCGCGCTGGCGCCCACGTTCGGAGGGATCAACCTCGAAGACATCAAGGCGCCCGAATGCTTCTACGTCGAGGAGGAACTGCGCCGCCGGCTCGACATCCCGGTCTTCCACGACGACCAGCACGGCACCGCCATCATCTCGGCTGCGGCGTTGCTCAACGGGCTCGTTGTCGTCGGCAAGCGGATCGAGGACATTCGGGTCGTGTTCTCGGGAGCTGGGGCCGCGGGCATCGCCTGCGCCGAGATGTTCATGCAGCTGGGGGCGCGGCGCGAGCACATGCTGATGGTCGACTCCGTGGGCGTGATCTACGAGGGTCGGCTCGAGCGGATGAACCCCTACAAGGCCCGCTTCGCCGCCGACACCGACCTGCGGACGCTCGGCGAGGCGATCCGGGGTGCCGACGTCTTCCTGGGCGTCTCCGACCGAGACGTACTCACACCCGACATGCTGCGAACCATGGCTGACGACCCCATCGTCTTCGCCCTGGCCAACCCCGATCCGGAGATCGATTACGAACTGGCCGTGCAGACCCGCGGTGACGTCGTCATCGCCACGGGACGCTCCGACTTTCCAAACCAGGTGAACAACATCCTCGGGTTTCCCTTCATCTTCCGGGGGGCGCTCGACGTGCAGGCGACCATCATCAACGAGCCGATGAAGCAGGCGGCGGTGCGAGCCATCGCCGAGCTGGCGAGAGAAGACATCCCCGAGCAGGTGCTGGCGGCCTATGGCGTGCACGAGCTGCGGTTCGGGCGGACGTACCTGATCCCGAAGCCGTTCGACCCGCGCGTCCTGCTGCGGGTTGCCCCTGCCGTTGCCCGCGCGGCGATGGAATCTGGAGTGGCCCGTCGCCCGATCGCCGATCTCGGCGCATACGAAGAACAGCTGGAACGCACCCTCGGCCCGTCGCGAGCGGTCATGCAGTTCGTCTTCCACACGGCGCAGCGCCGGCCGCCCAGCCGGCTGGTCTTCGCCGACGGCGAGGATGACACCGTGCTGCGGGCGGTGCGCGCCGTCGTCGACCAGCACATCGCTCGCCCCATCCTGCTGGGACGTCCCGCCGTCATCTCGCCTCGCGCCGAGGAGCACGGTCTCCACCTCGGCGACGACGACATCGTCGATGTGGAAACCTCGGAGCTGACCCCCCGGCTGGCCGACCGCTTGTACCAGCTTCGCCAATTGCACGGCATGACGCCCGTGGCCGCCGCCACCCGCATCCTGGATCCCACGATCTTCGGGCTCATGCTGGTGTCCGAGGATCTCGCCGACGGATTCGTCGGAGGGCGAACCCGCGTCTACGCCGAGACCATCCGGCCCGCCATCCACCTCGTGGGTCTTCGAGATGGCGTCTCGCGGGTCTCGGCGCTGCAGCTCTTGGCCCTCAAAGACCGCCTCGTGTTCTGCGCCGACACGATGGTCAACATCGACCCGTCAGCCGAGGAGCTGGCCGAGATCGCCGTCCTCGCCGCCGAAGCCGCCCTCATGTTCGGAATCGAGCCGCGGGTGGCGCTGCTGTCCTTCTCCAGTTTCGGATCCGTCCACCACCCGCTCGCTGCCCGGGTGGCTCGCGCCGTCCAACTTGTGCACGAGCAGCGGCCGGAGTTGGCGGTAGACGGTGAGATGCATGTCGATCCGGCCGTAGTCGAAAATATCGCCCGCGAGAACTACCCCAACTCGCGGATCCAGGGCGATGCCAACGTCCTCATTTTTCCCAACCTCGCCGCCGGCAACATCGGCTACAAGCTCGTCCAGCGCCTCGGTGGCGCCGAGGCCATCGGACCCATCCTCCTCGGAATCCGCCGGCCGGTGGCTGTGCTGCAGCCGGGCTCCACCGTGACCGACATCGTCAACCTCGCCGCAATCACTGCAGTCGCGGCCGACCGCCAAGCGAGCAGCCACCGTCACGATTGACCCGCCGACTGGTGGGCAGTGCCACCCTTTTCCGGCGTGCCCGGCATGAAGTGGCTTCGTCGTTTGGCTCTGCACCATCATCGTGTCAGACCACGATCAGATCGAGGGTGGGGTCAAGCCGGGAGAGGTCGTCGGGGTCCGACGTCACCACGCGCTGGGCGGACCGTCGGGCACAGACCACCACATGGGCGTCGACGACGTCTACGGTGCCGGTTGCGGCCAAGAGCCGACCTACGTGCACGGCATCCACCCGGTCGAGGGCAACGACGTCAGTCGATGGCTGGCGGATCAGCCTCGACAGTCGCGCCTGGCGCTCGGGTCGCCTGATTGCCTGGGACAGCGCCGACGCGGGAATGGTGACGCGGCTGTTCGTTTCGATCACGCGAGCGAAGAGCACGATCACTCGCCGGTCGTTGCGATCGAGAGCGATCAGGCCGCCGGCATCAAGGGTGATGCCCGGCATCAGGCAGCGGACCGGCGGCGCCGCTTGGGTACGCCGAGTGCCTTATCGGCCCATGCTCGTTCTTCGGCCGACATCGCGCCACCGGTCTCGGCCAGTGCCTGGGCGAGCATCGCTCCCCAGCCAGCGACATCGTCAAGGGCAACACCGACTGCGTGCTGGACGAAACCGGACACGCTCGCGGCGCGACCGGTGCTAACGAGGTTGCGTATCTGCTCGACCTGTTCGTCGTCGAGAGTGATGGTGATCTTCTTGGATGCCATACCAACTACCATATCGGAGACAAAGTATCCATACCGGACGGTTCACTGCAGCCCTCGCGGTCGAGGAGTCGAGCGACGTCCATCACATGGGATGTCGGTCGAGCACCCCGTCGATGTGCTCGGCCAGGAAGGACGAATCGAGAGCCTGCACCGGCGCGAAGTCGCGATGATGTTGGTGATCGGGTCGGGCGAAGGTGGTCTGGCGGTTGCGTACCGGGTTGAGGATCAGCGAGAAGATCCGTCGATCCCACGGCGACATGTTCGGTGGGGAGCTGTGCACCATGGTGTCGCCGAAGATCACCACCGTGCCGGGCAGACCCTTCGGGCAATACAAGCCGCCGCGCTCCGCGAGGGGCTGCACAACCTGCGGCGCTATGGTCCACAAGGGGTAGCTGGTGGTGGCGATGTCGAGCGCGGTCGGTGCCGGGCCGTCACGATGCGACTCGGGGATGAAGACCAGTGGTCCGTTGAATTCGGTCACCTCATCGAGGAAGATGTGCAGGTTGAGGGCGAGTGGCTCCGGCACACCATCTTCGTTGTGATGAGTTGCGAAGTCGTAGTGCCATTGCCACTGCTCGCCGGTGAAGGCTTCCTTGGCGTTGACCTTGACCTGCTGGATGTAGAGCTTGTCGTCGTTCAGGATCTGCTGCGCGGCCGTGACGAGGCGCGGGTCGCGGACCAGCCGAGCGAACACTGGGTCGCGGCGATGCAGCCCCATCGCCGTGCGCACCACATCGCTGGATCGTTCGCGGAAGTTCTCCGGGCAGCGCTCGGCGAACAGTCGAGGCAGCCGTGCCGTGATGGCATCGACCTCGTCGCGGGTGAAAAGACCTGGGAGCGCGATCACACCGGCACCGTGGAAGACAGCAAGTTGATCGTCAGCAAGGACCACGAGGCGAGGTTAGCGATCGAAACGAGCGCTTCATGCGGGTCAACTCGGTCATGATGGGGAAGTGGAACGACCCATCATGCGCATCTCGGGGCCGACCCTCGATGCCGCCGACCCGATCGCTCTGGCCGAGTTCTACGAACGCCTACTCGGCTGGCCGATCGTGCGACGCGAAGGCCCACAATCAGGCAACCCGCCCACCGACGGCTGGGCCATGCTGCGCGGTCCGGCTGGTGACCAGAAGATCGAGGTGCAGTGGGAACCGCACTACCGCCCGCCGGTGTGGCCCCCGGTCGAGGGCCAGCAACTGATGATGGTGCACCTCGACATCGGCGTGGCGGACCTCGAAGCAGGCGTGACCTGGGCCCTTGCGCATGGGGCTCGGCTGGCCGAACACCAGCCTCAACACGGTGTCCGCGTGATGCTCGACCCCGAAGGCCATCCGTTCTGCCTCTTCCCCGACGACACCCTCTGAAGGCCAGCTTGTGGCAGTGCCGAGGAGTGGCACGCATGGCGACGACGGCGGGCAGTTTGAGGGACGTTGGACCCTGCCCGTTTCCGGCGCGGGCGCGCACACTGGACTCGCACAGCTGCATCACCGACCAACAGGAGCGCCCCATGGAATTCAGCGTCACCCACACCTACCGGCGGCCTGCGGCGGCGGTATTCGCGGTGCTCACCGACTTCGACCAAGTGCGCGATAAGTACGAGGGCCTGGGCAACGGCGATGTCGAGCTGATCAGCCGGGAGGAGGACGACGACGGTGGCGTCACCCTCGTCACCCGGCGCGTCGTGCCGCTGGAGCTTCCCGGTTTCGCCAAGAAGGTGCTCGCGCCCCGCCAGAGCGTCACCCAGACCGACGCGTGGTCCGCCCCTGACAGCGAGGGTGTGCGCAGAGGGACCTTCGCTGTCGTCGCCAAGGGCACCCCGGTTCAGGTGCACGGGACGATGCACCTGGCTCCCAGCAGTGCGCGCCGGTGCACCAACATCACCGACGTGACCGTCGAGTGCAAGATCCCGTTGCTCGGCGGCAAGATTGCCGGATTCGTCGCCGGCGATACACGGCGGGCCGTCGACCACGAGCAGACCTGGATCCGCGATCACATGACGGCGCGGTGAGTTGGCGTGTGCGCGTGAAGTCCTCGCCCGCCTCAACCGCTTTCGGCCTCGCCGCGGGAATCGAGCCGCCGCTGCAGATGGATCGTCACCAAGTCGCCGGCCTGCTTGTTGATCGCCTTGCGAACGTCGGCCTTGATGGGCAACTTGTGAGTGCCGTCGCCCATAGCCATGAACGAGCTGCGGAAGGGGTGGCCGTCAACAGTGCCGCTCACCTTCACCAGACCGCGGGTGCCGAAGAACTCCACCGATCCGGGCATGACGACGTAGGTCCAGCCGCCTTTGTTCGGGCTCTGCTGCATGTTCGCGGTGAACTGCTTGTCCAACGTGCCCATCGGTATCCCTCTCATCCTGACGGTCGGCTGCGGTCGCGCAGGGGCAGGTTGTGTTCTGACATTGCTCATTCTCCTTGTGGTTGGAAGAGGAACTTGAGGTAGCGGCGGAGGTGGCCGATGCTGTCGATCACGATCGCCGGGTCGTTGGCGGCCTTGCTCAGGACGAACGCTCCCTGCAGCACCGCTTGCGTGTAGCGAGCCAGACTGGCGGCGGTGACCTCCGCCCCGGCAGGGCTGGCCGCCAACGCCTGAGCGAAGTCGGCCTCGAGGGTGCTGGCGTGGCCGAAGATGCTCGCCGCGCACGCAGCGCGCACAGCGGGGCTGGTCTCGAACGCTTCTTGAGCCATCGTGCCGGCCAGACACGAATAGTCCGCCGGTGTTCCGGCGATGAGACCGGCCCGAAACTCCAAGTAGCCGAGTATCCGATCAACGGCGTCAGGGAGGTCGTGATACGACGCAGCGGCGAACAAAGCCCCTGTCGTCTCTGACCAGTACTCGGCTGCGGCCACCGCCAACGCTTCCTTGGTCGCGAAATGATGGAAGAACGCACCCTTGGTGACCCCGGCGGTCTCGCACAGCTCATCGACGGTAGTCGCGTTCAGCCCTTTGGTGCGGATGACCTGGACGGCAGCGTCCAACAACAGGATCCGAGCGCTGCCTCTCATCGACGAACCGTTCGACCTTCTGTAATCCGGGGCATTCCACTTTTCCGTTCTCGTCGATTTGTTCGCCTCGTCGTCGTGCTCCCCACGGTCGTGCTCGGACCGTCGTGACAAGCTCGAGAAGACGACGATTACCATACCAACTAGTCGGTATGTTGTCAAGGCCGGACCCCCGGCGTGGCTGTTGAGGACCATTGCCTCTACACGGCGGCGCCGGATCGTTGTCTACTGGAGCCGTGACGATCACCGACATCTCCTCCACCAGCAAGACCCGGCCGGGGCTGACGCCGCGCCGCGTCGCCGAGCTCGACCAAGTGGTCGCCCAGGCGCGCGCCGCTGCCGACGCCTTCCGCGAGCTCGACCAGGCCGCCGTCGATCGAATCGTTCGGGCGATGGTCGTCGCCGGCCTCGAGCACGCCGTCGAGCTGGCTCTGCTGGCCGTCGAGGAGACCGGCTTCGGAGTCATCGAGGACAAGGTGGTAAAAAACTATGTCGCCACCGAGTTCCTCTATGACTATCTGCGTGGCAAGAAGTCGGCCGGGGTGATCGACGAGGACGCCGAGGCTGGTCTGCAGTGGATTGCCGAGCCGATCGGCGTCGTGATGGCCATCACGCCGGTCACCAACCCGACCTCGACCGTGCTGTTCAAGGCCATCGTGGCCGCCAAGACCCGCAACGCAATCCTGTTCCGGCCGTCGCCGCGGGCGGTGCGCAGCGCCCAACGGTCGGCCGAGATCCTCCGCGAGGCCGGCGAAGCTGCTGGCCTGCCGCCGGGCGCCCTTCAGGTGATCCCCGATGCCGAAAACGCTGTCACCCACCACCTCTTCGACCACCCCGGAATCGACTTCATCTGGACGACGGGCGGCCCGAAGATCGTCGCCCTCGCCAACAGCGCAGGGAAGCCGGCGATCAGCGTTGGGCCGGGCAACGCACCCGTGTACCTGCACCGCAGCGCCGACGTGCCGATGGCAGTCGTCGACATCTTGATCTCCAAGACGTTCGACGCCTCGGTCATCTGCCCCGCCGAGCAGACGGTTGTCGTCGACGCCGAGATCTACGATGCGGTCGTCGCCGAGTTCGAGCGGATGGGCGCCAAGGTGCTGGCGCCCGACGAGGTCGAGCGACTGAGCGGTTTCGTGTTCGGCTGCGACAACGTGGTGAACCTCGAGGCGCTCGGCCAGCCGGCCGGCGTGCTGGCCCGCAAGGCGGGCATCGACGCACCCGACGAGGTGAAGGTGCTCATCGCCCCGCTGCCGAGCGACCTCGCCGATCTCGCCAACCACCCGCTCGTTCACGAGAAGCTGATGCCGGTGCTCGGCCTCGTCAAGGCCGAGAGCGTGGAGCACGCCGTTGATGCGTGCGTCCTTGTCACCGAGAGCGGCGGCCTGGGGCACACCTCGGCGGTGTACGCCCGCGACGAGGCGGCGGTACAGGCGTTCTCGAGCGCCGTGCGCACCGGACGGATCCTGGTCAACGCCCCCACAGCGGTCGGAGCGCTCGGCGGCGTCTACAACAGCCTGACCCCCACCTTCTCGCTCGGATGTGGCACCTGGGGCGGCTCGCTGACCACCGAGAATGTCAACTACCGGCAGTTGCTCAACATCAAGGTGGTGAGCCGGCGACGCACGCCGCCGCAGTGGTTTCGCGTGCGCGGCGACGTGTTCATCAATCCCGGCGCCCTCGACCAACTCCGCGAGCTGGGCGCAGCCCAGGTGGTCATCATCACCGATGGAGTGATGGACGCCCGCGGCGTCACCGAGGAGGTGCGCCGCCGCCTCGACGGAACGCGAAACATCCGCGTGTTCCCCGACGTGCCGGTCGAGCCGGACGAGGCGGTCCTTGCGGCAGGAGTGGATCTCCTCAAACGAGTGCAACCCGACGCCATCGTGGCCGTGGGCGGCGGGTCGGTCATCGACGCTGCCAAGGTGATGCGACTTCTGTACGAGCACCCGGAGTGCTCGCTGCACGAGCTGTCGCTGCCCTTCCTCGACGCTCGCAAGCGTGTCGCCGAATACCCCCAGGATCCCCACCGGGTGAAGCTCGTCGCCATCCCCACCACGGCCGGCACGGGGTCGGAGGTGTCGCCGGCGGCGGTGATCGCCATCGGCGGTCGCAAGGTGACGCTGGTCGACTACACGCTTGTGCCCGACATCGCCATCGTCGACCCGAACCTCACGCTGACGATGCCGCCGTCGCTGACGGCCGACACCGGCATCGACGCCCTGACCCACGCCCTCGAGGCCGCCGTGTCGATCTTTGCCACGCCCTACACCGATGCGTTCTGCGTGCAGTCGGCTCGACTCATCTTCGAAGCCCTCCCCCAGGCCTATGCCGACGGGAGCAACCTCGCCGCCCGCACGTCGATGGCCAACGCGGCGACGATCGCCGGGCTGGCGTTCGCCAACGCCTTCGTCGGCATGAACCACGCCCTCGCCCACGCCGTCGGCGCCCGATTCTCGCTTTCGCACGGCCGGACCAACGGAATCTTCCTGCCGCATGTCATGCGCTACAACGCCTCGCTGCCGACGAAGTTCATGCCGGCGCCCGGCTACGGCGCCTATGTCGCTCCCGAGAAGTACGCCACTCTCGGCTGGGTGCTGTTCGGTGGTCGTGACCCCGACGAGCAGCGGCGCCGACTGTTCACCCACGTCGACGAACTCCTCGCCACCGTCGGCATCCCACGCACGCTGCGCGAGGCGGGCGTCGACGCTGACGAGTTCGAAGCGGCGATCCCCGACCTGCTGCGCGCCGCGTTCGAGGATTTCAGCGTACGTACCAACCCGCGCATGCCGATGCTGCGCGAGCTCGAGGTTCTGCTCCGCGCCGCCTACGGCGCCTGACGCTCGATCAGCCCCGGTGCGGAGGGCATTCAGCGGATGGCGAGCGACAGGCGCTGGAAGGCGTCGGCGAACCCGTCGACGATCTGTCCATGGTCGGGCACGAGGTCGGCGTCGCAGGCGATCCCGACGAACACCTTGCGGTCGTAGCTGTAGATGGTGAACGACATCGGTTGATTGCCCGACAGCGGCGCCCATCCCACCATGCCCTCCACCTTTTCGCCGGCGAGGTATACAGGGATCGGCGGGCCGGGCACGTTGGTGAGCACACCGATCGCCCGATTGGCGAGGAGGTTGACCGAGGCGTGGTAGACCGCCTTGCCGAACCCGGAAATGACCTCCTGGATGCGGAAGGCGACCGCCGCCTCGTGTCCGTTCTTGATACGGCCCATCCGGCGATGCACCACATCGAGCACGGCCAAGGGATCGGCTTCGTTGGTCGGTAGCTCGAGCTGGACGATGGCGAAGCTGTTGCCCAACTCGTCGGGCAGCGTTGTGTCGAGCGCCTTGAGGTTGACCGGGATCATCCAGTTGACCGACGAGCAGGAGCTGTCGTGCCGACCGAGGTAGGCGTGCAACGTTCCGGCGACGCAGGTCACCAGCACGTCGTTCACGGTGGCGTGGTTGGCGCGAGCAACCGCCTTCACCTCGCCGAGCGGAAGCGGCGCCGACCAGGCGACGGCCTTGCGGGTGCCGACGGTGCCGGTCCAACAGGTCGTGTCGTTGCGCGTGCCGAGCAGCAGCTTGCGGGCGAAGTCGGCATCGCCCGGCGCGGCCGAGAACATGTCGACCAGCGGCCCGCTGCCGAGCAGCCTGGGGCGCATCACCGAGCGCAGCCACGCGGCGGTCGATTCGGCGGCGGCGCCCGCCATCGTGGCCGCGCTGTGGACTGCGCCGACAGGATTGGTGAGAGCTGTCGTGGCGAGATCGACCGACGTGCCGGCGGCGCTCGACGCGGCCCGGCCGATCGTGTCGCCCAGCGCGTTGAGGCGCTCGATCGCAACGCCGAGCGGATCAATGGCGATGTCGCCGACACGCCCGGCCACCCCGCTCGTGAACTCGGCCAACTCCCTCACCACCGACTCCGCGCCGGCTCGGACCTGCCGGCCGACGGACTGACCCGGCTCCAGCGCCGAGGCCGCGTGCTGGTGCACGGCTGGGGCAAGGATCGCCCCACCCTCCGGGGCGGCGTCGAACAGGCTCATCGCCAGCTGAACCATCCTCATCCCGTCGGCGATGGCGTGATGGGTGCGAATGACCAGGGCACTACCGCCCTTGAACCCATCGACGCAAAACATGCGCCACAGTGGCCGGTCCCGATCGAGTGCAATTGTCCGCTGCGACGCGATCAAATCCTGCAGCTCGGCATCGCCGCCCGGTTCGGGCAGCGCGACGTGGGTTATGTGCCACTCGAAGTCCGAGCCGGGTTGCTCATCCCAGTACCACGCGCCGTCCTCGCCGCGCACGACGACGCTTCGAAAGACGCTGTAGCGCTCCCACACACGCTGCCGGAC
Organism: Ilumatobacteraceae bacterium; assembly: GCA_031404635.1. GTDB lineage: Bacteria > Actinomycetota > Acidimicrobiia > Acidimicrobiales > Ilumatobacteraceae > JAENVT01. The sequence continues at coordinate 13,529 of JANNHY010000165.1, forward strand.
GACGGCGTGAAAGCGCTGCCAGTCGATCGGCGTCGCAGTCCAGACCAACGAGTCGACCACCATCAAGTTGGTGGGCCGGTCCATCTCCAACCACAGTGCGTCCTGCACACCCAGGCGATGGCGTTCACTCATTGCCGTTCTCGCTTCTCTCGATCCGGATACTCAACGTCCATCGTCGTCCGGCTGGTTCGCTCCCACCAGGGTCGATGGTCACTCCGCGACCATGTGCGGCGACAGATTGGGTTGGCCGATCCGTGGTTCGCCGTCCCGATCGGGCCCGCCGAGACCGATCTACTCGATACGGAGGCGCTCGACGAATTGCGGCGGCGCGACGACAGCGATGTCACTCAGCCGGAGTTGCCCGCTGACGAAGTCGCGAACGTTGTACGTCATTACCTCTGCTGCGCCCACACCCCAGTTCGTGAATCACACGATCTTCGAAGACACGAGTAGATCGGGCTCATCGCCGCACAGCTGTTTGGCACCTTCCTCGTCAACCCGTGGCAAGACGGCCGCTTTCATGCCTCGACATTCATAGGCGATACGTGATCGGGTACCCACAGCGCAATCTGTAGCCCAGAGTGGCCGCGACCTGCATCCCAAAGGACCGCAATGTGTAGCCCGAGGTGACTGCAATGTGTAGTCTAGTGTGGTGGCTATATATCGTCCCCGTGTCGTCGACGCCTTGCTGGCCGACCGGCTCACGTCCGCGGGAGCGGTGCTGATCGAAGGCCCGAAGGCGAGCGGGAAGACGTTCACCGCCGAACAGCAGGCCGCCAGCCGCGTCTACCTCGACACTGACGACCAGGCACGCGCTGCGCTGGGTGTGGACCCGACCCTGGTGCTGTCCGGTGACCCACCCCAGCTCGTCGACGAGTGGCAGC
>JANNHY010000166.1:0-3792 GCA_031404635.1 Ilumatobacteraceae bacterium
GGATGTGACGACCTTGGTCTTGGTGTAGAAGTTGACACCCTCCGGGCCGTACATGTGGGTGTCGCCGAACAAGCTGGCCTTCCACCCTCCGAAGCTGTAGTAGCTGACCGGCACGGGAACCGGCACGTTTACACCGACCATGCCGACTTGAACTTCGAACTCGAACTGGCGTGCGGCGCCACCGTCACGGGTGAAGATCGCCGTGCCGTTGCCGTACGGGTTGTCGTTGATCAGCTTGAGTCCTTCTTCGTAACCGATGATGCGTGTGACGGTCAGCACAGGCCCGAAGATCTCGTCGTCGTAGCAGGACATGCCCGGCTTGGCGTGAACGATGAGCGATGGCTTGAGGAAGAAGCCGCCACCACCGGGGGCATCTCGGCGTCCGTCGACGACCAACGTCGCACCCTCGCCCTCTGCGCCGCCGACGTAACCGGCAACCTTGTCGCGGTGCTCGCCGGTGATCAAAGGGCCCATCTCGTTGTCGGGTTCGCTGGCCGGGCCGACCTTGATCGCCGGAATGCGATCCTTGATCTTGCCGACCAGCTGGTCGGCAATCGACTCACTTGCCAGCACGACGGCGATGGCCATGCAACGCTCTCCTGCCGAGCCGTAGGCGGCACTCACTGCGGCATCGGCGGCCATGTCGAGGTCGGCGTCGGGCAGCACCAGCATGTGGTTCTTGGCGCCGCCGAGAGCCTGGACACGCTTACCGTTGCTGGTGCCGGTTTCGTAGATGTACTTGGCGACCGGGGTCGAGCCGACGAAGCTGACGGCGGCGATGTCTTTGTGTTCGAGAATGCGATCGACCGCCACCTTGTCGCCGTTGACGACGTTGAAGCAGCCGTCGGGAAGACCGGCCTGCTTCAACAGTTCACCAATGAACATGCTGGCCGAGGGGTCCTTCTCGCTCGGCTTGAGGACGAAGGTATTGCCGCACGCCAGAGCGTTGGAAAACATCCACATCGGCACCATGCCGGGGAAATTGAACGGCGTGATGCCGGCAACAACACCGAGCGGCTGCTTGATGCTGTACACATCGATGCCGGTGCTGGCCTGTTCGCTGTAGCCACCCTTCAACAAGTTGGGGATTCCGCAGGCGAACTCGATGTTCTCGAGGCCGCGGGCCACTTCGCCGAGCGCGTCGCCCAGCACCTTGCCGTGCTCCTTGCTGATCAATGAGGCGATCTCCTTTCGGTTGGCATCGACCAGTTCACGCATGTGGAACATCACCTCGGCTCGTCGCGAAAGATTGGTGGCCCGCCACGCCGGAAACGCCGCCTTCGCCGAAGCCACAGCGAGGTCTACCTCGGCCGAAGAAGCCAGATCAACAGCGGAAGCCTGCACCCCAGTGGCCGGATCCCAAACCACCCCCGCCCGCCCCGAAGTCCCGACCAAAACCTTCCCATCAACCCAGTGACCAATTCTGTTCATTTCAAGTTTCCCTTTCCTGATCGACGGCAAGGTGGACACCGCCGGAACGTACGAGCGAGTTAGCGAGTTGAGTAGCGAGGAGCCGACGGTCGGGCTTCGATTGCGAGACGATAGATCTAGGGCGGGTTTCCCTCGATCGTGTCGAGCAACGAAGGCCGAGCGGCGGCGACGAGCGGGCTAGACGAGATACTGCGAGAGCCCACGCTTGACAAATTGACCGTGACCTTTGCGACCCGTATACGTGTCGTTTTCCATGACCACGACACCGCGCGACAAAACCGTGTCGACCTTGCCGTCGATCACCCACCCCTCCCAGGCCGAGTAATCCATGTTCATGTGATGCTTGTCGTTGATGCCGATCTTGGTTTTCGTGTTGGGGTCCCAGACGACGACGTCGGCGTCGCTGCCCGGGGCGATCACACCCTTTTTCGGGTACATCCCGAACATCCGCGCCGGTGTGGTGCAGCAGGTCTCGACCCACCGTTCCAGCGACAATTCGCCGGCGACAACACCTTGGTAGATCAACTCCATACGGTGCTCGACACCGCCGATGCCGTTGGGGATGGTGGCGAAGTTTCCGATACCGAGCTCTTTTTGATCCTTCATGCAGAACGGGCAGTGGTCGGTCGACACCACTGCCAGTTCATTCATCCGCAAGCCCTTCCACAGATCGCCCTGGTGGCCGTGGCCCATCTGGCCGATGAAGTCGGGGTCGTGTTCTTTGCTGCGTACGGGTGTGCTGCACACCCACTTCGCCCCCTCGAAGCCGGGCTTGCCGAGGGTCTCTTCGAGCGTCAGCCACAGGTACTGCGGGCAGGTCTCGGCGAACACGTTGCGGCCGTCGTGACGGGCCGCGGCGATCTCGTTGAGGGCGTCGCCGGCAGACATGTGCACGACGTACAGCGGCACGTTGCCGGCCACATGGCTGAGCACGATGGCTCGATGGGTGGCCTCGGCCTCGAGCGGCGAAGGACGCGTCAAGCTGTGGAACCGAGGGTCGGTCTCGCCGCGAGCCAGGGCCTGCTGCCGCAACACATCGATGGCGATGCCGTTCTCAGCGTGCATCATGATCATTGCCCCACATTCGGCGGCGGTTTGCATGGCTCGAAGTAGCTGGCCATCGTCGCTGTACAGCACACCGGGGTAGGCCATGAACAGCTTGAAGCTGGTGACGCCCTCGTGGTCGACGAGGTACTCCATGCCCTTCAACGACTCGTCGTCGACACCACCGATGATCTGGTGGAAGGCGTAGTCGATGGCGCACTCGCCCTCGGCCTTGCGATGCCAGTCGGCCAGCGCGGTGTGCACGTTGCCGCCGGTGTTCTGCACAGCCATGTCGACGATGGTGGTAACGCCGCCCCACGCCGCGGCCCGCGAGCCGGTCTCGAAGGTGTCACTGGCATAGGTGCCGCCAAAGGGCATCTCCATGTGGGTGTGCACGTCGATGCCGCCGGGGATCACATACTTTCCGGTCGCATCGATCACCCGATCCCGGCCCTCGTCGGTGAAGTAACCCGGAGCGCCGAGCGCCGTGACGGTCTCGTCGGTGATCAACACGTCTTGGGCGATTACGCCGGTGGTCGAGATGACCCGGCCGTTCTTGATCAGGGTTGTCGGCATTGCTCTTCCTACCGCGAGACCAGTTCGTCGTATGCATCGGGGCGGCGATCGCGATAGAACGCCCAGCGGTCGCGAACAATCTTGATCTTGTCGATGTCGAGGTCGCGCACGATCAACTCCGGCTTGTACGCATCGCCGACGTCTCCGACGAACTTGCCCTCGGGGTCGACGAAATAGCTCTGCCCGTAGAAGTCGTTGTCGCCGAGCGGCTCGATGCCCACACGGTTGATCGCGCCGACGTAGTACATGTTGGCGACTGCGGCGGCGGGCTGCTCGATGCGCCAGATGTACTCGCTGAGGCCGCGGTGGGTCGCCGAAGGATTGAACACCACCTCGGCGCCGTTGAGCCCCAATGCCCGCCAACCCTCGGGGAAGTGGCGGTCGTAGCAGATGTAGACGCCGACTTTGCCGACGGCCGTCTCGAAGATGGGGTACCCGCCGTTGCCGGGACGGAAGTAGAACTTTTCCCAGAATCCGTTGACCTGGGGGATGTGCTGCTTGCGGAACTTGCCGAGGTAGGTGCCATCGGCATCGATGACAGCGGCGGTGTTGTAGTACATCCCGGCCTGCTCGTGTTCGTACATCGGCAGCACCATCACCATGCCGAGTTCTTTGGCGACATTGCAGAACCGCTGCGTCGTCGGGCCATCGGGGATCAACTCGGTGTAGCTGTAGTACTGGGCATCTTGCACCTGGCAGAAGTATGGGCCGTAGAAGAGCTCCTGAAAGCAGATCACCTGA
>JANNHY010000167.1:0-12558 GCA_031404635.1 Ilumatobacteraceae bacterium
CGCCTTCCTCGACGACCCCAACGTCATCGCGGTGGGCGAATGCGGGCTCGACTACTACTACGACCACTCGCCACGAGCCGAGCAGCGCGAAGCGTTCGCCGCCCAGATCCGCTTCGCCCACGAACGATCGCTGCCCCTAGTCATCCACACGCGCGACGCGTGGGCGGAGACGTTCGACATCCTCGACGCCGAAGGCACGCCGCAACAAGCTATTTTTCACTGTTTCACCGGCGGGCCGGAAGAGGCCCGGCAGTGCCTCGAGCGCGGCGCATATCTATCTTTCAGCGGCATCGTCACGTTCAAGACGGCGACCGAACTGCACGACGCGGCACGGCTGTGCCCGATCGATCGGCTGCTCGCCGAAACGGACAGCCCGTACCTGGCGCCGGTGCCCCACCGCGGCAAATCCAACCAGCCGGCGTACGTCACCCACGTCGTCCAGGCCCTCGCCGATCTCCGCGGGGCAGCACTTGACGGGGTACGCGCCGCTACCGTAGAGAACGCATGCCTTGCGTTCCCCGGCATTCGTCCGTAGCTTCTTCAACGTCCCACGGACGGGAAACACCAAAATGAACTCCTACGACCGCCGGCGCCTCACACTTGCCTCCATCTTTACGGTGGTAGCGCTGCCGGCGCTGTGGATAATCAACCGCAACGATGCGGATTCGGTGGCACCTACCCTTGGCGCCGCCGGGGTACCACAAGTTGGCGCCGACCAGGCCCCATCGACGTCGGCGTACACACCCGGCTCGCCGATCTTCCTCAACGGCCCGCCGCCGGGCGTTGACCCTGCCGTTGTCGACATCATCATTCCTCCCGGTCCGGGCGCCACCGAGGCCACCGGTAGAGCCAGCTTCCGTCGCTATCCCGATGCCACCCGACGACCCTGCACCACGGCGCTGGCGCCGTGGGGATCGACGCTGACCCTGACCAACACCGACAACGGCCAGACCACGACGTGCGTGAACAGTTTGAGCACGCCGCTGCCGGCCGGCGTCGACATCGTTCTGCACACCGATGTGTTCACCTCGATCAGCGATCTCGCCGACGCGCCCGTGCCGGTGCGCATCAGCTGGTAGGTGTGCACTCACGCACCGACATCGGGGCGCTGCTCAGCGAAAACGGCCTCGCCCCGCGCCGCGATCTTGGGCAAAACTTCGTCGTCGATCCCAACACGGTGCGCAGGATCGCCCGCCTGGCCGAGGTCGGGCAGAACGATCATGTCGTCGAGATCGGGGCCGGACTCGGCTCGCTGACCTTGGCACTCGCCGAGACGGGAGCGTCGATCACAGCGATCGAGATCGACCACGGCCTGGCCGACGTGTTGCGCCGAGTCGTCGCCGACCTGCCCAACGTGACCGTCGTCGAGGCTGACGCGCTGCAACTGGATTGGACGGCCACACTCGCCGCTGCGCAGCGCTGGGTGCTCGTCGCCAACCTGCCGTACAACGTCGCGACACCCCTTGTGTGCGACCTGCTCGATTTCGTGCCCGCCGTCGAGCGGATGCTGGTGATGGTGCAGCGCGAGGTCGCCGAACGACTATGCGCTCCTGCCGGTGCCGAGGCCTACGGCGCTGTCAGCGTGAAGGTGGCCTACTGGGCGACGGCGCGCATCGCCGGTACGGTGCCGGCCAGCGTGTTCGTACCCCGACCGAAGGTGGAATCGGCGTTGGCCGACATTCGCCGCCGTCGGTCGCCCGCCGTCGATGTGCCGGCCGATCCGCTGTTTCAGTTGGTCCGCATCTCCTTCGGTCATCGGCGCAAGATGTTGCGCCGCTCATTGGTCGCTGTCGTCACGCCAGAGGTGTTCGACGCCGCCGGCATCGACGCTCAGCGACGCCCCGAGGAACTCGACATAGCCGAGTGGGGAGCGCTGACCCACGCATGGTTGGCGGCCCCGTGAGCGCCATCGTGATCAGGGCTCCCGCCAAACTCACGTTGAGCCTGCGCATCACCGGGGTCCGCGCCGACGGGTACCACCTCATCGACGCCGAAATGGTCACCCTCGACTGGCACGACACCGTGACGATCGATCCGTCGTCGACAGGGCTGACCGCCGATGGACCGTACGCAGTGGGCATGCCACTCGACGAGTCGAACCTCGTCAACAGAGCGCTGCGCCATGTCGGTCGCACGGCTGCTGTGCACATCCACAAGTCGGTGCCGCACGGTGGTGGCCTCGGTGGTGGCTCAGCCGACGCAGCTGCGATCCTGCGCTGGGCGGGCTACGACGACATCGAAGGCGCCGCCGCACTGGGTGCCGATGTCGCCTTCTGCCTCGTCGGCGGTCGGGCCAGGGTGCGTGGCATCGGCGACGTGATCGAGCCGTTGCCGTTCGAGTCGATCGACGTCACCCTCGTCACCCCCCCGCTCGCGGTGAGCACCCCCGTCGTGTATCGAGCGTGGGACGACATCGGTGGGCCGACGGCCGACGGACCCAACGATCTCGAGCCGGCGGCGGTTGCCGCCTTCGCTGATCTGGCGACCTGGCGCGATCGGATCACGGCGGCATCCGGGCAAGCGCCGACGCTGGCCGGCAGCGGGGCGACGTGGTTCCTACGCGGTCATCACGATCTCGGTGCTTCCTTACCCGACTGCAACGTGGTGCGCACCACGACCTGCCCGTAGACGCACAATGGCCGCCCACTTTGCGGCAGGCGGCCGGTAACCAAAACCTCTACAACGTCACTTCCCGCGTTGGCGTTGGTGACGTGTACGGCGAAGCATCTTCTTGTGCTTCTTCTTGCGCATTCTTTTGCGGCGTTTCTTGATCAGCGAACCCATGGCTCGTGAGACACTACCGGCCTGCGCCCTGGGACCCAACAAATCCTGAGAACGCGAGTCTCAGCTTCGTTGCCCGAAGGTCAGGCGGTTGACCTACGGGTCGATGAGGACGCCGGGGTTGAGGATGCCGTTGGGGTCAACGGTCCGCTTGACGGCGCGCAGCGATTCGGCGAACAGATCGGGTCTCTGCCGGTCGTACCCGTCCGGTCGGTGCATGCGTCCGACCGCATGATGGTGGGTCACGGTGCCACCGGCATCGACCACGACCCCGTTTGCAGCTGTCTTGATCTCCGACCACATCGAGATCTCCGAACCGGGGAGTCCGACGCCCGTCCATGTGTAGTAAGGAGCGGGGCCGTCGGGATACACATGGGTGAATCGACATGACAGCGAGTGGTGCTCGCCGAACACCTTGCGCAGAACGTCAGTCATTTGTGCCCGAACAGTGGCGTCGAACTGCGGCCAGCGGTCCCACGTGATCGCCGTCTCGAAGGTGTCGGCAACGACGCCGAGGGACGTGTCGACACCGAGTTGCACACCGATGAATGCGTCGCGCCACGCACCCACCGCGCCGTCGCGTCCCGTCGGGGTGCCGCGGCCGTCATCGACCCTGATGTCGTCGTCGGCGACCTGACCGCCAGCGGCGCGCGCCAGGGCGACGGCTTCGGTGATGTTGTGCCGTTGCGAGAGCTCCGAAGATTCGAACGAGACGATCACGAGCGCTCGGGTCCCGTCGAGGCCGGCGGCGCGGGCAGCCTCGGCGGGATCGAGAATACGTAGGTTGGCCGGCCACAACTTGGCCTGCACGATCGTGCGCACTGCTTCGCATCCTGCCGCCCACGAATCGAAGGTGATCCCGGCGGTGGAGCGGAACGTCGGGCGTTTCTGGATACGCATCCACGCCTCGGTCACGACGCCGAGGATGCCTTCGGAGCCGACGACCATCCGGTCCGGGCTCGGTCCGGCGCCGCTGCCGGGAAGACGGCGGCTCTCCCACCATCCTCGCGGTGTCAGCATGCGAACCGACTCGACGAAATCGTCGATGTGCGTGTGGTTGGTGGCGTAGTGCCCGCCGGACCGGGTGACGATCCATCCTCCCAACGAGCTGAACCGGAACGACTGGGGGAAATGCCGCAATGTGTAGCCGCTCGGTTTCAACTGCTGTTCGAGAGCCGGCCCCAGCACGCCCGCTTGGATACGCGCGGCGCGCGACACCTCATCGATCTCGAGCACACGGTCGAGGCGGTCGAGAGCAATGGTCACGCACGGACCGCAATCGTCGGGCGGGTTCACCCCCCAGACCACCGACGATCCGCCGCCGTACGGAATGGCGACATACCCGTTGGTGTCGCACCACTCGAGGGTGATCTCGAGCTCCCGCTCGTCACGAGGATGGGCGACGACGTCCGGAGGATTCGGGAAGTCCAGGTTGAACGCCATCGTGCGGTCGGTGAAGCTGGCTCCGTAGGCGTGGAACGCTCGTTCGTAGGTCGAGGACTCACACCACGCGGAGAGCCGGTCGGGCACCGAGATCCGCGGCGCCCGCAGCTGCGCGTCCTCGGCCCGCGGCACGCGACGAGCCGTGATCTCGGTGCCGTACCGATCGGACAGCGTCGCCGCCAGCGCGGCCCGCTCGGCATCCGTCGGCTCCTCCGACTCCATGCACCATGCCCAGAATGAACGCCGATCTCCCATTGTCGAACGGTACCCCGTCAGCCGAGCCGCAAGTCGGTGGCATTCTCGAACGCACTCCGGTCATCACGTTAGAATTTGCCATCGGAGAGCGGCGAGATGGAGGTCTTTAGCGGATGAGTCAGGTAGCGATGAGCGACGAAACGTTGGACAAACTCCAGCGAGACACGTTCGAATACTTCCTGAAAGAGAGCAATCGTGCCAACGGGATGGTCCCTGATAGCACCCGTGAGAACTCGCCTGCCAGCATCACTCCAATTGGGTTCGCGCTGACCGCCTACACCATCGGCGTCGAGCGCGGCTTTATCACCCGCACCGAAGCTGTTGACCGAACCCTAACGACACTTCGATTTTTCAGAGATAGTGAACAGAGCTTGCAACCGGATGCAACCGGTTACAAGGGCTTCTACTACCACTTTCTCTATATGGACACGGGACGGCGCGCGTGGAAGTCAGAGTTGTCAACGATTGATTCGGCATTTCTGCTCGCTGGTATTTTGACTTCGGCCATGTACTTTGATGGAAATAGGCCCGAAGAGCTCGAGATACGAGTGATCGCCGCGGAACTGTACGCTCGCGCTGATTGGGAGTGGATGCTCAATGCAGGCAAAACGGTTTCGATGGGCTGGAAGCCAGAGTGCGGATTTCTGCGGTACCGCTGGGAGGGCTATAACGAGGCGCTGATCCTCTATGTGTTGGCGCTCGCTTCGCCCACACACCCAATCCCTGCCGGGAGCTACAAGGCCCAGACGCAGACGTATTGCTGGAAGGAACTCTACGGCCAGGAATTTCTCTATGCGGGCCCGCTCTTCATCCACCAGTTTTCTCACATGTGGATCGACTTTCGTGGAATTCAAGACGAATTCATGCGCAAGCGAGGGATTGACTACTTCGAGAATAGCCGTCGCGCTACCTATATGCAGCAACAATACGCAATCCATAATCCCTTGGACTACAAAGGCTATGGCGAGCATTGCTGGGGAATTACGGCAAGCGACGGTCCTGGTCCGGCCCGGTTGAAGTTGAACCATGTCAAGCGCCGCTTTCTTGACTATGCAGCGCGGGGCATCCCGAACGGCCCCGACGATGGAACCATCGCTCCATGGGCAGCAGCTGCGTCTCTTCCTTTCGCGCCCGAGATCGTCTTGCCGGCGCTGCAGTACTTCACTGATGCGTACCCCGAGGTGACCAGCAAGTATGGCTTCAAGTGTAGTTTCAATCCGACCTTTGAGGGCAAGAATCAAGGGGAGAGTGGGTGGATTTCCAAAGGTTATTATGGGCTCGAGCAGGGGCCGATAGTGATGATGATCGAGAACCACCGCACTGAATTTCTTTGGGAGTTGATGAAGAAGTGCCCCTTGATCGTCCAGGGTCTCCACAAGGCTGGATTCACCGGCGGCTGGCTTTGAGCGGCGGAGAAGGCGAGCGCGTCGTCAGATCCGCTTGCTTGCTAGTTGGGTCGGAGGCTTGGTCAGATCTCTTCGATCAGGTCGACGACCGAGTTGACGATGCGCGACGGCCGGTACGGGTACCGTTCCGCTTCTGCCCGGGTGCTGATGCCGGTGAGGACAAGGATCGTTTCCAGGCCGGCCTCGAGCCCGCACAGTATGTCGGTGTCCATACGGTCGCCGATCATCGCCGTCGATTCTGAGTGTGCATCGATGGCGTTGAGGGCCGAGCGCATCATCATCGGGTTCGGTTTGCCGACGAAGTAGGGCTCAACACCGGTGGCTTTGGAGATCATCGCCGCGACCGAGCCTGCCGCCGGTAGCGCACCCTCAGCGGACGGCCCGACTACGTCGGGATTGGTGCAGATGAAGCGTGCGCCATCGTTGATCAAGCGGACCGCTTTGGTGATGACTTCGAAGCTGTAGTTGCGGGTTTCGCCGAGCACGACGTAGTCCGGCGCGAAGTCGGTGATGACGTAGCCGACGGAGTGCATCGCCGTGGTGAGACCGGCCTCTCCGATGACGTAGGCCGTTCCATTCGGGCGTTGGTCGGACAGGAATTGTGCGGTCGCCAGAGCTGAGGTCCAGATTGCTTCTTCGGGGAGTTCGAAACCCATCCGCAGCAACCGCGCTTGAAGGTCACGGGGCGTGTAGATGGAGTTGTTGGTCAGCACCAGGAACGGCTTTGCCGATCGTCCGATTCGGTTGATGAACTCGACCGCGCCCGGAACCGGCTCGCCTTCGTGGACGAGTACGCCGTCCATGTCGGTAAGCCAGCTCTTGATGGTCCGACCGGGCATTGGTGGGCGATCGGGTTGCGGCGCGTGGCTGTCCAACCGGTCGGCGCTCGGAGCGAATTGCGTCGGCTGTTCACGGCCGTCCCTGTCGATTAATTCGAGTGCCGTCGTCAGACCCTGTTGGCGGGTTTGCATTTGCCGGCTCCTCTCGTTGTAGAGTTACGGTACGTAGCGTATCATAACTGCGTAAACCGCCATCGACGACACTGTCTACCCGCCATCAGCGTCCCGAGAGGATCGCCACGATCGGCGCGAAGCCTTCGGCGTCACGCACCACGAAGTGGCTGATTCCGAGGTCGAAGCGCAGCCGTTCGAGTTTGTCGACGACCTCCTCGAGGGATCCGATGAGGATGAACGGCGTGGCGTCGATCAGTTCTCGACTGACCTCGAACTGCTCGGTTGTCTCGTCGATCCGCCCGCGCCCACCAGCCCCGATATGAGTGATCTGAACCAACGCCGACCGCTCGATAGCGCCCAGCCGATCCCCTGCCGCCTCGATCAGCCACCGCAACCGCTCCCTGACGGCCTCGATCGCGAAACCTCCCGGTGCGGGCTCACCGCCTTCGCCATGGGTCAGCCCGGTGAACTGGAAGATGTCGGCATGGCGGGCGGCGATGCCCACGACCCGTTTCCCGTGACCGCCGATGAGCAACGGGACTCGCTCTTGAACCGGCCGCACACCCAGGTCTTCGATGGCAAGATGATGATGCTCGCCGTCGAGTACAACAGAGCCAGTGTCGAGCAACGAACGCAGGGCGATCACCGATTCCTCGAACCTGGTGACACGAGGACCCGGCTCGCGCAACGTCATGCCGATCGCGTCGTGCTCAGATTGCATGTAACCGGTGCCGAGCCCAACGACGAGGCGACCGCCGGTTAGCCGGTCGACTGTGGCTGCGGTCCGAGCCAGCAGCGCCGGATGATGGAACTCGTTGTTCAGCACCAGCGGGCCAACCCGCAGCCGGGTGGTGGCCTCGGCCGCCACCATCAGCGGAATGAACGGGTCGACGGTTCCGAGATGGTCGTAGGAGAACAACTCGTCGTATCCGAAGGCCTCGATTTGACGGGCCGCCAGAATCAATTCGTCGTGGTCGTCGAAGTTCCGCGCCTGCACCGCGAAGCGGAACGGTTTCAACATGCCTCAACCCTACGGTTGCAGGGTCTGATCGGGCTAGCCTCAGGCCACGACCGTCCGGGGTCGTTCAATGGTAGGACATCGGTTTTTGGTGCCGTCTATAGGGGTTCGAATCCTCTCCCCGGAACCCGGCAGCACCATTTCGGCGCCGCGACGCGATAGAACGGACCCATGACAGTTTCGGCGATCGTGCTGGCGGCGGGTGAAGGGTCGCGGATGCGATCCGCCCGCCCGAAACCGCTGCATCTAATCTGTGGCCGCCCGATGGTGATGCACGTCATCCACGCCTTGTCGGATGTCGACGTCGACCGTACGGTGGTCGTCGTCGGCCACGGCGCGGAACGTGTGACCAAGAAGGTGCAGGAACAGGCGCCTGGGTGGACCCACGTCACCTTCGTCGAGCAGACGGTGCAGCGCGGCACGGGCGACGCGGCGATGGTCGGGATGACAGCCATACCGGGCGACGACCTCGACGACGACTCGACGATCCTCGTGTTGCCGGGCGACACGCCGCTGCTGCGCGCCGAGACCCTCGAACAACTGGTGAAGACCCACCTCACCAGTGGTAACGCGGCGACGGCGATCACCTCGGTGCTCGATGATCCAACCGGCTATGGGCGGGTGTTGCGGGCACGCTCCAAGCACGGCGACGGGCGAGTACTGCAAGTGGTCGAACAGCGCGATGCCAGCGCCGAGGTACTCGCCATTCGCGAGGTGTGGACCAGCATGTGCGCATTCCGACGCGATCTTTTCAGCCCGGCGCTGCGCAGGCTCAGCCCCGACAACGCACAAGGCGAGTACTACCTCACCGATGTCGTTGAAGTGTTGGCCGGCATGGGTCACCAGATCGGCACCGTGCAGGCACCAGAAGCCGAGACGAGGGGCGTCAACGATCGCTGGCAGCTCGCACTTGCCGAACGCGAACTGCGCAACCGCACCAACCGTCACTGGCTGCTGAACGGCGTGACGATGCTCGATCCGCGGCAAACGTTCATCGATGTCACCGTGCAGCTCGGCCGAGACGTCACCTTGTACCCGGGCACCATCTTGCAGGGCAACACGACGATCGGCGACGGCTGCGAGATCGGACCCGACACCCGCCTCGTCGACTGCGTGGTCGGGTCACGGGCGGTGGTCGAGAACAGCGTGGGCCGCGACAGCGAGATCGGCGACGATGCCCACGTCGGCCCGTACGCCCACCTGGCGCCGGGCACATCGGTGCCGTCTTCGGCATCGACCGGCGCCTTCTACACTGCACCTGCCGACTAGGTACTGGGGAGCCCTCCACATGGAAAAGTTCACCACAAAGCGCATGTCGCTCTTCTCGGGGCGCACCCATCCGGCGCTGGCTCAAGAGGTAGCACAGCATCTCGGTATCCAACTCAAAGACCCCAATCTGGTGCAGTTTGCCAACGGCGAGATCCGTTCCAGATTCACCGAGAGCATCCGCGGTACCGACGTGTTCATCATGCAGACACACTGCGCCAGCGACGACCACAGCATCAACGATTCGATCATGGAACAGTTGATCATGATCGACACCGCCTACCGTGCCTCCGCCAAGCGGATCACCGCCGTGTGCCCGTTCTACGGATATGCGCGCCAAGACCACAAGGCTGAGGGTCGCGAGCCGATCACGGCCAGGCTCGTCGCCGACTTGTTCAAGGCTGCCGGCGCCAAGCGGATGGTGTCGATCGACCTGCACAGCGGGCAGATCCAGGGCTTTTTCGAGGGCCCGGTCGATCACCTCACGGCTACCCCCGTGCTCGAGAACTACGTGCGCCAACATGCGCGCGACCCGGTCATCGTTTCGCCAGACGCCGGCCGCATCAAGGTCGCGGCGCGCATGGCCGAGCATCTCGGCGACCTCGGCGCCGATCTGGCCTTCATCTACAAGCGCCGTCCGAAGGGCACTACCAATCAGGCCGAGGCCAAGGAAGTGATCGGCGATGTCGAAGGCCGGTTGTGCATTCTCACCGACGACATGATCGATAGCGGTGGCACCATCACCACCGCCGCCGACATTCTGCTGCAGCGTGGCGCCACCGAGGTGTGGGCCATGGCCACCCACGGCGTACTCAGCGGTCCGGCGGTCGATCGGTTGAAGAATGCGCCGATCAGCCGCGTTGTGCTCACCAACACCTTGCCGCTGCCTTCGGAGAAGCAGATCGACAAGATCGAGGTGCTGTCGATTGCCCCGCTGATCGCCGCCGCGCTCAACGCCGTGTTCGACGACACCAGCGTCAGCGAGATCTTCGGCGGCGAGAACCAGGGGTAGCCCCCTGCCACCTGGGCCCTGTTGGTCGTGTGTGGTCGCGGCGCTAGGCTTGCCACCCGTTCTGGATCGCTGTTGAAAAGTTTCGAGGCCCTGCCATGTCGCAAACCACACTCGTCGCCACAAGCCGTACCGGCTCGGGGTCGCCTGCTGCTCGCCGTCTGCGTGCTACGGGCCACATTCCCGGCGTGCTCTATGGCCGCGGTATGGAGCCGATCAGCGTCACCGTCGAGCGCCGCGAGTTCCGGTTGGCGCTCAGCGGCCCCGCCGGCGCGAACACGGTGTTGGCACTCCAGGTCGGTGGCACCAGCTACCCGGCCGTTGTCAAGGAGATGCAGCGCCACCCGATCAGGCGAACGGTCAGCCACATCGACTTCCTGCAGGTCAACATGAACGAGGAGATCACGGTTCACGTCGCCGTGCGCCTCGAGGGCGAGGCCAAGGCCGTCGAAGCCTCCGGTGGGCTCGTCGACGCGGCCGTCGACTCGCTCGAGGTCAGCTGCACCCCGACTGACATGCCCAACGAGTTCGTCATCGACATCACCGAAATGCAACCCGACATGGTGATCCGTCTGTCGCAGATCCCGATGCCGAAAGGTGTCACCGCACTCGGCGATCCCGACATGGCGGTCGTCACCGTGTTGACCACCGCCGCCGAGGTGGAAGAGCCGGTGGCCGAGGCTGTCGAAGGCGAAACCGAGGGCGAGGATGCCCCGGCCGCCGACGGCGACGCCACCGAGTGATCTGACCCGGCGTGATCGACGCGCTGGTCGTCGGGTTGGGAAACCCGGGCAAGGAATACGCTCGCACGCGCCACAACGTCGGTGCCGAGGCGGTGGGTCTGCTCGTCGAACGGGCCGGCGAGAAGTTCAGGGCGGGCCGCGACAAGGCGCTGGTTGCCGATGCTCGAATCGCCGGTCGGCGGGTGGTTCTGGCGTTTCCGACGACCTATATGAACGAGAGCGGCCAGGCGGTCGGGGCGTTGCTGCGCCGCCACAAGCTGGTTGACCCGGCGCAACTGATCGTGATCCACGACGAACTCGACCTTCCACCCGGCGTCGTGCGCGTAAAGGTCGGTGGCGGGCTGGCCGGCAACAACGGCCTGCGCAGCATTACTCAGCATCTGAAGACTCACGATTACGTACGCGTCCGAATTGGCATCGGCAAGCCACCTTCGAAGGAACGTGGCGCCGATCACGTGCTCTCACGGCTGCCGAAATCTGAACGCGCATTGCTCGACGCGGCCGTCGTCAGCGCTGCGGACGCCGTCGAGGTACTGCTCGCCGATGGCCCCGACGTGGCGATGCGCCAGTTCAACGGCTTCCTGCCCAACCCCGGCGATGAGCGATGAGCCGTCATGGAGCGCACAACTCTCATCGCACACCGACTGGGAGCCGCGTCGCGGCGGACTCGATACCCTGAGCGGCGGTCATGTCGCTCGCCTCGCTTCCCCGTCTGCTTCGTGATGATCGAGGGCTGACTCAAGCCTTCGGCAATCCCGCCGCGCTGGTGGCAGTGCCAGAGTCGGCGCGGGCGGTCACCGTCGCCGCTCTTGCCCAACTCGGTGACCGTCATCCGCTGCTGGTGGCGACACCAACGGGCACCGACGCCGGGCAGCTCTACGACGACCTGTGCCAGTTCATGCCGCCCGACTCCGTCGTGTTGTTCCCGGCGTGGGAAACGTTGCCTTTCGAGCGAGTCAGTCCCAGTGTGGAAACCATGGGGCGGCGGATGGACGTGCTGTGGCGCCTGCGCCGCGACCTGGCGCGGGAACCAACCACCCAAATCGCGGCAACACAGATCATCGTTGCCGGGGTGCGGGCGCTGCTGCAACGGTTGAGCCCGGAGGCAATCAACGTCGAGCCGGTACGGGTCCGACCCAACGACGTGATCGATCCCGATGCTCTGCTCGACAAGCTGATCGGTTTCGGCTACCGCCGCGAAGACCTGGTCGAGCATCGTGGCGAAGTCGCCAGGCGCGGCGCGATCATCGACGTCTTCCCGTCGACCGCCGACGCGCCCATCCGCATCGACCTGTGGGGCGACGAGGTCGACCGGTTGACCGAGTTCACGGTCAACGACCAGCGCAGCACCGACGACCTCACCGAGGTGCTCATCTTCCCCGCCCGCGAGTTGCTGCCCAGCCACGCCGTGCGGGCCCGCGCTGCTGAACTGGTTGCCGAGGAGCCCTGGGGTCGCGAGCATTGGGAACGCCTGGCCGAGGGCGCCGTCTTCGACGGCATGGAGAGCTGGCTGCCGTGGCTGGTCGAGGAGGAACATCTGCTCACCGACGTGCTGCCCACCACCGCCCGGGTTGCACTGGTCGAACCGCGCCGAATGCGCGATCGAGCGAACGACCTGCTCGCCGAGGAGGACGACCTGGCCCGGGCCCTCGCCGGTACCTGGGCGCGCGATGCGAACAAGACC
>JANNHY010000168.1:0-1554 GCA_031404635.1 Ilumatobacteraceae bacterium
GATCATCAACAAGGTCGACCGTGGCGATGCCCGCGCCGACGAAGTGCTCAACGAGATCTACCAGCTGTTCATCGACCTCGATGCCGGTGATCATCACATCGACTTCGAGATCATCTCGGCCGTGGCCCGTGAAGGCAAGGCCGTCAGGGGCGTGGGGATGCCCGACGACGACGCCGACCTGTCGCCGCTGCTCGACACGATCCTCGAGGCGATCCCGGCACCGTCGGGCGATCCCGCAGCGCCGTTGCAGGCGATGGTCACCACCCTTGACGCCAGCGACTACCTCGGCCGTCTGGCCATCGGTCGCGTCGTCAACGGGGTGATGCGTCGCGGCGAGACCGTGGCACTGCTCGAGGCCGAGTTCCACGAAGGTGAGGCACCGTTGAAGCGCCGCCTCACCCAGCTGATGGCGTTCCAGGGCGTCAGCCGCAACGAGGTCGACGAGCTGTCGGCGGGCGATCTGTTCGTCGTCGCCGGCTTCCCCGAGGTCGAGATCGGCGACACGATCGCCTCCGCTGAGTCGCCAGAAGCCCTGACCAGGCTGATCGTCGACGAGCCGGTGCTGCGGATGACGTTCGGGGTCAACACCTCGCCGTTCGCCGGCCGCGACGGCAAGTACGTGACCAGCCGCCACCTCGTCGATCGGTTGAACAAGGAGCTGCTCGGCAACGTCTCGATCAAGTTGTTCGAGACAGGCTCGCCCGATGTCATCGAGGTCGCCGGCCGCGGCGAGCTGCAGCTGGCCGTGTTGATCGAGTCGATGCGTCGCGAGGGCTACGAGCTGCAGGTCAGCCGCCCGGAAGTGATCACAAAGGAAGTCAACGGCAAGCGCTTCGAGCCGCAGGAGCGGGGTGTGTGCGACGTGCCCGACGAACACGTCGGCACGGTCAGCCAGGAGCTGGCGCCGCGCAAGGGGCGGATCACCGACCTGCGCACCGGCGACGCCGGTCGCACGATCGTGACCTTCGAGTGTCCGAGCCGCGGTCTGATCGGTTTCCGCTCGCTGCTGATGACGACGACCCGCGGCACAGCTTTGCTGCACCAGCACCACATGGGATGGATGCCCTGGGCCGGCGACATGCCAGATTCTCGCGGTGGCGCGATGGTCTCGGATCGTGTCGGCCAGACCACCGGGTATGCGCTCGACAAGCTGCAGCTCAGCGGGCAGTTCTTCGTCAACCCCGGCGAGCAGGTCTACGAGGGCATGGTTGTGGGCGAATGCGCCCGCGACGACGAGATGGTGGTCAACGCTGTGCGTCCAAAGGAGAAGAACAACATCCGCACCCACAGCCACGACGACGCCGTCAAGCTGCCGACGCCGAAGATCCACACACTGGAGACCGCGATCGAGTGGATCGTCGAGGACGAACTCGTGGAAGTAACCCCGAAGGCGATTCGTATCCGCAAACGCTTCCTTCCCCTCGAGGAGCGTCTCTAAGCCAACAAGAAAGTCAGCGCCTAATGGCGATCCTCCCTCCTCGGCGAGAGCCCGTCCCCGAGTGGTCCGGGCAGCCCCAGAATTGAACGTTCGTACGTAGCGTTCTGGGGCTGCCC
>JANNHY010000169.1:0-1642 GCA_031404635.1 Ilumatobacteraceae bacterium
ACCTTGCGGCGCTGATCGCGCAGCACCTGCGAGAGCTTGGCCATGGGTCGGGTCCTTCCTGGGCGCGGTGCGGACCGCGACTGAGAGGGGCGGGAGCGTATCGGCACCCCCCCGCGACTGCAACTGGCCGGGCGCTCGCCCGTCGACGACGATCAGGTCGTAGTCGCCGCTTTGTTCGAGCTGCTTGATCTTGCCGAGCACAACGATGTCGTCGATGCCAGGCGCGGCAGTGGCGACGACCTCGATGACACCGCTCCTGGCCAGCCGCTTGGCGACGCGGCCGAGGCCGCGGGTCTCGAGGTACTCGGCAAGTGCAGCAGTGGGAGTGAGGGCGAGGTGGCTGATGTCGTCGCCGATCAAGTTGGCCAGCGTCGGTTTGCCGTCGAGTTCAACGACGAGCACACGAAGTCCCTGCTCGGCTGCCGCACGGGCCAAAACCGCAGTTACTGTTGTCTTTCCGACGCCCCCCTTGCCGGCAACGATGGCAACCGGGGTGTCGGTCAAGAACTGCAGCGGATTCACGCTCTTCGGAGGCACTTGTGCGCAGACTAGCGATCACAATTCTCATCGCGCCCTTTATCGGGTTGGCCGGGCTGTCGCTGTTGTCACCGCCGGTTCATGCGTCGACACCGGCGACCTCCACGACCGGCGACACGCAGGGCGACGAGACCGATGCGTCCGAGCTGGCGCCGGTCGATGTTTTGCAGGTCTCGGGCATCGTCGACATGATCGTCGTCCGCTCGATCGTCGAAGCCATCGAGCGCAGCGAATCCAACGGTGCAGAGGCGTTGATCCTGCAACTCGACAGCAGCGGCGCTGTGGTGAACGCCGACGAGATGACCGCCCTGCTGCAGCGCGTTGCCGATGCGACGGTGCCGATCGGAATCTGGGTCGGGCCGTCGCGCTCGTCGCGCTCTTACGGCCTGCCGGCGCAGTTGATGGCCGTCGCCGATGTGACAGCCATGGTCGGCGGCAGCCGCATCGGCTACACCAGTTCGCCCCTGACTGTCGACGCCGAGCCGATCAGCTTCGGCGACGCGACCGATCAGCTGGTGGACGGATCGATGAGTTTCAACGAGGCTCGTGCCGCTGGGGTGTTGAAGCTCGACACCACCGATGAAGGCGTGCCGACAGTCCGCAACATGGTGCTGGCGATGGACGGCAAGTCGATTGATGGCCAGTTGGTCAACACCGTTGTGAAGCAGCTCAACGACAAGGGCGAAGAACAGAACATCTCCACCGTGCCGGTGTTCAGCGGGCTTGGCTTGATCGACGAGGTCATGCACACCGTGGCCAGCCCCCCGATGGCCTTCCTCCTGTTCGTCATCGGCATCGCACTGCTGATCTTCGAGTTCTTCACCGCCGGTGTGGGCATCGCCGGCGGGGTGGGCGCGCTGTGCACCTTGCTCGGCTGTTACGGCCTCAGCGCGCTACCGGCGCGACCGATTGCCGTGGTGTTGCTCGTGCTGTCAATGCTGGCGTTTGCGATCGACGTACAGGTCGGCATCCCCAGATCTTGGACGGGGGTCGGCATCGTGTTGTTCATCATCGGCGCATGGTATCTGTACGTGCCGGTGCCGGGCAACGATCTGCGGCTCGGGTGGATCACCTTGATCGTCGGTGTCGGTGGTGTGATGCTGAC
>JANNHY010000170.1:0-1587 GCA_031404635.1 Ilumatobacteraceae bacterium
GTCGCGATGACTTCCCCACCCGATAGCTGCCACAGGGTCGGCGCCTGATGGCCTCGCCCGTCCGCATCGTCTTCCTCGGCGGTCTCGGTGAGATCGGCCGCAACTGCATGGCCATCGAACTCGACGGCAAGGTGCTGCTCATCGACTGCGGGCTGATGTTCCCCGACGCCGACATGCACGGCATCGATCTCGTGCTGCCGGACTTCACGTGGCTGCGCGAGAACGCCGCCCGCATCGAAGGCGTCGTCGCCACCCACGGCCACGAGGACCACGTCGGTGCATTGCACTATCTGTTGCGCGAGTTGAGCTTCCCAATCTTCGGTTCGGCGGTCACACTCGGCCTGGCGCGCAACCGCATCGAGGAGGCCGGGTTGTTGGGTAAGACCAGCCTCAACGTCGTGGCCGACGGTGAGCGACGGATGATCGGCCCGTTCGACGTCGAGTTCATACCGGTCACCCACTCGGTGCCTCACGCTCATGCCATCGCCATCCACACACCACAGGGCGTGATCCTGCACTCTGGCGACTTCAAGCTCGACCTCACGCCCGTCGACGGCCGTCGCACCGACCTCGCTCGCATCGGCTCGATCGCCTCCAACGAAGGCATCCGTCTGTTACTGGCTGATTCGACCAACGCCGAGGAGCACGGCCATTCCCCGTCGGAGACGAGCGTCGGCGCCGCGCTGCGCGCTCAGTTCTCCGAGCAGCGCGGCCAGCGGATCATCACCGCCAGCTTCGCCAGCCACCTGCACCGCATCCAGCAGATTGCCGACGCGGCGATCGCCGAGGGTCGGGTTGTGGCGACGCTCGGCCTGAGCATGAAGAAGAACGTTCGCATGGGCCGCGACCTCGGGGTCCTCACGATTCCCGACAAGTCGCTGGTCGACGCCGAAGACATCGACGATTATCCACCGGGCAAGATCTGTGTGATCTCGACGGGATCGCAAGGCGAGCCGATGTCGGCGCTGGCGCTGCTGGCACGCGGCGAAAGCAAGTGGGTCAAGATCGGCGAGACCGACACGGTCATCTTGTCGAGCCACGCCATCCCGGGTAATGAGAGCAACGTCAACCGGGTGATCGATGGCCTGCTGCGGGCCGGGGCCCAGGTCATTCACTCCGGCGTTGCCGATGTGCACGCCACCGGCCATGCCCAGGCCGACGAGTTGAAGACGTATCTGTCGTTGACCCAGCCGGAATGGTTCGTGCCCATCCACGGCGAGTATCGCCACATGGTGGCCAACGCCAAGCTCGGTTACCTGATGGGTGTACCCCGTGATCATGTGCTGGTGTGCGAGGACGGCGACGTGCTGACTCTCGGTGACGACGGGCTTGCCGCGACCGGTCGTGTGCCGGCGGGATATCTGTACGTCGATGGCATCGTCGGTGATGTCGGTCAGGGTGTGCTGCGCGACCGCAAGGTGTTGGCCGAAGAAGGTGTCGTCGTGGTCGTCGTCACCGTCGACATCGAGACCGGCAAGGTGCTCGTCGGTCCGGAGATCATCACCCGCGGCTGGGTGTATGCACCTGAAATAACCATGGGTGGGCAGAGGAGAATGAAGATTGATCTGGCGGACTTCAAAGACCAGT
>JANNHY010000171.1:0-7799 GCA_031404635.1 Ilumatobacteraceae bacterium
AACCTGATCCCGACCGACATCAACACCGTGGCCACCTTCTCCACGGCGGGGAAGATCAAGCCCCCAAAGGGGGGCGGCCTGGCCTATCTCGATGACGGCGGGCTGTTCGACAAAGCAACGTCCGCCGTCATCGGTGAGGCAGGCCGCGAGGCGGTGCTGCCGCTGACCAAGCCCTCCCGCTTGGCGGCCCTGCTGGCCGATCCGGCGATCGGTGGGCCGATCAGTGCGGCGATGCCCTCGGGGCCGTCAGCGGGCCCTGTGGCCGGTAGTACCGGCCCGTTGTTCACGGTCGGGGCGATCAACGGCTCGGAGGCGATGCGGCGCCACGTCGAGGCCAGCCTGAACGAGTTGGCCGCCGAGATCATGGCCGGGAGGCTGTGATCGAGCACGCGAACTAGCGTCAGTGGCATGACCGACGAACCGGACTGGTCAAAGGTCGGCCCACGCGCCCGCGAGGCGATCGAGATGGCCGCACTCACCAACGAGGTCAAAGCGACCCGGGTCATCGAGTCCGTCGAGAAAGCCACCGGGCTGTCCTACGAAGAGGGCATCGTCAAGATCTCCACCGACCCGGCTTTCGCTGAGGTATTCGCTCGACTGCAGGCCGACCTCGCGGAGCGTCGTGGCATCGCCCTGGAGATCGACCGCCAACTAGCCCAACGGCGAATACAGCCGTAGTCGAGCCGCGTTCATTCCGTGGGCCATTCCACCAACGCCAGCCAACGGCAGCGGATCGGAGCGGATGGACTGGCCCGCCATACCTCTAATACCGCAGCTAGAGCGGTAGGCAGCCAACGGCAACGGACGGGAGCCGATGGCCGTCACAAACCTGGGGGACAAGGGGTCGCAGGTTCAAATCCTGTCAGCCCGACCAGAATGACGTGGTCAGGCGGACTTCTTCGGAAGCCCGCCTGATGCGGCTTTTAGGGCATACCTCATCTCTTGACCGGGGAGACCACATGGGGTAATCGAACTGTTGAGCCTCGCTTCATGGTCTGCCCATGGTTCGTCCCGGCGGCTTTGGTCGAACGTCGCTCTTGACCAATCGAGAAGCAGTTCCCGTGGCAACGCTAAGCCGTCGAACAGCGTGACGGCTGCTACCCGGCGTAAGCCACCTAGTCAATGGCGCCGAGGACCTCGATAACTCGTCCTCGGATAGCCGACGAGAACGCACTAAAGCTCAGTGTTTCGTCCGGATACCAGTAGTCGTGAGTTGTTGCGCTTGTGGCGACAAGGCACGCTGCCCTGATCTCGCCTTCAAGCCGCATGCGGTTGAGGGCGATGCTGTAGCGCTCGATCGTGGATGGAGCGTCCGAGAACGCTTCGTCCAGCGGGAACTGCGGATGGGGCCTGGAGCCCTTGCTTCTGGCCCTCGACGTTGCATGGTCCTCGACGATCATGAGGTACCCGAACCACGGCGGGAGTCTGCCGAGCAGGTCTCGGCGGGCGGCCATGTTGATGTCCCTGCCCTGGCCGATGATCTCCTCGATGCGGTTGTTCTGATTCTTCCCGAACGACCCGACCTGAGATTTCAGTTCGAGGATGGCGACGAGTTCGCCCTTGTATGTCACCACGCCGTCCCACGCCTTGGTGCTTCGGTAATAGCCTGGGAGCACGTGACTGCCGCCCAGCATCGGGATGCCGCAGTCATTGAAGATTTGCTCGATCAAGACCGCCATCGGCAGAAGGTGGCCGCCGCCTGTGACAGCGCCTCGGGTTCCCGTGTCGGTGACGCCTCGTTCGAGTTGTGCTCGGGCTTGCTGGTCTCTTGTGTCCCAGAACAGTTTGATTGCTGCAGCGAAGCCGTCCTCGTAGCGGTCTGGGCGGTAGTTGGTCATCGGATGGCCTCAAGTGCTGTTCTGTGCTGTTCGATCCCGTACACCCTGATGGCTGCGTCGGTCGCAGCTTTGACGTCTCGCCGGTCAAAGGCATCGGCAAGATCGTGCATGTCTTGAGCGCTGAGGGAGTCGACTGGTGGCACTCGGATTCGTCGCAGGTATTGCGCCTGAAATCGCATCGTGCCGCCACGCATGCGGACGCAGTAGGAGCCAACGAATGCGTCCGTGACCTTCGAGAGAAGAAGGCCGCCCAGCACTCGAAGGTCCCACTTGTCCGAAATCACCCAGTAGAGGTTGTGGTGTGGGTAGAGGTCGCCGCTGTCCAGCGTCGGGTGGGCGCTCCTCGCCATGTCCGGGAACAGCAGCTTCGGCCGGCTCGTCAATCTGGCGTCGACCTTGTCGATTGTCCGGTACCAGCGTTCGAGGTCCTTCTTGCCGACGTGGCGGTCAACCAGTTGCGGCCGGTGCGCCTCGAAGTGCTCTCGCAGCTTGGGGAAGTCGTCGAGGTTGACCAGGGATCCCGATTTGTCCCACGGGTTCACGAGGAACGTGCCGTGCCACTGGATCTGCCCTGTGGCGGTGTCCGATCTGACCACGAGCGGCAGCAGTCGGGCGGACTCGACAAGTTGGGGATCGGTGGTGAGATAGACGCCGTCGTTTCCGGTGGCGATGCCGATTCCGACCTTGGTCCCAGTCGCCTCGTCTTCGAGCGTCGGGAGCCTGTCGTTCAGATCCTCCAGGAGCGCCAGGACGTCCGCCTCGCCCGATGGCCAGGATTCGTCGCCGTCGAACCAATGAGGAAGCTGCGACGCCTGAATGCCGCCCTTGGCAAAGGGCTTCGTGGGCTTCCGGGTCCACTCCGTGAACGCTGGAGCGTCGGCAGAAGAGAAGGCCGCTGTGGCATCTGCGACGATGGCTTGCCCCTGTGTGGAACGACGCATCACCGTGATCGCCGGATAGGCGGAGACTTTCTCCTCGAAGGCGTCTACGTCGTGCATCGAGAGCGCGACATCCATCGAGAACTGAGCGGAGATCAGACTCCGGAGGTCCCGTCCGTACTGGTTCCGCATCCAGCGATCAGCGCAGATGAAGCTGATGGTTCCTCCCGGCTTGAGCGAGGTCAGCCCCCGCTCGAAGAAGCCGACGTAGATGTCCGCACGACCAGACATCGTTCGGCACTGCTTCCGGTATTGCACCATGAGATCGTCGGAGATCTCCTCCAGCCTGATGTAGGGCGGATTCCCGATGACGAAGTCCACTCCTCCACGGGGCGGCTCGGTCAGTAGGTAGTCGCCCTGCCGAAGCCAGCTCTTCGTCAGGCGTGCTGCGAGACGACGCTCTACACCGCTCCAACAGAGGCGATGGAACAGGAGAGCGTCGACGTCACGGACGTTCTGCTCCTGTAGGTCGATGGCGATGATTGCCTTGCTGCACTCGTCGAGGCTTCGGCCATGTTGCTCAACGGAAGCGATGAGCCGTTCGACCATTGGGTTGAGGAACGCTCCACGGCCAAAGCTTGGCTCAACTGCAACCATGGTGGCCAGGTCGTTCTCGACCGTGTACCCGGCCAGGTCGAGGACGAGATCGACGACCCAACGCCTGGTCAGGACCTCTCCGTGTTCGTGCCGCACCGTGTTGACCATTCGAGCAGCGTAGGTCCGAGTCGACGTGGTTCGACGGACCTATCGCAGCGTCGACATGAGGCGTCGACGGTCAGACGTCGACCCGACCTTTCCGAGGACGTCAAGCCCCCTTGCCAGAACGTCCGTTCGTGTGGTTGGATCGCTCTGAAGGTCCCTGGCGAAGAGGACAACGAGGTTTGCTGCTCGAACGAGTGGGGCCGTTCGCGGCCGGATCGCTGGTCGTCGCCCTCCCGGTGATTCTGCTGTGGCTCTTCCTCCAACGGTTCGTCGTCTCAGGCCTCACGTCCGGTGCCGTCAAGGGCTGAGATGTCGCTGCTCGCGCCACACCACGACGGCTCCGAGCGTTATGTCTCCGACGGCGCGCCGGAGGTGGCGTCGTCCGTGTCGGTGTTCCTGCGCGTGCCGCACGCATCGCGCGCCGAGCGGGTGTTCGTGCGCTCGGCTCCCGATGGCGAACCGAGGTACGTCGCCGCCGCGATCGACCGCACCGACCAGCGCGAGACGTGGTGGCGGGCCGACGTGCACATGACCAACCCGATCATGCGCTACCGCTTCCTGCTGGAGGACGGCACCGCGCCGTACCGATGGGTGAACGCCGCCGGGGTCTTCGCCCGAGACGTCACCGATGGCGCCGACTTCTGGCTCACTTCGTTCGCCGCACCACCATCGTGGCTCGCCGACGCCGTCGTGTACCAGGTGTTCACCGACCGCTTTGCATCCTCGGACCTCCAGCGCGACTGGCCGTCGTGGGCAGCGGTCAGCGGATGGGACGACCCGGTGCGGCGCGATTGGCGTGTGTCCACCCGGCAGATGTTCGGCGGAGACCTCGTCGGTTTGCAGCAGCGGCTCGATCACATCGTGTCGCTCGGCGCCAACACGCTCTACCTCACCCCGTTCTTCCCCGCCGAGAGCGCCCACCGCTACGACGCCAGCTCGTTCGACCATGTCGACCCGCTGCTGGGCGGCGACCAGGCGATGATCGAGCTCGCCCGAGCTGCGCGCCGCGCTGGTGTGCGGATCATCGGCGATCTCACCACCAACCACACCGGTGACACCCACGAATGGTTCCGTGCGGCTCGCGATGATCGAGCCAGTGCCGAGGCGAAGTTCTACTTCTTCGAGAGTGACGAGCGCGACGACTACGTCGGATGGTTCGGCGTGAAGACCCTGCCGAAGCTCGATCACCGGGCGTCCGAGCTGACCGAGCGCATGCTCGCCGGGCCCGACTCGGTCACGGGCAAATGGTTGCGCGCACCGTTCCATCTCGATGGCTGGCGAGTCGACGTCGCCAACATGACCGGTCGCCTGAACGACATCGATACCAACCACGAGGTAGCGAGGGCCATGCGGGCGACCATCGCCGACGTGCGACCCGACGCCTGGCTGGTCGCCGAGCATTGCTACGACGCCTCGTCCGATCTTCGCGGCGACGGCTGGCACGGCACTATGAACTACTCCGGCTTCACCCGGCCGGTGTGGTGCTGGCTGCGCGACGCACGGTCCGAGATCGGCCAGCTCGGCTACCCGTCGCCGCCACCGCTTATCGACGGCGGTTCGATGTCCTCGACGATGAACGACTTCGTCGCGGCGATGCCATGGCGATCCACCGCCGCCAGCATGACGCTGTTGGGCTCCCATGACACCGCACGGTGGCGCAGCGTCGCTGGCGACGCAGCTCATCAACTGGCCGGGGTCGGCCTGTTGATGACATATCCGGGTGTCCCCACGGTCTACTACGGCGACGAAGTGGGCCTCACCGGCGAGAACAGCGACGTCGGGCGCACGCCGATGCCATGGGACGCTGCCCGGTGGGACCAGCAAGTGCTCGACGGCCACCGCTCGCTCATCGCCGCCCGGCATGCGTCGCCGGCGCTTCGACGCGGTGGCATGCGATGGGTGCTCACTGCCGATGACGTGGTGGTGTTCCTGCGCGAGTGCCTGGACGAGACGGTGCTGGTGCAGGTCAGCCGCGCCGCGCACGCTCCCGTCACACTCGACACGACAGCGTTGGGCCTTCGTGCCGACGCCGTCGCGCTCTACGGAGACCAGGATCTGGTCGCCAAGGACGGCAAAGTCACCCTGCCGGTCGATGGACCGGCAACGCACATCTGGCGATTCGAACCATGAGGGGAAGGTGCTGATGGCCGACGTCGAGCTCGACCACATCTACAAGATCTACGAGAACGGGTTCGAGGCCGTCAGCGACCTGTCGCTGCACATCGCCGATGGCGAGTTCCTCGTGCTGGTCGGTCCATCGGGATGCGGCAAGTCGACTGCGTTGCGTATGATCGCCGGGCTCGAGGACATCACCAAGGGCGAGCTGCGCATCGGCGGCGAACGTATGAACGAAGCGCAGTCGCGACAACGCGACATAGCCATGGTGTTCCAGAGCTATGCGCTGTACCCGCACATGAGCGTCGCCGACAACATCTCGTTCGGACTCGAGCTGCGAAAGATGCCCACGCCCGAGATCCAAGCGCGCGTGAAGCGCGCGGCCGAGATGCTCGGACTCACCGAACTGCTCGACCGGCGACCGAAGATGCTCTCCGGCGGCCAACGCCAGCGCGTGGCCATGGGTCGAGCCATCGTGCGCGACCCGCGGGTGTTCCTGATGGACGAGCCGCTGTCAAACCTCGACGCCAAGCTGCGCGTGCAGATGCGCGGCGAGATCGCCAAGCTGCGCCGAGAGATGGGCGTGACCACCATCTACGTCACCCACGATCAGATCGAGGCGATGACGATGGCCGACCGTGTCGCAGTGATGCGCAAGGGTGTGCTGCAACAGGTGGCCGACCCGCACGAGTTGTACGAGCGTCCCGAGAACCTGTTCGTGGCCGGCTTCATCGGCAGCCCGGCGATGAACATGGTCGAGGCGCTCGTGCGCGTCGACACGGCCGCGGGGTCCGATCGGTCGGTATCGCTTTGCTTCGGCCCGCATTCGCTGCACGTGCCCGAGCCGGCCCTCGCCGCGTATCCAGGTCTTCTCGCCGCTGCCGGTCGCCGGGTCATCGTCGGCATCCGACCCGAGTTCTTCGCCTACCCGTGCGAAACCGTGCCGGAGGATCAGCGGATCAGCGTCGAGGTGCTGCTCGTCGAGTCGATGGGTTCGGAGGCGCACGTGCAGTTCTCGATCCCTGTGCCTCCGGTCGACACAGAGGACACACGCGAGTTGGCCGACCACGACGAGGTCGACCCGACCGCGACGGAGGGCACCACCCCGATGGTGGCCAAGGTGGACGGCATGGCCCGGATCGCCGTCGACTCGGTGATCCCACTCGGAGTGCACGTCGAGCGCTGCCACTTCTTCGACTTCGACACGGGTGCGCCACTGCGTTGATCGCCGCCGGGCCACGCGCAACAAGGCCGCGGCAAGGTCAAGGGAATGTCAAGGTTTGCTCATGATTCGGTTCGGCAAGGTTCCTGACACTCCACGCAGGCGTACACGAGCCGAAGCCGCCGCCTGTTGTGCCAGAAGCCACATCTCGACCAGTCGTGCGCCATCTCCGACGACGCTCGGAACCCCTGGCGTGCCCTGAGCAGGCACGGTACCTCGGCAGCGGCGGCCCGTCGGCTTCGATCGGGTGCGTTGACCATAGGGCTTAGGTCGGTCCGTATCCGATGGGTCGAATGGCCCATACCGGACGCGGCGCGTTGTCTGATAACGTTTTGAGTGAGAATTACTAGGTCAATTGGACGGGGTCATGACAACAAAAGACGCTCGGAGTTCGGGAGGAATGATCGCCGTACTTGGCGGCGCGATTTTGATGGTGGCGGGTTTCGTCACCACCGCAGCAAGTGCCGCGCCGCAGGCTCAGCCTGTTACCACACAAACCGTGGCGCTCCACAACAATACGGCGGCCGCCGGAACTGGCTCGGAATGTCCGGCCGACACGAGCGTCGCCTACTGGCATTTCGTGATCGCACCGAACAATGCGTCGTTCGCTTTTGTGTCGATCACCCTCAATTTGGGACCCACGAATCCGTCTTACACGGTCAGCGGAGCCGCGATCATCCCTAACGGTCGGCAAACCGACAACGTCTTCGTCGCCGTTCCGGGCGGATCTGTTCTCACCGACCTGCTGTTGTACGGCTCGTCGGCGGTGATCACGCCGAGCGGAGGAAAACCGAAGTTCAACCTCTCGCACACGTGCGCCGGCGGAACCGGACCGACCACTACAACGACCGTGGCGTTGACGACGACAACTACCAAGCCGTCGACGACGACCACCACCTATGCGTCGACGACGACAACTACCAAGCCGTCGACGACGACCACCACCTATGCGTCGACGACGACAACTACCAAGCCGTCGACGAC
>JANNHY010000172.1:0-5008 GCA_031404635.1 Ilumatobacteraceae bacterium
CGAAGACTTCCTCGATCAGCGACTGGGCAGCTTCGAGATCCTCCTCGACAAGCTGCAACGAACGGTGCACGCCGGCCGATCACGGTTGTCGATCGGCGCCCACCGCGCCGACGAGGCCATCGAGGAAGACGATCCGACCAAGGGCTTTTTCGACCAGGATCGCTAGCCGAACTCGCCGTTAACCTGGGTGCATGTCCAATCCGCTGCTGATCAACGTCGCCGAACTGCTGCGCCGACCGGGCTCGGAGCGGCGTGTCAGTCTGCAACCGACCGTCGCCGAATTGGGTATCGCCGACAGAAGGTTCGACCTCAAGGCGACGGTGATGGTGTCGCTGCGGTTGGAATCGTTGACTGACGGCGTCGTCGTCGACGGCGAGTTGCGAGCGCCGTGGGCCGACTCGTGTCGGCGTTGCCTGGCCCCGGCGAGCGGCGAGGTCGCCAGCGACGTTCACGAGCTGTACCAAAGCCAGATCACCGATCCCGACGCCTTCGAGATCGTCGGCGATCAGATCGACCTGGTACCGATGGTCCGAGAAAGCCTTCTGCTCGATGCCCCGGCGGCTCCGCTTTGTGGCCCGGATTGTGCCGGGCTGTGCCCCACCTGCGGAATCGATCGCAACACCGCTACATGCGACTGCGTCACCGCCGTGGCCGACCCCCGCTGGGATGCATTGAGCCAGCTCAAGGCAATTCTGCCAGACCAGTAGCCGCAACAGGCGCGTGTCCCGCTAACCTCTCGTAGCTCGTTTCGTCAAGGAAGACTGCTGTGGCCGTTCCCAAGAAGAAGAAGTCGAAGTCGAAGACGCGCAGCCATCGCGCAGGCGCGTGGAAGCTGTCGGCCCCGTCGCGCAGCGTGTGCCCGCGGTGTGCTGCCGCCAAGCTGCCGCACACCGTGTGCCCGGCCTGCGGTTGGTACAAGGACCGTGTCGCCGTCGACGTCGGCTGACCCACACGTTTTCATGTTGCCGATCGCTGTCGATGCGATGGGGGGTGACCGGTCGCCAGGCGAGATCGTTGCCGGCGCGCACGCTGCGGCTGCTCTCGGTATCCCCGTTGTTCTTGTCGGCCCGGCGGACCTCGAAGGCTGTGGCGATCTTTCCCTGATCGTGGCGTCTGAAGTCATCACCATGCACGACGATGCCGCCCACGCCGTGCGCCGCAAGAAGGATTCGACCCTCGTGCGCGCCGCTGAGGCGGTGCGCGACGGCAAGGCATCGGCGATGGTGTCGGCCGGCAACACCGGTGCGACGATGGCGTCGGCCCTGTTCCGCATGGGTCGCATCAAAGGAGTCAGCCGTCCGGCGATCGCCACGCCGATTCCTGTGCCGGGGCACACCCCCAACATCTTGCTCGATGCCGGCGCCAATGCCGAGGTTCAAGCGGAGTGGTTGGTGCAGTTCGGTCAGATGGGCTCGGTGTACGCCCGCCACCGCTTCGGGATCGATCGTCCGTCGGTGGGTCTGCTGTCGATCGGCGAGGAGCCCGGCAAGGGTGACACGCTGCGCAAGGAGGCGTTCGAGTTGTTGTCGCACGCGCCGGGTATCCACTTCATCGGCAATGTCGAGGGCCGCGACGTGATGAAGAAGACCGCCGACGTGATAGTGACGGACGGCTTCACAGGCAACGTCGTGCTCAAGGCACTCGAAGGCGGTTTGCGGGTGATCCTCACGGCACTCCTGCAGGCATTTGGCGCAGAGGAGCACTACAAGCCCCATGCTGACGCGCTGCTGCCGGCCTTGCTGCCGCTGTATGCGCAGGTCAGTCCCGACACCTACGGCGGGGCGATGCTGCTCGGCGTCGAGGGCGTGTGCATCATCAGTCATGGCTCCTCGAACGCTCAGGCCATGCTCAACGCGATCAAACTCGCTCACGAGATGGTCGAACATCGTCTCGTCGACGAGATCCGCGCCACCGTCGCCCTTCACGATTAGGCGGGCGACCGCTCCCTCCGCGGGGCAGCCGAGGCGCTAGGCTGCTGCCCTGCTGACGACACCCGAGGAGAGTTTACCCGTGCCTGCCGAGACCGATGTCGAACAGGGTCCGCTCGACCGCAATGAGGTTTTCGAGATCGTCCGCGCCAACCTTGCCGACATTCTCGAGATCGAGCCATCGACCATTACAGAAGGGCAGTCGTTCGTCGATGACCTCGATGCCGATTCGCTAGCGCTGATCGAGTTGGTCGAGGCTCTTGAGGAAGACCTCAGCGAGCGTTCTGTCGGCTTTCGTATCGAGGACGAGGATCTCGTCGATCTGAAGACGGTGCGCGACGCCGTCGAATATGTCTACGACCGTGTCCGGAACGCGTGAGCGCGACGGAGATTGGCGCCGGCCTCGGACAACTGAGCCAAAGGCTCGGTTACGAATTCGACGACCAATCGCTGCTGCGACGGGCGCTGGCTCACCGGTCGTGGTGCGCCGAGGTCGGCGGTCAACCATCCAATGAGCGCCTTGAGTTTCTCGGTGACGCGGTGCTTGGTTGGCTGGTTGCCGAACTCGCCTATCGACGCCTCGGTGATCTCGCAGAAGGCAAACTCACCGATCTGCGCAAGAGCGTGGTCAACGCCACCGCTTTGGCAGAGGTCGCCGAAGAGATCGGTCTCGGCGATTGGCTACTGCTCGGCAAGGGTGAGGACTCCGCCGGTGGTCGGCGAAAGCCGTCGATCCTGTCCGACGCGTTCGAGGCGGTGCTCGGCGCCGTCTACCTCGACGGTGGGGTGGATGCGGCGAAGGCCTTGGTCACCCGGCTGTTCAGCGAGCGACTCGACGTTGCCGCTGGCAGGCTCGACCGACTCGACCACAAGACCATGCTTCAAGAGTTGGCCGCTCGACTGCACGATACAGCACCCGTCTACCTGCTGACCGAGTTCGGACCGGATCACTCCAAGACGTTCAAGGCGACGGTTATCGTGGCCGGAACGGTGCTGGGTGCCGGGGAGGGCAAGTCGAAGAAGTTGGCCGAGCAGCAAGCCGCGTCCCTCGCCTACGACGCCCTCCGTGCCCTGGAGTAGCCCGTGCCAGAGCTGCCCGAGGTCGAAACCGTGCGGCGTGGGATGGTCTCGTTCGTTGTCGGCCGTCGCATCGAGCGAGTCGAGGTCGGGCGCGAGCGAACGGTGCGGCGCACGTCTCGTCAAGCCCTGATCGACGGTCTGACCGGGGCGACGATCACATCGATCTGTCGCCGCGGCAAGTACATCCTGTGCTCGCTCGACACCGGTGAGGAGCTGATGGTCCATCTCCGGATGAGCGGGCGGGTGCTGGTCAGCGATGCCGGCTCGAAACGGCCGGCCCACACCCACGTCGTCTTACACCTGGCTGGACCGCCTGCGCAGGAGTTGTGGTTCGTCGACCCGCGCACTTTTGGCGAGATGGTGGTTTTCGATCCCGATCGTGTCGACGTCGAGTTGCCCGAGCTTGCTCGGCTTGGAGTCGACCCGATCACCGATGGATTGTCCGTAGCTCAACTCGGCGGCATTCTCCGCCGGCGGGCGCGGCAGTTGAAGCCGCTCCTGCTCGACCAGCACGTGATCGCCGGGATCGGCAACATCTACTGCGACGAGATCCTTCACCGCTCCAGGTTGCGCCCTGACCGTCTGTCGAACACATTGACAGTGGCCGACGTGCGTCGCCTGCACGCAGCGATCCATTCGATACTGCAGACAGCGATCGAAGCCGGTGGCAGCACGCTGTCTGATACCCAGTACGTCGACGTCATGGGGGATGGGGGCAGCTTCCAGCTCGATCACCGGGTCTACGACCGGGCCGGGCAGCGCTGCCTGACGTGCGGTCGGGCCGAGATCGTGCGGGTCGTCTCAGGTGGCCGCTCGACCTGTTTCTGCCCCCGCTGCCAGCGCTGACGCGGCACGTTCGATCGCCCGACGCCCCGAAATGGGGAGGGAAGTCTGCGGCTGGGTTGCCAGGCGCGGCTATGGTCGGGGCGCCGTGTTCTTGAAGTCGCTGACCCTCAAAGGATTCAAGTCGTTTGCCGACGCAACCACCCTCCAGCTGGAGCCTGGGGTCACGGTGGTCGTCGGACCAAACGGATCCGGCAAGTCCAACGTCGTCGACGCCATTGCCTGGGTGCTCGGCGCGCAGGCCCCCAGCGCGGTGCGTAGCCAGAAAATGGACGACGTCATTTTTGCCGGCACCGCCAAACGTGCGGCCCTTGGCCGCGCCGAGGTTGCCTTGACAATCGACAACTCGGCCGGATTGCTGCCGATTGAGTTCACCGAGGTCACCGTGGCGCGCACGTTGTTCCGCACCGGTGAGAGCGAATACTCGATCAACGGTGTCACCTGCCGGCTGCTCGATGTGCAGGAACTGCTCAGCGACGCCGGTGTGGGCCGGCAGCAGCACCTGATCGTCAGCCAGGGTCAGATCGACTCGGTGTTGAACGCCCGTCCGGAGGAGCGCAGGTCGATCATCGAAGAGGCCGCCGGGGTGCTGAAGTTCCGCCGCCGCAAAGAAAGGGCCGAGCGCCGCCTCGATGCCACCGAGGCCAGCTTGCTTCGTGTGCAAGACCTGCTTCGCGAGGTGCGTCGCCAGCTGCGCCCGTTGGAGCGTCAGGCAGACGCAGCGCGCCGTCATGGCGATCTGGTGGCCGAACTGGGCGCGCTGCAGGTCTTCCTGCTCGGGCGGGAGATTGGCTCGCAACGCTCCCGTCTGGCCGCTCTTGCCGGGGAAAGGGTCACGCTGCACGCCGCCGAGCAGGAACTGCGCGCCGAGCTGGCTGCCCTCGACGTCGATGTCATGGCGGCTGAGGCCGAACTTACGGCGCGGGGCGACCTCGATCTGTCCGACGAGATGGTCCGGGTCGAGCAGTTGCGCGAACGGGCCCGCGGGATCGCTGCCGTGCTGGTGGAGCGGCGCCGTTCGATGGAGCGCGATCGTGGCCAGCTGATGGACTCCGGCGTGGTTGCCAGCCTTGAAGCCGACGCAAGCAACCTGCGCGTCGAGCTGCAGCGGGTTGCCGAAGATCTCCGCCAACTCGGCCCGGACGCCGAGCAGTTGG
>JANNHY010000173.1:0-6249 GCA_031404635.1 Ilumatobacteraceae bacterium
GCGAGATCGTGGAGATCGATCCCTTCGTTTCGATCGATCAGGCAGGTGTTGGCGAGCTCGTCGAGATCGGCGTGGCCCGTGGACGCAAGGCAAAGCCCGGGTTGAAGACCGGCATCTGCGGCGAACACGGCGGCGATCCGAAGTCTGTTGAGTTTTTCAACGCTGCAGGGCTCGACTACGTATCGTGCTCGCCCTATCGCGTTCCTGTCGCGCGTCTTGCGGCAGCGCAGGCGGCCATTCGCGCCAAGGCAAAGCCGCCTCGACGATTATAGAAGTCCGCCGCCGCCTTCGCGATCAGCATTATCAAGTCGCGGCTGGCGCGGGCGGGGAGGACACGCTCTCGTGGACTCGATCGGAGAGCGCCTCCATGAACGGTTGAGCGATGTCGGGCAACTGCAACGACGACACATAAGCGAAGCCGAGGTCGAGTACACGCGGTGTCAGCTCGAAGGTGCGCCCGTCGGTGCATGCATAACCGAGGGTGACGAGGGTGTGTAGCAGGCGGCGAGCGGTGGCCCTGGTGAGCCCGGTGGCCCGCGACATGTCGGCCACGGTCATCGCCGGCCGTTCGGCGTTGAACGCCTGCAGCACGGTGAGGCCGCGGCTCAACGACCGGACGTAGCCTCGCTCCGTATCGTCGCTTGCTATGTTGCCGCTTGACACCCTGGCACACCTCCCGCGACAATGTTCACATATCGCACGAGTGTGCGCAATGCGAACATTTGAGGGGGTTTGTGTGATCGAGTACGTCACCAAGTTCGGGTCGCTTGCCGACTATGACAAGGGCGGCATCGAGCTGATCAACGATCAGGCGAAGAACTACGCGTTCTCCAACATCTTCGAAGTGGCCGGTTCGTCCAAGCCGTGGGAGAAGGTCGCCGTCGGCAAGAACATGCAGTACGTGCTGGAAGCCATCCGTGCCGAGGGCACCAGCGAGTGGCGCACCTGCGCCCACGACGAGTTCCCGTTGTGTATGGACGGAGAAGTGACGATCGATCTGGTCAAGCTCGACTCGCCCGTCGTGCCAGCCGACAAGGAGGGCTCGGTGCGAATCGACGGCGAGCCGGCCGGCAAGAAGATGGGACGGATCGTACTGCGCAAAGGGCATCAGGCTCTGCTGCCCGCCAACGCCGCTTATCGCATGAGCGCCTCGGCGCCGAGTGTGGTCCTGCTGCAAACCATCCTCGGCGACGACACGATCGAGCGCTGGGCCGAAATCTGCCTGAGCTGACAAGGGAGCTACCAACATGACCATGACCGACGTGCAATCGACAGACCCCAACGTGCAGGGCTATCGCCAGTTCAGCCTTGGCGCGTTCCACTTCTCTCGTGACGAATACTTCGTCCACATCGCATGGCCCACGGGTAAGCATGTGATGAGTGCCGACGTGTTCCTGCGTGCCCTGCAGCGCGACGTCGCCTGGGACTTCTTCTACGGAACCGTCAACTTCGACAGCGTGTTCGGCACCGTCAACCACTACGGCACCGTCGACATGTTTGCCGGCCGGTTCAACGACGCCTATCGCAAGGCCGAGCTGGACCACACCGAGAACTTCGAGACCCCGCTGATCGGCGACACGTTCAAGGCGATGCTCGACGATTGGACGAACGCCTCGTTCGACCCGTTCGCCAGTCCGGCCGAGACCGACAAGCCGTTCGGCGTGAAGGCCGGTAACAACACCGAGGCCATCACCCGCCGGCGAGTGGCGGCGGCTCGGATGGTCAGCGTGCCTGGCGACGAGAAGATTCGCACTGACGCCACCCATCCGGTGAACCGCATGTTCGCCGACGTTCCCCAGGACGAGCCCGATGTCTATCCCGAGCCCGGATTCGAGCACGAGGTCGCCGCCTATAACCTGTACGCCTACATCAGCCGCAGCGATGTGACGTGGAACCCCAGCGTGGTCAGCGTGTGCAAAGCCAGCCTGTACTGCCCGACGAGCGAGGAGTACATCCTGCCGGTGTTCCACGGGAACGACCGTGTCGAATGGTTCGTTCAGCTCAGCGATCAGATCGTGTGGGATGTGCAGGACCGCGACTCGGGCGCACCACGCAGCAAGGTCACGATGAAGGCCGGTGATGTCGCGGCGATGCCCGGCGACATCCGCCACCAGGGGTACAGCCCCAAGCGTTCGATGCTGCTGGTGTGGGAGAACGCCTCGCCCGAACTGCCGGAGATGATCCGTACGGGCAAGGCGAGCGTGTATCCCGTCGACTTCTGATCCCGATGGTCATATCACTGCGCGAAGCCGTCGCTGAGCACGTGCACGATGGCGACATGCTGGCGCTGGAGGGCTTCACCCATCTCATCCCGCACGCCGCCGGTCACGAGCTGATCCGCCAGGGCAGGCGCAACCTGACCTTGGTTCGGATGACACCCGACATGGTGTACGACCAATTGATCGGCTCCGGGTGCGTCACCAAGCTGACGTTCTCGTGGGGCGGCAACCCCGGTGTCGGGTCGCTACAACGATTTCGCGACGCCGTCGAGAACCAGTGGCCGCACCGGCTCGAGATCGAAGAGCACAGCCATGCCGGCATGGCCACCCGCTACGCGGCGGGGGCCGCAGGCCTGCCGTTCGGCATGCTGCGCGGCTACATCGGCACAGATCTGGCGAAGCACACCACCACGATCAAGACCGTCGAGTGCCCGTTCACCGGCGAGCTGCTGGCAGCGGTGCCGGCGCTCAACCCTGATGTTGGCATCATCCACGCCCAGCGCAGTGATCGCCACGGCAACGTGCAGATCTGGGGTCTGCTCGGAGTGCAGAAGGAGGCGGTGCTGGCCTCGAAGCGATCGATCGTGACAGTCGAGGAGATCGTCGATGAACTGCCGCCGGTACCGGGCGCGATCGTGCTGCCGTCGTGGGTGGTCAGCGCCGTTTGTCATGTGCCTGGCGGCGCCCATCCGAGTTACGCGTTGGATTTCTCGGTGCGCGACAACTCCTTCTACAAGGCGTGGGATGCGATCTCAAAGGACCGCGACGCCTTCACGACCTGGGTCGACAAGCACATCACCAGTTCGGCAGATTTCGCCGAGTACCGCCAGAGCGTGGGCATCTGATGGCCGAGTACACCACCGACGAACTGATGATTGTCAACGCGGCACGCAAGCTCGGCGCGCTTGCGGCAGCGGGGGATAGCCGATGTTTCGTCGGCATCGGATTGCCGTCGACGGCGGCCAACCTGGCCCGCCGCCTCTATCCGATCGAGCCGGTACTGATCTACGAATCCGGATGCATCGGCTCCAAGCCCACCCGGCTGCCGCTGTCGATCGGTGATGGCGAGCTCGCCGAGACCAGTGACGCGGTGGTCAGCGTGCCGGAGATTTTCGCCTACTGGTTGCAGGCCGGACGCATCGACATCGGGTTCCTGAGCGGCGCCCAACTCGACAAGTACGCCAACATCAACTCAACCGTGATCGGCTCGTACGAGTCGCCGAAGACACGCCTGCCCGGCGCCGGTGGCGCGCCCGAGATCGCCGCGTCGGCGGGCGCGGTGATGGTGATCATGCGCCAGTCGGCGCGGGCCTTCGTCGAGCGCTGCGACTTCCGAACGTCGATCGGCTATGGCGACGGCAAGGGTGACCGCGAGCGGTTTGGGCTGCGCGGTGGCGGGCCGAAGTGGGTGATCACCGACCTGGCCGTGATGGAGCCTGATCCCGACACCTGCGAGCTGGTGGTCGTCGGCCTGCACCCTGGCGTCTCCCGCGACCAGGTTACGGCCGCGACGGGCTGGGTTGTCCGCTTCATCGACGATGTCGCCACCACCGATGAGCCGACCGACCACGAGCTCGACACACTGCGCAGGTTGCAAGCCGCATGAACCAGTTCACATACGACCAACTGCCGGCACGCGTTGTGTTCGGCGCCGGACGCCTGGCCGAGGTCGGCGCCGAGGTCGAGCGTCTCGGGCGGCAGCGGGTGATGCTGATCTCCGATGGGCAGGCAGCGGCAACGGCAGCGGTGGTCACCGAGCAACTCCGGTCACGGCTGGCGCTGGCGTGGGACGAGGTCGCCCAACACGTGCCGGTCGAGCTGGCCGAACGAGCCCGCTCCGCGGCGACCGATATGGCGATCGACTGCGTGGTGTGCATCGGTGGTGGTTCGTCGACCGGCCTGCCAAGGCCATCGCCTTGACTCATGCTATGCCCATCGTCGCCGTGCCGACCACGTACGCCGGCAGCGAGCAGACCACTATCTATGGACTCACTGGCGGTCGTCACAAGCAGACCGGCAAGGATCCGGTCGTACTGCCGAAGACAGTCGTCTACGATCCCGAACTCACCGTAAGCCTGCCGCCGCACCTCACCGGCCCGTCGGCGTTCAACGCTCTCGCTCATTCCGTAGAAGCCCTGTATGCGCCGGGCAACAACCCGGTCACGTCGGCCTTGGCGCTCGAAGGCGTTCGCGCCATCCATCAATCGCTGCCGACGGTGATGGCCTCCCCCGGTGATGTCGGTGCCCGCGGCAGGTTGTTGTACGGCGCATATCTCTCGGGTGTCGCGCTCGGCACAACCTCGACGGGGCTGCACCACAAGTTGTGTCATGTGTTGGGGGGAAGGTTCAACCTGGTGCACGCCGATGCCCACTCGGTGATCCTGCCGCATGCCGTCGCCTTCAACGCAACGGCTCTGCCAATGGAGATGGCCAGGCTGGCCGAGGCGCTCGGCGTGCCCGGTGGGGATCCCGCCGCAGCGCTGTGGGAGCTGGCGGTGGCCAGCAGCGTGCCCACACGGCTCGCCGATCTCAGGGGCGACGACGGTTTGTTGCAGCGCGAGGATCTCCCGGGCGCCGCACACGCCGCGGCGGAGGAGATCACCGTCAACCCGCGCCCTGTCGACGAGGCCGATCTGCTCGGTCTGCTGGAACGGGCCTACGAAGGGGAGCGACCATGAGCGAGGCCTTCATCGACGCCGTGCGCACCCTGTGGAGTGTCTCGGGCCCACCAGGGTGCGCTGAAACACTCCACACGGTTCAGCGCGAGCGGGCCGCGGCGGCGACGGCGTCGAGCGATTCGGGGTTCTTCAAGGCCCCGCGACTGGCGACTGAGTCGGGGTCGGCGCCGCCGAGGATCTTCTTGACGGGTAGTTCCAGCTTCTTGCCCGACAACGTTGTCGGAATCGACGGCAGGGCATGGATCTCGTCGGGTACGTGGCGCGGCGAGAGGTTGCTGCGTAACGACGCCTTGATCGGCTCGATCACGTCGTCGATCCGAACGCCATCACCCAAGGTGACGAACAACACCAGCACGCCTGCGCCGCCTCCATCGGTATCTTCGAGGTGCACGATCAGACTGTCGCTGACACCGTCGACCGCCTCGACCACGCGGTAGATCTCGCTGGTGCCGATGCGCACACCGCCGCGGTTCAGCGTGGCATCGGAGCGTCCGGTGATGATGCAGCTGCCGTGCTCGTCGAGCGTGATCCAGTCGCCGTGACGCCACACGCCGGGGTAGGTATCGAAGTAGGCGGCTTGGAGCCGGGAGCCGTCGGCATCGCCCCAGAAACCGACCGGCATCGACGGCATCGGCTTGGTGACCACCAACTCGCCCTGCTCGCCGACGACCGAACGACCGGTGTCGTCGAAGGCCTCGACCGCCACGCCGAGATAGCGGCA
The DNA here is from genome assembly GCA_031404635.1 of Ilumatobacteraceae bacterium. Classification (GTDB taxonomy): domain Bacteria; phylum Actinomycetota; class Acidimicrobiia; order Acidimicrobiales; family Ilumatobacteraceae; genus JAENVT01. The sequence continues at coordinate 5,619 of JANNHY010000173.1, forward strand.
CGAGATCTCGCCGGCCACCACGGGCACCATCGGGCAGCCGCCGACGAACGCCGAGCAGACATCGGTGCCGCCGCTGATCGACGACAGCATGACGTCGCTTCCAACGACGTCGTAGATCCAGTGGAACCCGTCGGCGGGAAGCGGGGCACCGGTCGAGCCCACCGCCCGCAGCAGCGACAGGTCGAACCGTTCACCCGGCCACAGCCCGGCCTTGCGGCACGTCATGTAGTACGGCGCGCTGGCCCCGAACCAGGTGACCTCGGCCTCCGCGGCAAGATCCCACAAGGCGTCGAGAGCCGGAGCCGCCGGATCACCGTCGAAGGTGACGATGGCCGCGCCGGTCAACAATCCGCTGACGAGGTAGTTCCACATCATCCAGCCGGTGGTGGTGAACCAGAAAAACCGGTCGGCAGGTCCGAGATCGGCGTGCAGCCCCAACACCTTGAGGTGTTCGAGAAGTATGCCACCGTGCCCGTGGACGATCGGTTTGGGCATGCCGGTCGTGCCGGACGCGTACAGCACGAACAGCGGGTGGTCCGCCGCGACCTGCTCGAATTCGAGCGGTCCGAGCTCGCCGGTCAGCTCGGCCCAGGCCATCGCCCCAGGGGCGATGTCGTCGCCGAGGTACTGC
>JANNHY010000174.1:0-6388 GCA_031404635.1 Ilumatobacteraceae bacterium
GACACCTGGACGACGAGGTCGACGGCGCCCATGTCGATGCCGAGCTCGAGCGAGGAGGTGGCGACGATGCACACACCAGCTTGATGATCAGCCGCATCCTGCCCGGCGCCACCGCCGACAGGTCGATCGTCACCCAGTACCAGTACTTCCGCGAGCCGCTGGTGACCGAGGAGATGATGGCCGAAGCCGAGCGCAAGCGAGCGATCTACGCAGCCGTCACTCGCGACGAGGATTTCGGCACTGTGATGAAGATCACCGCGGCCCTGCCGGCGATCGCCGACGACCATTTCCGATTCGGGCGCAACGAGCGCGGCAATCACAACCTCCATCGCTGGATCGATGCGCTGGTCGACGGCACCGCGCCGCCATCATGACGCCGGCTTGACCATCGCCCGGTTGCCAGAGTTCCCCATTTCGAGGACGCTATCGCTGTGGCACCAACCACGAGACAGTGCCCCGCTCGACACCACCTTGCTCGGCGAGCCTGGCCAGGGCGACTACCAACTGGCCGATGGCGCCCCGTTTGTGCCGTGAGAACGAACCTGGCCCAACGAGCACCAGGCCATGATGCGGCCTTTCGTGTTCCGCTCGCCAGGCAGACTCGACAATGACAAAGTCGGCGAGGTTTTCGGTGACCAGCGCACGACGGTCGAGTTGAGCGATGACAAAAACCTGATCGTCCGGGAGTCCGCGAAGTCGAGGCGACGCCTGGATCGACAACGCATCGATACCTCGCCGGCGCAATCCCTCTGCCACCTTTGCTGAGAACAGTCCGTCGAGCAGCAGCCTCATGCATACAACCGACGCCGCACCTCGGTCGCATGTTGGGCGCGCTCTGCCGCGGCGGCGTTGAGACCAATTCGACCATCGATCTCCTGCGGATAGGCGGCGTAATAGTTCTCCGCCACCCGAACCTGCAATTCGGTGAGGCCGAGCGATTTGGCACATCGTCGAATCGCCTCGTTGACTCCACCTCGGGCGAAGTCGTTCAACACCATGATGATCTCCCAGACATCCGGTCCCTGCGAAAGCGTGGCCCGCCGGCCAGACGGCCCGTCACGGAAGAGGACTCCGGGATGTTCGGCCATACGCATTCCCTCGTCGACGAGTCGCACGACGAGCCCCGAGGTGGCCTCCCCTGATCCTGCGCTGCGGCCGCGCAGGCGGCGGGCCACTTCGTCGGGAAAACGGACACTGATAGGCGTAGTCACAACTACAATGTAGCGCGACTCAGCCGTGGGTTGCCTGACCGTCCCATCCCGGTTCGGCTTCGAGATACTTTTACGCCCAAATAAATTCCTGGGAAGGCCGCAAGTACTACGGTCGAAGCAGGAACGAGGAGGAGGATTCCATGGCCATCGGCGCTCGATCCCCGGGGATCACGTATCAGCGGCTACTCGACACCGATACCCACGAGGTGCCGGAGGTGCTGCGGCTCGAATCGCCCCGCTACCTCGGTAGCGAAGACATCTCCACCGAGCGCTACACCTCGCGCCAATGGCACGAACGCGAAGTCGAGCGGCTGTGGAAGCGGGTGTGGCAGTTCGCCTGCCGCGAGGAGCACATCCCACACGTCGGCAGCTACATCGTCTACGACATCGCCAGTCTCTCGTTCATCGTCATGCGAACAGCGCCCGACGAGATCAAGGCGTACTACAACGCCTGCCTGCACCGCGGCCGTCAGTTGAAGGATTACTCGGGCCGCTGCGACGAGATTCGTTGCCCGTATCACGGCTTCTGCTGGACGCTCGATGGCGCGTTGGCCGACGTGCCGGCAAGATGGGACTTCGACCACGTCACCGACGAGGCGTTCTCCCTGCCCGAGGCCAAAGTCGGCACGTGGGCGGGGTTCGTGTTCATCAACCCTGATCCCGATTGCGCCCCGCTCAGCGAGCACCTAGGTGATCTGCCCACCCAGTTCGAGCGGTGGGATCTCGGCAACCGCTACGTGCAGGGGCACGTCGCCAAGGTGATCCGTGCCAACTGGAAAGTCACCCAGGAAGCCTTCAGCGAGTCGTACCACGTCAACGCCACTCACCCGCAGGCGCTGCCGTATCTGGGCGACACCAACAGCCAGGTTGACATCTGGGACACCTTCAGCAGGATCATCACCCCGGGCGGGATCCCCAGCCCTCTGCTCGACTGGATGCCCACCGACGAAGACATCATCGACTACATGGTCGACACGCGCGTCGACGAGGAGGGTGGCCTCGTCACTGTCGCCGATGGCGACAACGCTCGTCACGCCTCGGCGGTGGCCGCCCGCGAGCGATGGAGAGGCATCGTCGGCGACGATGTCGACGGCTGGTCCGATGCGGAGTTCATCGACAACATCGACTACACGCTGTTCCCCAACTTCCATCCGTGGGGTGCCTACAACCGCATCGTCTACCGCTTCCGCCCGAATGGCGACAACCATCGCGAGGCGATCATGGAGGTGTTCCTGCTCAGCCCGTTCAAAGGTGAGCGACCGATGCCCGCCAAGACGACCTACCTCGGTCCTGACGATTCGTGGATCCAGGCGCCCGAGCTCGGCATGCTCGGAAAGATTTTCGAGCAGGACAACTTCAACATGCCCAAGGTGCAAAAGGGCCTCGGGCAGACCCGCAAGCCTGGGATCACGCTCGGCAATTATCAGGAGAGCAAGGTGCGCTGGATCCATCAACTACTCGGCACTTGGGTGGACGGCTGAGATGCTCGGTCAACGACACCCCTTCGGCAAGGCACTGTACGAGCAGGACGGCAACGGGAATGTGCGCGTCACCGAGGGAGATCACGTCGGCCTGTTCCGCGCCGACGGCAGCTGGATAGAGGGCGATGTCTACATGGCCGATCCGCAGATGTGCAACTGGATCGCCGGCCCGAAGGTGAGGCATCACCGCCTGCAGATGGACGTGATGTAGGTCGACGATGGACTGGCACAACCACCAGTGACGACCACCATCTGCGAGATCGAGGGTTGCTTCAACTTTCGCGACGCCGGGGGATGGTCAACAGCCGGCGGCACGACGATGCGCCGCGGTGTGCTGTACCGCGCCGACGCACCGGAGCGGTTGACTGCAGCAGGACGCGCCACCGTCGCCGCGCTGGGCTTGAAATGCGTGGTCGATCTGCGGCAGAAGCGCTTCGTCGAGATGTCGCTAGGGTTCGCCGGCGAGGATGTGACCCATCACATCGAGCTGGTCGATCAGATGATCGACTACAACGAGCCACCACGGATGGAGGAGCCTGTCGATCTGACCGATATGTACTCCGAGCTGATCCGGCGTTGCCGACCGCAACTCGTCAGAGCAATAGAGGTTGTGGCCGATCACGTGCGGCACGGGCCGGTGCTGGTGCATTGCACCGCCGGCAAGGATCGCACCGGGTTGGTCGTGGCGTTCATCCAAGCGGCGATCGGCGTCTCGCTCGAGTCCATCGCCGACGACTACGCCCGGTCGGACGACCCGAGCCGGCGACGACGTGCCGCGATGTTGGAGTCCCCCACCACGGGTGATCCACCCGTGGCCCGTTCACCTGAGCTCATGTGGACGGCTCCGCGCCAGGCGATGCGTCTGCTGGCTGTCGAGGCCGTTGACGAGTTCGGTTCGCTGCAGTCGTGGCCGCGCCGACTGGGTGTGTCGGAGAAAGCGATAAGACAGTTGCAGACCGGATTACTGCCATGACCCTGCAATTCGTACCCAACTACGTCGAAATCGGCGTCGAGCCGGCGACGTGGGCGCGGGCTCGCGAGGCGGAGGGATGGTACGGGTTGGCCGTCGCCGACCACCTCTGGGATCGGGGCCGCGCCTACCCCCACGTATGGGTGGCGCTGGGGGCGATGGCCGCAGCGACATCGCGGCTCATGATCACCTCGTCGTTCGCCAACAACCTCCTCCGTTCGCCGGTCGAGTTCGCCCAGGCGGCGTTGACCGTGCAACAAGCCTCGGGTGGCCGCTTCGAGGCTGGGCTCGGCGCGGGGTGGGCGCGCGCTGAAATAGAGCAGATCGGCCACCGGTATCCACCACCCGCCGAGAGGATCAGCCGCTACATCGAGGCCATCACGATCGCCGGAGAGTTGCTGCGTACTCGTCATTGCTCGTTCCACGGGGAGTTCTACGGCGTCGATGTCGACATCCTCGGACCCGACGTGACACCACCACCGTTGGTGGCTTCGCTCGGCGGGCCGCGGTCGATCCGCGAAATCGCCCCACTCGTCGATCGGGTCGAGTTGAAGGTGTCGAGCACGGCGACGCGCGGTGGCGAACTCGACTACGCCGCGTTCCAGTTGGTCGACGAGACCCATCTCGACTCGCTGGTGGCCCAGGTCCGCGCCGTGCGTCCCGACGTACCTCTTGGAACGTTCTTACAGGTCGGGGTCGGCGACAATCCTCGTCTTCGACAACTCTCGGCGACCCTCGGCGATTCGTGGATGAGTCGATTCATCGGCCCGCCGGCCGAGGTCGCCGAGGCGCTTCTGGCGCTGGAGTCGCATGGCATCGAGCGGGTGCAGTTGACGCCCTACGTGCCGGAAACGTTCGAACTGCTCGCACCACATCTCGGCGGCTCGTGATCATTGCCTGAAGCTCGATGAGCAGGCTATTCGGCGATGGTGGCGGCGATGTCGTCGACGAGCGAGGGTGGCGAGGATTTCGGCAACGAGACGATGGCCATCTGGGCGCCGGCGGCCTCCATGGCTGCGACCTCGTCGCGAAAGGCGGCCGAGTCACCTGACCAGCGCATCACCGTGCTGTGGGTGATCTCCGCCGGATCACGACCAATCGCCGCGCACGATTCGTGCAGCACCTTCATACAATCGACAAACCCCGCTGGGTCGGTGCCCGAGTAGTTCCAGTGATGGGCGAAGCGTGCCGCCAAGGGCAGGGTGCGCTTCTTGCCCTGCCCGCCGATACACACCGGCAGCGGGCGTTGCACGGGCTTGGGATTGTTCATCGCCTCGGTGAGCTTGTAGTAGCGACCGTCGAAGGTGGTGCGATCGTTGGTCAGAAGGCTCTCCAACACGGCGAGCCCTTCTTCGAAGCGATCGAACCGCTCGGCCATCGTCCCGAGGTCGATGCCGAACGCGTCGCACTCCTCCTCGTTCCATCCGGCGCCGATGCCCAACTCCAGCCGGCCACCCGACGTGATGTCGAGCGTCGACGCCATGTTGGCCAGTACCCCCGGATGTCGATACACCATGCCCGTCACCAGCACTCCACCGCGCAACCGTTGCGTCTCCTGCAGCAACGCGGTCAGCGTGATCCAACCCTCCATGCAATCTTCCGTCGAGTCGCCCATCAGCGGATACAGGTGATCGAAGGTCCATCCCGACTCGAACACGTCGAGTTCGTCGGCCCGCTTCCACACCTCCAACATCCACGGCCAGGTCGTACGTTGCGGCGAGGTGCTGAAGGCGAAGCGCATGCGATCAGGATTGCACACCGCGCCCTGGGTATCGTCCACGGACGTGCCAGCATTCGCCCGCCAACTCGCCGCCGATCGCCCCGACGAGATCGCCATCCGCGACCACCGTCAGGCGTTGCGTTGGGCGGTTGTCGACGACGCGCTCAACCGTGTTGCCAACCGCCTGTGCACCATCGACCTCGGCCCGGCCCTTCGGGTCGCGGTGTTCGCCGAGAATGCGGTGGAGACAGCACTCGCCCACCTCGGCGGACTGCTGGCCGGGGCGTCGACAGTGCCGGTCAACTTCCACCTCACCGCCGAGGAGACCGCCTACATCCTCGGCGATTCGCAGACACGGGTGCTGTTCGTCGGCGCCGAAACCGCCGATCGGGGCCTCGCCGCGGCGCGGCAGGCGGGGGTCGACACCGTCGTCGGTTGGTACTGCGACGGAATCGACGGCATCACCGACTGGCGCGAATGGTTGGCGGGCGCGGCGTCGACAGAACCACCGCTCGACATCACCCCGCTACCCAACCTGTTGTACACCTCGGGCACCACCGGGCTGCCGAAGGGTACCGAACTGCCGCCGACGATGTTCGCCGGCGGCGGGACGATGGCCGAACACCTCGACGCGCTCAAGCAGCACGGCTTCGCGAAGTACGGAACCCACCTGGTCGTCGGCCCGATGTACCACACCGGCCCCCTGTCGGGCATGCGCCTGCTGGTGGCCGGCATCTCGTCTGTGATCCTGCACCGCTTCGACGCCGAGGCGACGCTCGCCGCAATCGCCGAGTACCGCACGGAGTCGGCGGTCATGGTGCCGACCCATTTCGTTCGCCTGTTGGCGCTGCCCGACGATGTCAAGGCGCGCTACGACATTTCGTCGATGAAGCTCGTCATCCACACCGGTGCCAAGTGCCCGGTCGAGGTCAAGCGGGCGATGATCGACTGGTGGGGCCCGATCTTCTGGGATGCCTACGGTGCCAGCGAGGTCGGCACGACGTGC
>JANNHY010000175.1:0-1658 GCA_031404635.1 Ilumatobacteraceae bacterium
TTGTTCGGCTCGCCGGGATCGTGACCGACTGCCGAGGCGGCGACAGCGCGAATCGGACCAGAGTGGCCACACATGTAGATCGCCGTGTTCGGGCCACTGTCTTCGACGATCTCGGTGATGCCCTGCCAGTGGCGACGCACGACGATCATCGGCGGTTCGAAATAGAACAGCGGTTGGGTGAGCCACACCGTGATCGGATCGCCGCCGGCTTGAAGCACGCGGTAGAAGCGGTTCATCTCGGTGATCCAACCGGGACGGTCACCGATGCCGAACCGCTGGTAGCCCTCGTGGATCTGGGCGAACTCCTGAAATGCGGCGGTGACATCGACCTCGCGGCCGCCGGCCCACACCTGGAAGTTCTTGAACGATTCGTGCGGATAAGGCTCCTCGACGTTGACGTCGCCGATTCCGTAGCGGCTCAGGGCCTGCATAACGCCGCTGCGTACGCCGACGGCCGTCTCGGTGGCGCGGGCCGTGGGAGCATGCGGGAACTTGACGGTCATCCCCTCCCTCAGACCCTTGGCCAGGTCTTGCCCCTTGCGATGGGCCTGCCAATGACCGAGCGGCGTCAGCGCGCCATCGGTGACGTAGCCCTGCGTCTGGCCGTGGCGGATCAGGCGGACATCGATCGACGTGGTGATTCGCTTGCGGAATTCACCAGGGAACTGCTCGCGGGGCGAAACGGTCTGGCGGGCGAACTCCTCGGTGCGGCCCGGCGGCGCAGTAACCCGGTCGAGTTCTTCCAGAGCCCGCAACGTGGATCGCTCGCGGGCGCGCAGCATGAACGCCGGCTGGTCTGCGTCGCCCGCCAGCGGACCGACCGGTTCGGCCCGGCGCCGCGCGTACTTGGCGAGGTACAGCGGCGCGTCATCGCGCGTGACGCTCATGTGTAGATCGACACGAACGATTCGACGACACGGTTCTCGTAGTAGAACAGCGCCTTGCCCAATTGATCCTCCGTCCACGTGATCGTTTCCCAATCCGTGTCGGTCTTGTAGCCACCGGTGAACACCTCGTTGCGGTTGCCGACCGGGTCGAAGAAGTAGATCGTGTGGCCACGGGTGATCCCATGACGGGTGGGACCGATATCGATGTCGATGCCGTTCATCCGCAAGATGTCGGCTGCCCGCCCGACCTCGCTCCAACTGTCGAGCCAGTAGGCGAAATGGTGCAGGCCGCCGTTGGCTCCACGGGTGAACGCGATGTCGTGAGGCTGACGTGACCGCTCGAAGAACACGATCAGCTGGTAGCCCTCGTTGGAGACGAGTTGCTCGGTGAGTCGGAAGCCGAGGGCCTCGCTCATGAACCGCGCCGCGTCGGGAACGTTCTCGGTGGTCAGCAGGCAGTGGTCGAGACGGGGCGGGGCGATGCCGACGAGGTCCATCGGCATCGGCGGCGGATTGAACAGCGGCAACCCGTTGCCGACCTTTTCCATCTGCGCGTAGATCTCCATGGTGTGGCCGGTGGGTGAGTCGAAGCGGATTGCCTCACCCTGGCCATGCTCTGTGCCGGCGGCGATGCGCTCGACGGTGCAGCCGTAGCGTTCGAGGGTGGTCTCATAGTCCTCGAGGTCGTCGATCGACTCGGTCTTGAAGGCGACGTGCTCAACCCCCGTAGCGATTGGCACCGGTGAGCATGAGCGAGTGATGGTCCTGCTC
>JANNHY010000176.1:0-1849 GCA_031404635.1 Ilumatobacteraceae bacterium
CGCGACGCCGTGATCGCCGACAGCCTCAGCTCGATGATCACGGAGCACCGTTCCAAGAGTTCCTGAGGTGGCTTTGACGGCCAAGCACAGGTGGCCAAGCAACTTTCGTGGATCGTATGTGGCGCGACTTTGCACCTCGCCGGTCTCTGTTGGTGTGAGGATGTGTGCAGCGTGGTGAGCGATGCGGAATTCGAGGTATTCGTGCTGAGCGTCGAACCGCGGCTTCGCCGGGCATTGCTCGGAGCGGTTGGTATCAATCACCTCGATGACGCCGTTGGTGAGGCGCTGGCGTTCGCGTACGAGCATTGGGACAGGCTCGCTGGGATGGCGAACCCGGTCGGCTACCTATTTCGGGTGGGTCAATCACACGCCCGGACACGCAAGACGCCGCGGCTGTTCCGTGACCAGTCCGTGTCGATTCCCGACGTCGAGCCACGCCTCGTCGAGGTGCTCCTCGCGCTCCCAAAGACGCAACGCACGGCTATCTGGCTCGCTCACGGATGCGGATGGGGACATGCAGACATCGCGGATGTCATGGGTATCAGCACGTCGACGGTGGCTACACACATCGGTCGCGGACTTGATCGCCTTCGCAACGACCTAGGAGTTATCGATGCTCACCGTTGAGGAACAAATCAGACTGATCGCCGAGGCGGCGATGGACGCGCTGGATCTGGATACTGCCGCGGAGCGGCGAGCGACTCCCCGCGAGACGGTTCTCGACCCCATGCCCGGCGCGGACACATCGTCGCCCGTTCAGTTCACCGAGGAGGTAGTGACGATGATCGATGTCAAGACCACGGACCCAACCGAGCCCCGGCAGAAGAGGCCGATGCGGGGCCTGGTCGCCGGCATCCTGGCCGCCGCAGCCGCCGTAGTCGCGATCGTCTTCGTGGCGAGCAGCGACGTCGATGTCGTGACGCCGGCCGACGAGCCGGTGCCGCTGCCGCCGTGGTCGCGAGCGCTGCTCGAGCCCGGGACGTACTTCGTCGATGAGGTCACCGGAAAACCGACAGCGCGGATCTTGTTCACCATCGGCGCCGGGTGGCACACCCAACGCGGTCCGGGCATCGGGCAGTTCGACATCGGCCAGATCTTGTTCAGCCGACCCTACGGCGTGTTCTCAGACGCCTGCCACGCGGGGCCCGCGGCAGACGATAACGGGATCGACTGGCATGGGGGAATGCCTCCTGACCCGGGGCCCGTGGCGACCGTCGACAGCCTTGTCGCCGCGCTCAGTGAGCAGCGGGGATGGGCCGACGTGACCGCCCCGTCGGACATCTCCGTCGACGGCTACGCCGGTAAAGCATTCCAACGCACCGTCCCCGCCGACATCTCGGACTGCGAAACCGGGTTGTATGGGCCGAGAACACGGACGGCGAACTGGTTTACGAAGTCGCCCAGGTTCCGAAGCTGGGAGGGGTACGAACAAGGACTCTTCGAGCTCTACGAACCGGGCGAGGTCGAGACCTTGTGGGTCCTCGACATCGACGGCACGGTCGTCGTAATCCACACGAGACTGCTCCCGTCGGTGACCACGGGGGCAAGGGCGCTGGCGGGGCCATCGGCGGCGGCTCGCGCCGATTTCGCCGCCGTGCTCGACTCGATCCGCATCGAACGGGGATGAGCCCGACTCACGACATGATCAGCGGCCGAGCGACTCGTCGATGAACGCGTTGCGACGATCTCATCGGCGGGTCAGACCTCGGCGGCAACCGGCAAGAATTCGCATGAATAGGATGTCGAGTGGTGGACGAGGCTGATTCTCCACGACGGATCGAGATCGGACACAACCCCGATGCCGAGTCGAGCGTTTGGGCGCGACCGCGCGGCGACGCGGAAAGGTCCG
>JANNHY010000177.1:0-8061 GCA_031404635.1 Ilumatobacteraceae bacterium
CGCCCCGTCGAGCAGATCCCCGAGGAGGATCGCGACTACTACCTCGAGCGGCTGTACCCGAGTTTCGGCAACCTCGCGCCCCGCGACATCTCGTCGCGCGCCGCCAAGCGCGCCGTCGACATCGGTCAAGGTGTCGGTCCATTGAAGAATGGCGTCTACCTCGACTTTGCCGCAGCGATCGGTCGGATCGGCTACGACACGGTCTACGAGCGTTACTCGAACCTGTTCGAGATGTACGAGAGGATCACCGGTGAAAACCCGACGAAGGTGCCGATGCGCATCTACCCGGCCAGTCACTACACGATGGGCGGCCTGTGGGTCGACTACGAGTTGATGACCACCGTGCCCGGCCTGTATTGCGCTGGTGAGGCCAACTTCAGCGACCACGGCGCCAACCGGTTGGGCGCTTCGGCGCTCATGCAGGGCCTGGCCGACGGCTACTTCGTGCTGCCGTACACCATCGGCAACTACCTCGCTCCGCTACTCGGCAAGCCGATGCCCGGCGTCGATCACCCCGAGTTCAAAGCCGCCGAGGCCGCTGCTCGCCAACGGTTCCAGGGATACCTCGACATCAAGGGCACCCGTTCGCCCGACTGGTTCCATCGCGAACTCGGCAAGATCATCTGGGACTACTGCGGCATGGAGCGCACCCAGGAGGGGTTGGAGAAGGCGTTGTCCGAACTGCCGGCGCTGTACAGCGAGTTCCGCAAGGATCTGCGCGTCACCGGCGATGGGGTGTCGACGAACCAGACCCTCGAGAAGGCCGGCCGGGTCGACGACTTCTTCCAGCTCGGCATGCTGATGTGCAGCGACGCACTGGAACGCAAGGAGAGTTGCGGAGGTCACTTCCGCTCCGAGTATCAAGACGAGGAGGGCGAGGCCAAGCGCGACGACGAGCACTTCGCCCACGTCGCCGCCTGGGAATGGACCGGCGACCCGATGAAGGCCATCCGCAACGTCGAGGAGCTCGACTTCGAATCGGTGCATCTCGCCACCCGGAGCTACAAGTGAGGGCGCTGACCAACATCACCTTGAAGATCTGGAGGCAATCGGGTCCCGACGTCGAGGGTCACTTCGACAGTTATCGCATCGATTCGATCAGTGACGAGGCTTCGTTCCTGGAGATGCTCGACGTGCTCAACGAGCGGTTGATCTCGGAAGGGCGCGAGGTGGTGGCCTTCGACCACGACTGCCGCGAGGGCATCTGCGGAACCTGCTCGCTGATGATCGATGGCCAGGCCCACGGACCCCAGCGCGGCACCGCCACCTGCCAACTGCACATGCGCAAGTTCACCTCCGGTCAAGAGATCGTGATCGAGCCATGGCGGGCCACGGCGTTCCCGATCATCAAGGACCTGATGGTCGATCGCGGGGCCTTCGATCGGATCATCGAGAGCGGTGGCTTCATCACCGCCCAGACCGGTGGCGCCCCCGACGCCAATCTGATCCCGATTCCCAAGGTTGTCGCCGACGCAGCGATGGACGCAGCCGCGGGCAGCGGCTGCGGCGCCTGCGTGGCCGCCTGCCCGAACGGCGCGGCCAACTTGTTCACCGCGGCCAAGGTGAGCCACCTCAACCTGCTGCCGCAGGGCCAGGCCGAGCGTTACAGCCGGGTCGAGGCGATGGTCGAAACGATGGACGAGTACTTCGGTTCGTGCACCAACCACGGTGAATGCGAGGCGGCCTGTCCGAAGAGCATTTCGATCGACTTCATTGCTTTGATGCACAAGGACTTCCGCAAGGCCAAGTTCGCCAACCGCAAGGACCTCAGCCGCACCTGACGCCCGCCGGTCAACGGGTGATGGTGCTGACGTAGCGGTTGCTGGCCACCTCGTCGCCGTGCTCGACGACCAGGTCGAGCCACAGTTCACCAGGTGCGTCGGCGACGACGAACTGGATCGTGCCCACCCGCACGCACGAATCGGGCGGTACGTCGCCGGCCCACTTCCAGGCGTGCGACCCTCCAGGCCAGCTGAGCTTGGCCGTGCACGTCGTGTCCTCCAGCAGGCGGTGCACGTCGCTGACGACGTGCACATCAAGGGCCAGCGCGGTGCCGACCGACACGGTCTCGGGCAGGCGATCGGCGACCACGATGACCGGCCGGCAGGCATCGACGACGGCTTGATAGGCCAGCTTCGGCTGGCGTTCGTGGTCGAGCACGCTCCACGACACCATCGGTCCACCGTCGTTGAACATGAAGAAGCAGAATCCGCCGGTCGGCCGGTATTTCAACCGCCGCAAGGTTTCGATGTGGTGACGAAGCACCGTCGCCTGATAGTGCTGCGTGGCATCGCGCCATTCGTCGAAGGTCGCGTAGCCGGATGGCGGCACGAACTTGTCGAAGGCGTGCAGTTGCAGCCCGTGGCGCTCCTGCAACAGTTCCCAATCGAGATCGGGCCAGCGCTGCGGCTCCATGAAGGCTGCCGCCGCCGGCACCGCTTGGGCGCCGAACTCGCTGACGAAGCGCACCATCCGCGGCATGGTTGCGGCAAACCCGGCCAGGTCGCCTTCGTTGCCGTGATACCAGCCGAAGTACAGGTGGCTGTCGGTGCCGTCGAGCATCGGCAGGTGTGGCAGCACGCCGCTGTGGGCGATCGTCGTGCGCGTCTCGTCGGCCTGCTCGAACGCCCGCTTGACCCAGCGATCGAGCACGGTCTTGTTCCAGGAGGGCAGTTGCTGGCCGGCGATGTACTGGATCGCCGCCTTGCCGAGCGGTGCCGTGCGATCGAGGTTCGGCGCGACCGGTTCGTTGTGTGCGCACCACACCGCGATCGACGGATGATGGCCGAGCTGGTTGACCGCCTCACGCGCCTGGCGCACCGCTTCCTTGCGGATCGTGCGGGCATACCCCCATTGCAGCGGGAAGTCCTGCCACAACAACATTCCGAGTTCATCGGCAGCGTCGTACAACTCCGGACGCGAGATGTGACCATGAACCCGCAGGAGATCGAGGCCGGCCTCGCGGGCCAGGTCCACGTCGCGTCGGAACTCGGCAGGCTCTGCGTCTCCCAGCGCCATGCGGGTCGGCGCCAGATTGGCGCCTTTGACGAACATCTGCTCGCCGTTGACCGTGAACACCCAGTCGTGGAGCACCACCTCGCGCAATCCGGTGCGAACGGTTCGGGAATCGCTGACCACCTCATCGACGGAGATCTCGACCTCGACCTCGGTCAGCTCCTGATCGCCGAGCGTCCACGGCCACCACAACCGGGGATCGTTGATGTCGAGGTTCCAATCGACCTCGTTGAGACCTCCGGCCAACGACTGTTCGTGCTGATCGAGCAGCGCTCCGTCGACTCGGGTACAGACCCGCACCGTCCGCGCAGTGTCGCTGTCGAGCCGGGCGTGCAGGCGTAGGTGGGCGCGGGTGTCGTTGACGTCGCGGCACAGTACCCGCCAACGGTCGATTCGCACCGGGCCGGTCGTGTCGATCCGCACCGGTCTCCACAGGCCACCGGGGTTCCACGTCGGATCCATCGCATCCCAGTTCTGAAACACGCCGGTGATGGTCCGCTTGGACTTCCGGTTGCGTTGCGGCGGGCAGGCCACTTCGACGGCGAGCACATGCTCGGTGGCCATACGCGACAGGCTGGTGATGTCGAAGCTGTGCGGGAAGAAGTAGCCCTCGGGATCGCCGAGGTAGGCACCGTCGAGCCAGACATCGGCCTGGTAGAAGACGCCGTCGAGGGTGACGAAATGGCGCCGACCCTCTGGCGCCGGGGCCAACTCGAACCGCTTGCGGTAGATCAGGGCATCGTCGTTCTCGGCGAACGGTGCGAGGTTTCGCCAATGGCTGGGAACCTCGACCTCGGGCCAGTCGTCGTCGTAGTACTCGAGGCCGACCGCGCTGCGTCGTCGCTCGTCGTCGGCAACATTGGCGAGCCACTGTCCCGACAGATCCACGTCGGCGAGGATAGGCGCGGTGCGCGCTCTGACGTGTGCCGCTGAAAGACGGTATGGTCGAACCATGGCAACTCTGGCGCAGACACTCGGCGATCTGCGGGCGTCGGGTTGGCGGTCGACTCCGGTGAAAGAAGAGATCCGCCGTAACGCTGTGGCCCGCATCGCCGCTGGTGAGGTGTTGTTCGAAGGCGTCCTCGGCTACGAGCACACGGTGATGCCGCAGCTCGAGAATGCGTTGCTCGCCGGCCACGACGTGATCTTTCTCGGCGAGCGCGGCCAGGCCAAGACCCGCATCATCCGGTCACTCACCGGCCTGCTCGACGAGTGGATGCCGATCGTCGCCGGCAGCGAGATCAACGACGATCCATACGCCCCGACCAGCAAACACGCCCGCGACGTGATCGCCGAGATGGGCGACTCCACACCGATCGAGTGGGTGCATCGCGACGATCGTTATGGCGAGAAGCTGGCCACGCCCGATACGTCGATTGCCGACCTGATCGGTGAGGTCGACCCGATCAAAGTCGCAGAGGGCCGCTACCTCAGCGACGAACTGACGCTGCACTACGGCTTGGTGCCGCGGACCAACCGCGGCATCTTCGCCATCAACGAACTCCCCGACCTCGCCGAGCGTATCCAGGTCGGTCTGCTCAACGTGCTCGAAGAGCGCGACGTGCAAGTGCGCGGGTACAAGATCCGCTTGCCGCTCGATGTGCTGCTGGTGGCCAGCGCCAACCCGGAGGACTACACCAACCGCGGCCGCATCATCACCCCGTTGAAGGACCGCTTCGGCAGCCAGATCCGCACGCACTATCCGCTCGACATCGAGACCGAGGTGGCGATCATGCACCAAGAGGCGAGGCCGGGATCGGTGGGAAATGTGACCGTTCGCGTGCCCGACTACATGGAGCAGGTGGTGGCCACCTTCAGTCAGTTGGCCCGGGCCAGCACCCAGGTCAATCAGCGCAGTGGCGTCAGCGTGCGACTCTCGGTCAGCAACGTCGAGGTGCTCGGTGCCAACGCGTTGCGCCGCGGGCTGCGTGCCGGCGAGCACGTCGTCGTTCCGCGGGTCTGCGATCTCGAAGCGCTCGCGGCTTCGAGCAACGGCAAGATCGAGATCGAGTCGTTGGAGGAGGGCCGCGACGGCCTGATTCTCGACAACCTCGTCAAGGCCGCGGTGCTGACGGTGTACAAGGAGCGCATCTCGCCCGACCAGGTCCGCGAGGTGATTGCCGCGTTCGAAGAAGGCATCGTCGCCCACGCCGGCGAAGACATCGCCTCTGTCGAAGAAGCCCGCCTGGTGGAGTTGGTGCCGGCCCTGCGTGCACCGGTGCTGGCCTTGACCGGGGGCGACGAGTCACCAGCAGCGGTTGCCGCGGCGGTTGAGTTCGTGCTCGAAGGTCTGCACCTTTCGAAGCGGTTGAACAAGGATTCATCGGGAACGAGCGCGACGTATCGCGGCCGCAGCTAGCGAGCCCTCTCGATGTGCCTGGCCACAAGGTTCTCGAGCATCTCCTGGTGGCCGGACGCGCGGGATGGCTCGCCGGTAGTCATCGCCCTGGCGTGCAGGTCGGCGAGCGGCTTGCCGGCCATGATCGAGTTTCCGAGATCACCTGACCAGCCGGCGTATCGGGCGTCGCGCAAGGCGTCGAGCTCGCCGCCGTCGACGATCGATGCCGCCACCAGCAAGGAGCGAGCCATCGTGTCCATCCCACCGATGTGGGCGTAGAACAGGTCGGTGCGGTCGATCGACTGACGCCGAAGCTTGGAGTCGAAGTTCATCCCGCCCGTTGTGAAGCCGCCACCGCGCAGGATCTCCAACATCCCGAGTGTCATCTGCTCCACCGACACCGGGAAGCGGTCGACGTCCCAGCCCAACCTGTCGTCACCGGCATTGGCGTCGATCGAACCGAAGATGCCGGCGTGGAAGGCCGCGGCGATCTCGTGGGCGAAGTCGTGGCCCGAAAGGGTGGCGTGGTTGACCTCGATGTTGACCCTGATCTCGTCGGCCAGGTCGTAGCGCTGCAGGAAGGCGTGCACCGCGGCGACGTCGTAGTCGTATTGATGCTTGGTCGGCTCGAACGGCTTCGGCTCGATGAGGATCGTGCCGTTGAAACCGATTCGTTGCTTGTGCTCGACGACCATCGACAGGAACCGACCGAGCTGATCGAGTTCGCGCTTCATGTCGGTGTTGAGCAGCGTCTCGTATCCCTCGCGGCCGCCCCATAGCACGTAGTTGTGACCGCCGAGGCGATGTGTCGCCTCTAGGCAATGAGCGACCTGGCCGGCGGCATAGGCGAACACCTCGGGGTCTGGGTTGGTGGCCGCGCCCGCCTGATAGCGGGGGTTGGAGAACAGGTTGGCAGTGCCCCACAGCAACTGCACGCCGGTGCGTTGCTGGTGCTCGGCGGCGACTTCGACCATCTCGTCGAGCCGGGAGGCCGACTCGGCGAACGACGCTCCCTCCGGGGCGATGTCGCGGTCATGGAAGCAATAGAAGGGCACACCAAGTTTGGCGAAGAACTCGAAGGCAGCCTCCATCTTGTCCTTGGCGGCACACATCGGGTCTGCGTCAGGAGCGAACGTCGGATGCCACGGGCGATCCATCGTGCCGGCGCCGAAGATGTCGAACCCGTCCCAGTTGAACGAGTGCCAGTAGCACACGGCGAAGCGCAGATGATCCTCCATCCGTCGCCCGGCGACGACCCGATCGGCGTCGTACCAGCGGAACCCCAACGGGTTGTCGCTGTCAGGGCCCTCGTAGGTGATGCGGTCGGTGACGTCGGTGAAAAACTCCATGACGCGGAAGCTACTGCACTCCAGCGCCGAAGAAGATGGCCGCGCTGTCTTTCACGTCGCGATCGCGGGTGATGATTCCGTCGTCGTGACCGTCGATGTCGAACGTCGGGCTCAGCGCCATCGCCCGCAGCGGGGCGCCTTCGGCGGCTTCGCCACACGCAGTCTCGAAGCGCTGTACGACGGTGACACGATTTGCGTCCTTGCCCGGCGACGTAAGCAACGTGATCGCCAAAGGTCGATCGGGGCCCATCTCGGCGGTGCGCAGCACAGCGCCAAGCGACTCGTCGACGTCGGCGACCACAATGCCGAGCACGTCGCATGAACCGGCCAAGTCGGCCAGCTCGCGATCGGCGCGACCGGGGATGCTGATCTTTCCGTCATCGAGGCCCTGCAGCCACAGCCGCCAACGAAGGTGATCCTGGCGGCGGGCCTCCTCGGCGGCGGGAAGGGTCTGATCGGCCGGCTTGATGGTCTTCACGCCGATCGCCGTCGACACCGGCGGGCCGCCACGCAGGATGCGCCACGCATCGCGCCAGGCGACCAGGAGGGTGTCGAGCACTTCCCCATGGCGGCGAGGATCGTCGGGGATCACTCGGTTGGCATAGGCCAGCGGGTTGTCGAAGGGAACCCAACCGGCGACGGCATCGCCGAAGGATTCCGACACGGCCTCAACCCAGCGTGGCCACCAGTGGCCGGCGAAACGTGGGTCGGTGAAACCGCCGTCATTGTCGAACCATGTCGGCACAACACGTTCCAAGAGTGTGAACTGCAACCCGAGCCCAAGCGATGCAGCGTGCTGAAGCAAGCCGGAGTACCACTCGACGGCGTCACCGTCTAACGCGCCGGCCTTTGGCTGCAACCATGACCAGTCGAGGTTGACGCGCACCGTCGACGCGCCTAGGCCGGAGAGAAGAACGAGGTCTTCGACGAAGCGGGCGCGGTCGAGTCGGGGTTGCGGAACGACAGCGCCGCGGATCACGCGAACGGGCTGCGAGTCCACAGTTCGCCGGTGTCGGTGGTGGCCACGAGCTCGGGCTGGCCACCCAGTTCGACCACGTCGATCGGACCGTGGAAGCCGCGCAGCTCCACGGGTTCGTGAGAATTGGCGGTGACACCGCGGGGCAAGCGTTCGATCTGCATCGTCGGCATCAGCACCTCGAAGGGACCGGCAGTGTCGCACAGCCGGGCGGCCATGTTGACCGCTGAGCCGATGTAGTCGTCGCCTTCGAACAACAGGGCATGGCCGGTGGCCAGGCCGACCCGGAGCGACAGCGGCGCGCAGACCTCGGCGGCGCGTAGCTCGAGGTCGAGCGAGAAAGCCACAGCGTTGACCTGCTCGATCGACACCACCATGCAGCC
>JANNHY010000178.1:0-2447 GCA_031404635.1 Ilumatobacteraceae bacterium
GGCCGATCCGTTCGATGTCGCCGACCACTACCGCTACCACGATCTCGGCGGCAGCGCTGACCGCAACGATGTTCTCGCCCGCGCTCAGGAATGGGTCCGCGAACCTTTCGATCGATCTCGTCCGCTCTGGCAGCTCGGCGTGTTCTCCGGTCTCGCCGACGGACGCGGTGCCCTTGTGCTGAAGGTGCACCACGCCATCGCCGATGGCGTGGGCCTGATGCTGATGCTGGCAGCTCTCGCCGATCTGGAACCCAACCCACAACACCGTCCGGCTGTGGTCGGCGCTGTCTCGTTGCCCACCACGCGCCTGGCTCGCCGTGCTGCCCGCAAAGTGCTGAATGCCGGGATCGTCAAGTCGGTGCGCCGAGCGGCGGTGTTTGCCCGGCACCCGATGGCCTCGATCCGATCTGCTGCACGCAGTGTCGTGTCGATCGCCCGGCTGGTGATGCCGACCAGAAAGCCGATGAGCTCGTTGATGATCGGCCGATCGAGCGAGCTGTGCCTCGACATCAAGGCGTTGCCCGTCGACACGCTCCGCTGCGCCGGCAAGCAGGCCGGTGGCAGTCTCAACGATGCGTTCATCAGCCTCGTGCTCGACACCCTCGAGCGCTATCACAAGCGACACGGGGCCTCGTGCGACCAGATCCGCATCCACATGCCCATCAGCATCCGCAATGCGGCGACGGCCGACCACGCCGGCAACCAGTTCGTGCCCGCTCGGATCGTGATGAGCGTTGGAGGCGACGAGACCGAAGGTCGGCTTCGCCGGGTCAGCAAACACCTCGCTGCGGTGCGTCGGGAGCCGGCTCTGCCGTGGATCAACACGGTCTCAGCGGCCATCCAGCGTCTGGGTGTACCGATCTCGCGGCGCATCATCGGCGGGATGATGAAAGGCGTCGACGTGCTGGCCTCCAACGTCGCCGGACCGCCGTGCGCGGTGTACCTCGCCGGCGTGCATGTCGAGGAGTTCTACGCGTTCGGCCCCCCAGCGGGCGCGGCGCTGAACATCACCCTGTTCAGCTACGACAACACGGTGCATCTCGGTGTCACAACCGTCGCCGCCGCCGTCGCTTCGCGGCAGCATCTGATGGACTCCCTCGACGAAGCGATCGCCGAGATGGCAGCGCTCGCCTCGACATGGACGAAGTCGCCGCCGGTCGAGCCTCCCGGCAGGCCCGTGCTACTCGGTCTGGCCAGCTGAGACGCCTGCTGAACGGTCTCAGGCAAAACGGCGGGTCGAGATAGATCAGATCGACGGACTCTCGTGGAGGGGCGGCTAGGCGTTCCAAGTTGTCGTTGCGGTACAGGACACCGGTATCAATCATCGTCGGGTACCTGGCGGCAAGGCGCAAACCACCGATCGCACCCATCGTCCCGACACCACCTGGATCAACCCGCCCACAGAAACCGAACCGAATCTGTCTCAAACCGCTTGACAGGCTGCGGCTCCCGAACCCTGTAACACCCCGCTGCCAGAATTGGGGGATGGATTTGGTCGAGGTGCACAGCTTGGTGGGGCGGGTCGCGGCCGTCGACGCGGGGTGTACCGATCGTGTCGTGCTGGAGGGTGCTGTCGGCCAGTTGCGCCGGTTGAAGTCGTGGGTCGAGGCCCGCGAGGTGGTGTTCGCCCGGCTGCTCGGCGAGGTCTCGTCGTTCCCTGAGAAGACGTTGGCCGACGCCGGACGCACGACGTTGCGTCAGGCCGAACAGGTGATCCACCGCGCTCAGGTTGCCGAACGGATGCCGGGGTTCGGGTCGTCGTTGGATGCCGGGCGGGTGACCGGCGAACATGTCGACATTCTCGGTCGTGCGTTACGTCACCTCGAGCCGACCGGGCAAGCCAAACTGGTCGAGGACAGCGAGCGGTTGTTGCTGGTTGCCGAGCACGCTGCACCCGACGAGTTCGCTCGCACGGTGCGCGACGATGTCCGCCGCCTGGAGCATGACGGCGACGCCGAGGCTCGTTTCGAGCGGCAGCGGCGGGCGATCCGGTTGAACTCGTGGATCGATCGCGACACCGGGATGGGCCGCTGGGCCGCCCATTGGGATCCCGAGACGATGCTGCGATTGGAGAACCGCCTCGACGCCCAGGTGCAAGCACTGTTCCACGACCGCCAACCCGCTGGCTGCCCGTCGGACGCGTTGGAGAAGCAGTCGTATCTGCGCGCCCTGGCGCTGCGAGCGTTGTTGGATGGCAACGGTGCCCGTCTCGGGCGACCAGAGATCGTGGTCGTGGTCGATCACACCAAACCACATCCCGACGGCCGACCGACGGTTGATTGGGGACTGCCCGTCGAGCTACCCCAACGAGTCCTCGACGACTTGTACAACACCGCTACCGTGCACACCGTTGTCGTCGACAACGGGGTGATCATCGAAGCGCCGGGCGAATTGAACCTCGGTCGCACGACACGCTTGGCCAACCGCGCACAACGCCGAGCACTCGG
>JANNHY010000179.1:0-6731 GCA_031404635.1 Ilumatobacteraceae bacterium
GACGTGTTCGGATCGGCCCGATGGCAGTAAACGAGGTCGATGAAGTCGACGCCGAGGCGTTCCAGCGAACCGTCGATGGCCTGCATCAGATACTTGCGGTTCAGCGTGTTCGACATGTTCGGGACCTTGTCGAGGCCCCAGAAGAACTTCGAACTCAATACGTACGTCTGGCGCTTCCAGCCCAGTTGACCGATCACTCGCCCCATGATCGCTTCGCTCTCGCCGGCCGCGTAGGCCTCGGCGTTGTCGAAAAAATTGCAGCCGGCGTCGAATGCCGTCTGCATGCATTCCAACGCCAGGTCGTCTTTCAGTTGGTTGTCGAACGACACCCAGCTGCCGAACGACAGCACCGAGACCTGCAGGCCGCTGCGACCTACCCGCCGGTACACCATCTTGTCCTTGAGTATCTTGCTCATCTGAATCCTCTCGTTGACTTGTCAGCCCGCCGACACCGGTCGTACGGAGATACCGGCCGCCGCCATAGCTGCCTTGGCGTCGGCGATCGCATGCTCACCGAAGTGGAAGATGCTGGCAGCCAGTACTCCGGTTGCGCCGCCTTCGATGATTCCCTCGACCAGATGTTGCAGGGTTCCGACGCCACCGCTGGCGATCACCGGCACATCGACATTGTCGGCGACCGCCGATGTCAGCTCGAGGTCGTATCCGTCGCGGGTGCCATCGCGGTCCATCGATGTCAGCAAGATCTCTCCGGCACCGAGCTCGGCGGCCTTGATCGCCCAGTCCAAGGCATCGATCCCCGTCGGGGTACGACCACCGTGCATGTACACATCGAAGCCGAGGCCGCCGGGGCGACGTTTGGCGTCGACGGCGCACACACAACACTGCGAGCCGAACTCGGCGGCGATCTCGCTGATCAACTCCGGCCGTTGCACCGCTGCGGTGTTCACGCTGACCTTGTCGGCGCCGGCGCGCAGCATCCGCCTGGCGTCGCCGACGACGCGGATTCCGCCACCCACGGTGAACGGGATGAACACCTGCTCTGCGGTGCGGTAGACGACGTCGACCATCGTGTCACGTTCGTCCGACGACGCGGTGATGTCGAGGAAAACCAGCTCGTCGGCTCCTTCGGAGTCGTATCGGGCGGCGAGCTCGACCGGGTCGCCGGCGTCGCGCAAGCCGACGAAGTTGATCCCTTTGACCACTCGGCCATTGGTGACGTCGAGGCACGGGATGACGCGCGCGACCCTCATGATCGCAACACCTGCAACGCCTCGGCCACAGTAAACCGGCCTTCGTAGAGAGCCTTTCCGGTAATGATCCCGGCAATCCCGGCGATCCCGGCGAGTGCCGCGATATCGGCCAGCGACGACACTCCCCCGCTGGCGATCACCGGCACTGTGGAACGCGCCGCGGCAGCAGCGAGGCCGTCGACATCCGGCCCTTCGAGCATGCCGTCACGGGTGATGTCGGTGATCACAAAGGCACTTGCCGCCGGGTACAAGCGCAACGCCTCGTCGAGCGATACGCCGGCGTCCTCGGTCCAGCCGTGGACGACAACCTCGCCGTGGCGATGATCGAGACCCACGGCGACCGCGACCAGTTGTGCTGCAGCGTCGACCAATTCGGGATGCTGAACAGCGGCCGAACCCATAACGACCCGAGCCACCCCGGCGTCGGCCAACTCTCGCACGTCGGCCAGCGCCCGAACGCCACCACCGGTCTGCACCTGCGCCCGCCCGTCAATCGCGGCAGCGATGGCCGCGACGAGCGGGCGGTTCTGCGGAGAGCCCGACCGTGCTGCGTCGAGGTCGACGACATGCACCCAAGAGGCACCGGCGTCGACAAACGAGCAGGCTATGGCGACCGGGTCGCTGCCGTACACGGTCACATTGCCGTAGTCGCCCTGAACGAGACGCACCACCTGACCGTCGCGAAGGTCGATCGCCGGGAAGAGCTCGACCATCACTTCGTCGGGCTTTCTGCCGCAAGACGCACGAAGTTGGCGAGCATGGAGAGCCCCCATGCCCCTGACTTTTCAGGGTGGAACTGGGTGGCGAACACGTTGTCGTGCCGGAACGCTGCGTTGACGACACCGCCGTAGGTACACGTCGCCGCGATCACGTCAGGGTCCTCGGGGACGGCGTGCAAAGAATGAACGAAGTACACCCATGCCTGTGATGACAACCCGGCGAACATCGGGTCGTCGGGCCGGGTCAGCGTCAACAGATTCCACTGCATCTGCGGCCGCGGTAGCTCAGAGGCGAGCCAGCGGATGGTGCCGGGGATGATGCCGAGCCCGAGCGCTGAGTCGCTTTCGTCGCTGGCGTCAAACAGCATCTGCATCCCGACGCAAATGCCGAGGAACGGCCGGCCGGAATCAACGGCCTGTTCGACCGCGTGTTCGAGATCGGCATCGCGCAGCGCAGCCATACATGCCCCGAATGCACCGACGCCCGGAAGCACGACAGCGTCGGCGTCGGCAATAAGCCGGTGGTCGACGGTCAACCGCGCATCGGCGCCGCACCGTTGGAGTGCCTTTTGAGCGGAGCGCAAATTGCCGATCCCATAGTCGAGCACGGCGATCAGCGGCTGCTCGCTCATCGGCTTAGAGCACGCCTTTCGTCGACGGCACCTGCGCGCCCTCGACACGCACCGCATCGCGAAGGCACCGCGCCAGGCCCTTGAACACAGCCTCGACTATGTGATGAACATTGCGGCCGCGGTGCAACGTGACGTGCAGTGTGATACCGGCGGCGGTGGCAAACGAACTGACGGCGTGTTCGGCCAGGTGCGGGTCGAAGGCCGGGTTGCCCAGCGGCAGGCATTCTGGAAGCTCGACCTCCCACACCACGAACGGTCGGCCGGAGAGATCGAGGGCAACTTCGACCAGGGTCTCGTCGAGCGGATACAGGCCGCTGGCGAACCGCCGTACGCCTGTCTTGTCGCCGACCGCGTGGCGGAAGGCTTCGCCGAGCGCGATAGCGACATCTTCAACCGTGTGATGCGTGTCGATGTGCAGGTCGCCGGTGGCGGCAATCCGCAGATCGAAACCGCCGTGCTTGCCGACCTGTTCGAGCATGTGGTCGTAGAACGGGATCCCGGTCGAGATCTCGGTCGTGCCGGAGCCGTCGAGATCGATCACCAGGTCGATCGAGGTCTCCCTGGTGGCCCTGTGAACCGTCGCTGTACGGCTCATTGCACGATCTCCGTCATCGCCGCCAGGAACTGGTCGTTCTCGTCCGCTGTGCCGACGGTGACGCGCAGGCAGTTGGCGAGTCGTGGCCAACCCGAGCAGTCGCGGATCAAGATGCTGCGATCCACCAGTTCCTGCCACACTCGCCGACCCGACTTCTTGCAGGGCCGGAAGAGGATGAAGTTGGCGCCACTCGGGAACACGTCGACCGGCAACGTGGTGAGGGCTGCCGCGATTCGCTCGCGCTCGGCAACGATCTGCTCGACGCGGGCATCCATTTCCTCGGTGAACTGCAGCGCCAACCGACCGGCAATCTGCTTGCAGGCATCGAGGTGATATGGCAGCGCGACCTTGTCGAGTTCGGCCACGAGCCACGACGGGCCGACGAGGTACCCGAGACGACTCGCCGCCATCGACCATGTCTTCGAAAAGGTTCGGGTGACGACGATCGGTAGCGCCTCGTCGATCATGGTCAACGCCGACCAGTCGGCGAACTGCGCGTAGGCCTCGTCGACGACCAGGAGACCCGGTTCAGCGGCAAGCAAGGTGTGCACGGTGGCCGCCGGCTCGACGAGACCGGTGGGATTGTTCGGCGAGCACAAGAACGTTACGGCAGGTCGGCACTCCTGGATCAGGCACAGGGCCGCCTCGACGTCCAAACGGAAATCGGGCCCGCGCTCGCCTTCGATCACCGTGGCCCCGGTCAGCCGAGCGATATGCCCGTGGAGCTGGTATGTCGGTTCGAACGTGGCCACGCCGCGGCCCGGACCGGCGTAGGCCAGCAACAGGGTCTGCAGAACCTCGTTCGACCCGTTTGCCGCGAACACCTGATCAGGGCGCACATGATGCGATTCGGCGATCGCGGCGCGCAGAGCCGATGCGCTGCGGTCGGGATAGCGATGCCATTCGACACGCGACAATTCGGTGGCGAAGGCGTCGCGCCACGCCGCCGGTGGCGGCGAGGGTGCCTCATTGGTGTTGAGCCGGATACGCACGTCGACTTGCGGCGAGTGGTAACCCTCCAAAGCTCGCAAGTCGTCGCGGACGGTGACCGAGTGCACAGTTGGCCACGATACAGACAGCTCCGACAACGAGGGAGCCTCGATTTCCAACCCGGCGCGCCAGACTGGAGCCATGAACGACCCCGTTGCGGCAACTCTCTCGGTCATCGCCGAACACGTAGAGCGATATCGGCAGCAGCTCGCCGAGGTCGGCCCGTTGGCAATCCCTGCCGGCCGGGAGGATCTTCGGGCGGCGGTGGCCGAGGCCGAACAGGGGCTGCGCAACGCCGAGCGGTTGCTGCGGCGCGCACTCAAGTTGATCGCCTGAACCGCCTAAAACATTGACCCGAGGCGCGGCGACGACCCCGAATAAACGGGGCCGTCGCTCTGCAATGCCAGGCGGCGGATCCCGGCATCGCCCGCAAACCAGGTGGCGGGAACCTGGTTGGTGAAATCACTATACACCGATTATGAGGTAGCGCAAGCGGCCACGCTCGGTGGTTTTTAGGGTTGCTTTCGTGACGCACGGCGCGGCAACAGCGACGACGGGCAGATGTTTTCGAGCACGCACAGTGCGCACTTCGGTCTCCTGGCATCGCAAATCCTTCGCCCATGGAGGATCATCCGCAGGCTGAAGTCTCCCCACTCGGCCGGCGGCAGATATGCATCCAGTTCCAACTCCAACTTGACCGGATCGTCGACCACCGTGAGACCCAACCGCCGTGCCAGCCTGCCGACGTGAGTGTCGACAGGAAGTCCAGGAAGGCCGTACGCCACGCTGCGCACGACGTTCCCGGTCTTGCGACCCACGCCGGGAAGGGTGACGAGATCGTCGAGAGCGCTAGGCACCTCACCACCGAAGCGCTCGAGCAGCCCATCGGCCATGCCGATCAGGCTCCTCGCCTTGGTCTGGTAGAATCCTGTCGAGCGGATCATGTCCTCGAGCTCGGCAGGATTCGCCGCAGCGAGACGTGCTGGCGTTGGATATCGACCAAACAGCGCAGGCGTCACCATGTTGACCCGAGCATCGGTGCACTGCGCCGACAGGATCGTTGCCGCGAGGAGCTCGAAGGCGTTGGTGTGGTCGAGTTCGCAAACCGCATCGGGATATTCGTCGGCAAGGCGACGGGCGACCTCGACCGTTCGACCCTTCGGCGTCCGCGGCTTGGCCATAGGTCGAGACTATTCAGTCCGGGGCCGGGCAGCGCCAGACTCGGCAATAGCTGCCATTAGCCTCGGTGATCATGTGGCGCATCGAGACCCGGCGCGAACTCGACGGCAACGAACGCGACGCAATCGGTCAGCTGCTGGCCGACGTCGCCGACCACGACGGCTTCCGCCCCCTGTCGGACCATCTGTGGCTCGACTTCGTACACGGCGGAGGTCCGGGATTTTCGGCGATACTGGCGATCGGCCAGATGAATCGGTTCGCCGGCTACGCACAGTTGGCCCGGGCCAACCGGTCGACGACCATCGAGCTGGTCATCGCTCCCGGAGCGCGAGCGCAACTCGCCGAACTCGCGCCGCTCCTGCTGCGTGCGGCGCTCGACGTGGTGGCCGGCGACGGTGGCGGCCGGATTCACTGGTGGGTCCACAATCCCGGCGACAGCGCCGAGGTCGTCGCCGCTGGTGTCGGGCTGCGGTTGGGGCGACGCCTGCTGCAGATGCGATGCGCGTTGCCGATCAGCGAAACCACCGCGGTCGAGACGCGGGGGTTCGTCGTCGGCCGCGACGAGAAGGAATGGTTGCGGGTCAACAACGCCGCCTTCCACGATCATCCCGAGCAAGGTGGCTGGACGATCGACACGTTGCGACAGCGCCAAGCCGAGTCGTGGTTCGATCCGGCCGGCTTTCGGCTACACGAGCGCGACGGCAGGTTGGCCGCATTCTGCTGGACGAAGGTGCACGACGGCACCACCCCTCCAATGGGTGAGATCTATGTGATCGCCGTAGATCCGGCATTTCAAGGTCTCGGGCTGGGCAAGGCATTGTCCATCGCCGGACTCGACCATCTTGCCAGGCAGGGTCTGACCGTCGGCATGCTGCATGTCGACGCCGCCAATACCGCTGCGCTGTCACTCTACGAGCGCCTCGGATTCTCGATCCATCGCACCGACCACGCCTACATTGCCGACATAAACACTACGACATGAATGGAGAGCATCCATTGAGCGACAAGACCCAGACACTCCCCCGCTGGAACGTGACCGACGTCCACGAGTCGTTCGAGTCGCGGTCGTTCGTCGATGCCCTCGAGCAAGTCGGTGCTGACACGACGCGGTTGACCGCATTGTTCGACGAACACGACATCCGCCGCTGCAAGCAACGCCCCGTCACCGCGGCCGACGGCGTGGCCGCCGATGCCGTCATTCGCGCCGTCAACGAAACCGATCTGCGCAGCAATGTCGTGGCCGCCCACGTCTACGCGACTGTCACCACCGACAGCTTCAATGAGAAGGCCCAGGGTCTGGCCAGCGAGCTGGACGTGATCGATTCGCAACAGCAACCCCTCGTCGCCCGCCTCGCCGAGTGGGTCAGTTCGCTCGGAGTCGACGCCCTCGCCGCCGTCAGCACCG
>JANNHY010000180.1:0-2880 GCA_031404635.1 Ilumatobacteraceae bacterium
AATGGGCGGCCAAGCGTACCAACCCGACCATCAACGTCTACCTGTACGACATACGCGAGGACCTGTCGCGCCGCGAGGTCTTCTTCGAAGACGTGCGCGACGAAACAGGACGAGTCATCGAACGCCGCCAGCCACCGCGCCGCTTTCGGCTGACCTACCTGATGACCGCATGGACGCAACGACCCGAAGACGAGCATCGCCTGCTCTCCAATCTGCTCGGCTGCTTCCTGCAGCAGGACTACCTGCCGGCGGACCTGCTGGTCGGTTCGCTGAGGGACTCTGGACATGTCGTGGTGTCGGCGGTCGCCGTTCCGGTCGGCCAGGACAAGCAGATCTCGGAGGTCTGGTCGGCGCTCGGCGGCGAGTTGAAGCCATCGCTCGACCTGGCCATCGTTGCTCCGATGGACGTCGGCAAGGCGACGCCCGCCGGCCCGCCGGTCACCGAGGCGCCGCGGTTCGTGGTTGCCCGACCCGACGCACACCCCGAAGAGGTCGAAGCAGGCGGCAAGGGCAAGAAAGCGTCGAAGTCGACCGCGCCAGAACGCGAGGGTCCGGCGGCGGTCGCCGCGGCCGGCACCGGGCCGTGGAGCGCCGACGAGACCGTGCGCGCCGGGCGCAAGGATGACCCGGGACGAGTGGTGCGTGTGCGCCAGTGGCCGGGCCGCCGGTAACTGCCGCTAGCTCAACAACTGGGCGTACCGCCCGAACTCGCTGGCCAGGCACAGCCGACCCATCTTGCGGTACTCGCGCTGTACAGCGGCGACCACATCGGTCATCGACACGGCCCGCCGCGATTCGGCCGCGAGGTAGGCGGCGGTGATGACGATGTTGCGAATGTTGCCACCGGTGAGGTCGAAAGCCGCCGCACAGAACTCGAAGTCGATTCCGTCAGCGGGCACCGTTGGCCGGAACTCGTGCCGCCACAACCGCTCGCGCGCCGCGGCATCGGGTCGCGGGAAGTCGACAACCACGTCGAGCCGGCGAGTGAACGCCTCGTCGAGGTTGGCCCCGAGGTTGGTGGTCAAGATCGCCAGCCCGGAGAACCGTTCGATGCGCTGCAGCAGGTACGACACCTCGATGTTGGCATAGCGGTCACGGGCGTCTTTCACCTCGCTGCGCTTGCCGAATATGGCGTCGGCCTCGTCGAACAGCAGCACGGTGTTGGTCCGCTCGGCCTCGGTGAAGATGACCTCCAACTTCTTCTCGGTCTCACCGATGTACTTGTCGACCACGCTGCTGAGATCGACGACGTGGATGTCGTAGCCGAGATCCTGGGCGATCACCTCGGCGGCCGTCGTCTTGCCGGTGCCCGAAGGCCCGGCGAATAGCGCGGCGATCCCGCGGCCGCGCCAGCCGCGGCCGAGCTCCCACCGTTGCATGACCTGCTCGCGCCAGCGCACGCGCAACGACAACTCGTGGAGCAGGATCGTCACCTCGTCGGGAAGGATCAGGTCGTCCCATGACGCGCTCGGTTCGAGGCGCCGAGCGAGCCGGTCGAGGCCGGCTGCCGACTGCGATCTGGCGCCGCCGCTGAGTTCGGAGAAGCCGACCGACCCCCGGTGCGGATCAACGTCGAACAGGGCCGCGCGGGCGGCCCGGGTGATCTGCTCGGGTGTCAGCCGGAACGCCGAGCGCACCGAGTCGATGGCACCGGGCTGCACGGGCGTGCTGCCCAGCGCCCGCGCCCAGACGTTGCCCACCTCGCTCTGGGCAAGTTCGCCGATGTGCAGGTGGTGGGGGATCTGCACAGCCCACGCCGGATCCCACGTCCGTGCGCCGACGAGCACGACGCGGCCTCGTCCCTCGGCCAGCCGCGCCAAGGCCAGCGGGGCTCGTTCGGCGATGTCGTCGGCCGGCCTGACGATCATCACGTCACCGGTCAATGCCTGGTGGCGGACGATCGCCGCGGCAACGCGGTCGAGTTCGTCGGATGCCGCGGCCGACACGTCGACGATCACCGACCGCAGCCCGGCCGCGGCTGCAGCGCGGGCGGCGACATGCGCCGCTGCTCCGCCGATGCCCTCGGTCAGATGAATCAGGCGGGCGCGCTGCAGCAACGACCGCACCTCGTCGACCTCGGTGGCGTCGACCGGCACGGCGTCAACGGCACGGTCGGCAAGGCGACTCTCGAGGCCCACCTTGCCGAGCAGCGCATCGACGACGTGATCGGGCACACTCAGGGTGCGGCCGAGGAACGGGCCGTCGTCGTCGGCAACCACAAGCGCGTTGGCGAACAACGGCGAGGTGGTCTCGAACCGCGCTCGGCTCGACGCGTCCGACGGCTCCAACGCGCTCAGACTCATGGCGAGGCCGATCGTCGCTCGACGCTTGGTCATGTCGTCGTGCAAGAACCCGAACAGCTTCTCGAACCGTGGATCGACGTCGGGCGCCAAGGCGGCGACGAGGACGTCGATGTCGATGCTGTCGAGACTGCACCGCGCCGCGAGTGCGCTCATCTGCGGGCCGACCGGCGGCGAGATGTGCATCCCCACCGAACATCGAACGGCGCTGCGCGCCGCCAGCCCGGTCGCCTGCTCGTGGCTGAGGTACAGGCCGCGCAGCGGGTGGTCAGCGGCGCCGTCGCCGTTGCCGTGGGCGGCGATCATCACCCGCACTCGTTCGCCGAGCACGGCGAGTCGTTGCAACAACTCGGGCTCGGCGGCGCGCACCGCGATGAGATTGGTCTTGATGGCGCGCATTGTGGCCGCGGCGTCGCTGCCCATGCGGCAATAGTGCCCCAGCCGCTCGAGGTCGGGTAGGTCGGCACCACTGCCCTTTCGGGCGAATGTCTCTTCCCCGGTGTTGCGCAGCGCCCGCTACGCGAGCCGCCGGGCACGTCGTAGGGTGAGATCGTGCCGAGGTACTGGAGCAAGCGTGGCA
>JANNHY010000181.1:0-4447 GCA_031404635.1 Ilumatobacteraceae bacterium
ACACCTACTGACAGCGCCTCCCCCTTCGGCTGACGGTGTGACCAATACTCGGAGCCCCTTGCGGGCCCCGATCCATATCAGGGCATTCTGCGCTGGTGGCCGGGGTGAGAAAGTTGTGCGGGTATGGCTCGCTTCTGCTCAGCGTCGTCGTCTGTGCATCTGGTTGCAATGACGACACGCGAACGTCCGAGGGATCTCCGCCAGCATCCGGGACCTCACTCATTACGCCGTCGACTCGGCTGCAACCGCCAGCCTCCTTCTGCGACCTTGCGACGCGAGCAACGAAGGGTGATGTGGCACTTCGCGACCCCGTCGAGAGCGCAGCGCTCACGCAGGCTCCCGGCCTCACATCGAGCCAGCGGTCGCGAATGCAGTCGGCGATCGAGGATGCAGCAGCGCAGCTCGCCACGGGTGCTGGCTACTCGAACGATCTCCTGGTGGCCGTAGTGAACGACATCTGCGGCCTGAAACTGACTCCCGTCACCATGGTCGAGTGAGCGCGGAACTACCGCTCGTCGTTCTGCACCCGCAGTCGTGCTTGCGTTGACCCTCCGAAGCTGGGGATTCGGGCTAGCAGACCAAATAGAGGCCTTGTAAGACGCCCTATTTCAGCGCATCATCTCACCGTGGGTCCTCCACCGACCCCGAGAACCGGCTCAAGCAACTCGCCGCCGAGCACCGACGGATGCTCGCCAACGGATGGTGCAACCGACCGATCAACACCGACTGCGTCTACGAGACAATCTGCGAAGGCTGCGGCTACTACGAGACCACCATCGAGTTCCTGCCCACCCTGCGAGCCCAAGCAGACCATGCCGGCCGCAACCAGCAACCCGAACGAGCTGCGATCTACACGCACCTCGCCAAACGGCCTCCAACGTGACACCGGCTGAGGACCGATCACCGGAATAACCCGACTTCCACTTGACAGATCACCGGAATAACTGTAGATCGGCGTGGCGAGGTCGGTGGTGGCTAGTCGGCTGATTCGTCGAATAGATGTCGGAAGTATCGATCCGGGCTTTCCAGAAACGTGCGCCACAGCCCAACTAATGAGACCTCGTCGAACAAGACCGCGTGCGCACCGTCGTCGTCGAACTCGTAGATGCGCGCACCGGGGTAGGCCATCAGCATCGGCGAATGTGTTGCGATCACGAACTGCGCACCGATGGCGCATGCGTCGTGCATGGTGGCGAGCAACTTCAACTGGCCGTGAAACGACAACGCCGACTCGGGCTCGTCGAGCAGGTACAGCCCGTCGTCGCTCATCCGGCTGTCGATCAGCGTGAGGAAGGACTCGCCGTGCGACCGGTGGTGCAGGTCCGGGAACAACTTCGCCACACCCACCGGTCGTCCTCGATCATCGACGTCGTCGTCGAGGGTGATGTGTGTCGCCATCCCGTAGAACGTTTCGGCCCGTAGGAACCAACCCCAGCGAGGCCGACGCGACCACCGCAGTCGGAGGCTTGATGCCAATGCGCTGTGAGTCGCGTACGTTTCGAACTGCAGGTTGCGACTGCCGCCCTCGGCGTTGAAACCTGCAGCCACTGCCAGTGCCTCGACCAGAGTCGACTTCCCCGTACCGTTGTCACCGACGAAAACCGTGACTGGCGCGAACTCGATGTCCGACAGTGCCCGAACGGCAGGCAACCCGAATGGATAGCCATCGTCCTCGCCAGAGCCATCGCTCAGCTCCGCCGACAACAGATAGACCACGCACAGCACTGTAGAACTGCTGCCGGCCCTGCACGCCGGGACCAACTCGTCGCGAGCCCCGCGAAGCGCGCCATATCTGTAGATATTCCGGTGATCGGCGTGCTGGACAGCGCGCGTGATCGGGCATCGGTCGCTACCTGTTCCTCGCTGGGTTGCACGGTTCTACGTCCGACCCGCATGCGCTTTTCGTCTCGGCCAACCCGACGAATAGGTCTCGGCTGGCTGCTGCAGCGCAGCCGCTCGACCGGGTGGTGTGTGGTGCAGGCGGGCCAAGTCACGTCCCTCGACGGCGGGTCGCTCAGAGTATTTGGGCCCTTCCGCAATAGCGCCACGTGTGCGTTCAATGTGTTCGTGAAGGGATCGAGCGCTGCGCGACGCGTGGTTGTCTCGGTGCTCGCCGCGACTGCCGCATGCACTGCGGACGGCGGGGGTTCCGTGAACTCCACGACCGCGTCGTCAGCAGTCACCACGCCTGCTCGGGCGAGTAGTACGACCCTCTCCGAGAGCAGCTCAACCATCGCCGTCAACGAGACATCGACGACTTCCACACTCGCCACGGCGGAGACGATCACCCGGCCGATGACCGATTCGGCCATCTGCGACCCACGGTCCGCACGCGGCAGCCAGTTCTCCGATCATACCCTCACGCTGTTCGCCATCTCGAGAGAGGCGCCAATCGCGATCCAGATCATCGGCAACCGCGCCGGTCAATCCTTCGACGCGTTTGCGCTCGTCGAACGATTCTTCACCTCCGACATCCCGACGGGCGGGAACAAGACGATCGACATCAACGGTAACCAAGTACGGATCAACACCTACCCGAACGGCAACGGCGACGCACGCTGGAAACTGCCCGACGGCAGCATCGCCTACCTGCGCTCCCGAGGCCTCGACCAAGGGGCTGTGGAAACAATCATCGCTGGCCTGTCACCACGCGACCCGTCAGCAGCCATCCCAGGCTTCGACTTCAACGCATCGACCGGCACGTCTCAGTTCGAGCTGCTTCACGAGTACACCAACACCGGCCTCGGGGGCAACGTCGCCACTCTCGAATGCGCCAGCCCAGTGACGGGTTTCATCTATTGGATTAGTGCGATCGATGCCGACCCGATCGTCGAGTACGCCGGCGTCATCGACCGGCCCGTGCCCCTCGAGGTCGGCATTCACACGGGAACGCTGATCGTCATCAACGGCCGACCGGACCCGAGCGCACCAACCGTTGCCGATGTCGGCAACGCCGACACGACCACGTGGGCGACACTGCTGTCGAACCCCAAGCAATAGACGCACCACTACTTCCGTGACCATCCAGTTCGACCATCAATCGTGTTGTGACAGCGAATCAACGACCTACTTCCGTTGAAGGCCAGTGCCACCGGTGGATGACTGTAACCCGCCTCGACGAGCGCAGAACTGCCTGATCTCGCGCACGTTGTTCTGTGCTCGTGATCATGCTTGCGTCGAGGAGCCGGACAGGGCAATCTGCTCGGGTGCGAGCGGGAAAGCCTGAGCCTCCGGGCATGATCATGGGAGTTGGCGTCAATTTGCGCCCGACTGGTGAACACGACCTCGAACTCCTCAACGGATGGTTTGCGCGTCCTGATGTCAACAGGTATTGGGGTGGGGTGCCCTTGTCGATCGACGAGGTCGCAGCGAAATACATCGGCCGACGTCGACCGTTGGTCGAGTGCTTTATCGTCGAGGTAGACGACAGGCCCGTAGGGTGGATTCAGTATCACGTCGACGGAGAGCGACATGGTGGTATCGACCTAGTACTCCTCGATGAGCAAAGACGTCAGGGGGTCGGTAGAGCTGCCGTGAACGCGATCGTGGGGTACCTCGTGAACGAGCTGCAATGGTCCGAGGTAACAGTCGATCCAGCCGAATGGAACGAGGATGGCACGAGGTTTTGGGACGCGGTCGGGTTTTCCCCTGTGCGATCCGTCCACGACGATCCCGACCGGGAGTCGTACACCCTGATGCGCTGGGCTCGTGAGCGATAGCGCCGGCCTTGGCGCGCCAGAACTGCCTGATTGGCACGCATTGTGCCGCGGCATTCACCGCGCTGACGGACGGGGTGAATGCTGTTCGCCTTACAGTGAGTCGATGGACGAACCTGATGTCGCCGTCGCCAAACTTCTCACGCCATCCCACAACTACGCAGTCGTGCAACTTCCTGGGCGTCAATTTCCAGGCGTTGTCTTTCAGGGTGATTCGCTTTCGATTCTGTGTGCAGACGCGGTAGATGCTGAGAACGCCGCCGTCGGTACGGCTGCGCACGAACTCGTCTCGTCACTCCGCGAAGACTTGGACTCTGTCCTACTCGCCCACATCCGCGTGCTCGAAGCAAACAACATCGAGATTCCATTCCAATACCGCCCACGCCCCGCCGCCCCCGACGCATAACTGTCGATTCGGCGTTGCCTCCGACGAGTCGCTGGAGCAGCATGTGCAGCGATGAGTTGGTGGACCTGGCTATTGATCGGCGTCGGTCTTCTCGTCGCGAGTTGGATGCTGCTCGTGTTTCTGGCGGCACGCCTGCCGGAGGGCAGCCTCAAAGAGCTTGCAGGATTTCTGCCGGACTGTGCGACTACGGCGCGACGTCTCCGGGGTGATCCGCGGGTCCCTCGGCGGGCGAAGCTGGCGATCGGGTTAGCACTTCTGTGGGTGTTGTCACCCATCGATCTGATTCCCGAGTTCCTACCAGTTATCGGTCCGCTCGACGATGTAG
>JANNHY010000182.1:0-3490 GCA_031404635.1 Ilumatobacteraceae bacterium
ACCTCGAGACGACGGGCCTGTCGCCGGGCGCGGCGGCAATCTGCGAGATCGGCGCCGTGCGCGTGCAGGGCCTCGAGCTCGGCTCATCCCGCCGGGCGCCGACAGGCCGAGCAGGGTCTGCACGATCGTGCCGAACCCGCCGAGCAATTCGTTGGCGATATCACCCACGGTGTTGCCGACGGCATCCATTACCGCGTCGGGCGAGGTGAGGTCGAGAGTCGGGTAGTCGTGGCTGCCGAGCCTGACCCCATCGGCAGCGAGCACGAACGTGACCCGGCGCTGCGCATCGAGTCCGAAGCCGATCCGCAAGGTGTCGGCACGGGCAACGGCCGGGTTCGACACGTCGAGCACCCGGTTGCCGACTCCGGCCCGGCCGGCCGCCGCCCACACGCCGAGCGAGGGCAGCCCCATCGCCGCACCGGTGACGAGGTCCACCTGGAACAGCGCGGCGGCAGCTTCGACGCGGGCGTCGTCGTTGCCCAGCTCGACGGCGAGCGTCGGAGTCAACCGGGTGTTGCCGGTAGGCCCGGTGTCGACGCGCAGCCCGATGCGCAGCGTTGCCACGCCACCCAGGTCGAAGGCCACCTCGTCGCCCTGGCGTGAGCCTTCGAGCAGACCGGCGAGATGGTCGAGCCAGTCGTGGCGGCTGGCGTCGGCGGTGATGATCCCCTCTAGCCATGCGGCCAGCGCATGCACGCCCTGGGTGGGGATGGCGGTGATCGGGAAGTCATCGACGTTGTCGCCGGTGCGCAGGCCGAGCAGGCCGGCCACCGATTGCAGGGCGGTGCCGGCGCCGAGCGCGTCGGCCTGCGCCTTGACCAGCGACAGCACTAGATCGAGCAGGGCGTCGTCGAGTTCGTCGGCGCCGTCTGCCGACACCCGCAGATCGCGTGGAGCGGTGGCGCCGGGGAGCTGCAGGCCACCGAGCGACAGCCCGAACACCGGTCCTTCGGGGTCGGTCAGGTCGGTTGGTACGTCGACGTCGAGGCCGATCGAGCCGAGCCGCGCCTGCCCTGACACCGGTGGCGATGCATCGACCGTGATCGACGTGCCGATGCGGATCCGCCCGCCGCGCTGGCCGAGCAGGAACGGGTTGCCGACCGCCGGGCCGTTGTGCTTCTGGGCCCGGAACAGCGGGATCGAGACCGTGGTGGCGCTCGCCGGCGACTCGGTCTTGAACGCCACGCCGATGCCGATGTCGACACCTGCCGGCTTGCTGTCGTCGATGGTGATCGAGAACTCGAGGTGGGGGTCGTCGATGCTGACGATCGGTAACCACACGACGCCGGTCGGGTCGGTGTCGCGGTCGGCGCCGCCCATAGCCTCGTCGACGAACGCGACCAGTGCGTCGCGCTGTTCCTGCTTGGCGAGCATTGTCGACAACGACGCCTCCGGGTTGCCGAACCACGACGGGTTCGGGCCGCCGCCCGGTTCGAATACGCCGAGGGCGACGGCCAGGTTGCCGAGCACGCCCAGGTCGTCGGCGGTCATGCTCATCAGCGCGGCCCCGGACGTCGCTTGCTGGTCAGCGCGGTCGAGCCGGAGAATCGGTGGCGGGCCATCGGCAGGATCCGCAACCCATCTGGTGAGGCAACCAATTCGGCGGGCACCAGCACGTTGCCCCGATCGTCTCTGCCTACCGCCCCGGCAACGCCGCTGATCATTCCCAGCACGCACTGCCAGGCGTGGGCCACTAGTGCTTCGCCCCACGTGTCGACGATCGCCGCCGGGCCACGCGGTTGGCGATGGGTCGAGGCGAACATGCCGGCCGGTTGCTCGCCCGATCCGACCGCGAACAGCACTTCCACTTCGACGGCGCCGGTCTGGTCGCAGCGAACCGGAATGGTCACGTGGATCAGGCCGTGGCCGGTGTCGAGGCGGATTCGATCGAGGCTGACGGCCAGTTGGCTGTCGCCGTTCACCCACACCGCTTCCTTGCGTTGCGTGGGTCCGAACAGGCCGACGGCTCGTTTGGCGGCCACGGTCAGCAACTCGGAGGCGATCTTGGGGTTGACAAACAGCGGCTCGGTGACCTCGCCTGGGCTCATCGGAGGTGTTGCCGCGGCGAGACGCTTGGCCTTGCGCTCGGCGGAGACGTACCGCTGGAACTCGGGCGCGACGGAGTCAGAAATCACAAAAACCGCCATGGCGTTCGCTCATAATGTCCCTCTCCGCAACCGACCCATCGCACTCCGTAGCACTGCCCCTCGGCAGCCAATCACCTCCGGCAGCTCACGTCAAGACTCAGATCTCGTCGCTCGCCCTCGTAACGCTCAGGTTCTGGTCGCCGGCGCCGACCCAGGTAAGTTGGGTGCTGACGACCAGTCGGTCGAGGAGGTATGCGATGAGCCGGAACGTGCGCCGTCGGTGCTGGTTCGAGGTCACCCTTGCTGTGATCTCGGGCGTGCTGCTCGTGGTGACTCTGATTTCGCGGGAGTGGATCGAACTGGTTTTCGGG
Source organism: Ilumatobacteraceae bacterium (assembly GCA_031404635.1). Taxonomy (GTDB): domain Bacteria; phylum Actinomycetota; class Acidimicrobiia; order Acidimicrobiales; family Ilumatobacteraceae; genus JAENVT01. The sequence continues at coordinate 2,459 of JANNHY010000182.1, forward strand.
ATCGATCCTGACGGTGGCAACGGTTCCCTGGAGTGGGCGATCGTGTTGGTACTGGCGACGATTACGGCTGTCAGTTTCTTTGCGGCCCGCCACGAGTGGGCGCGGAGAGAACCTGCGTCGGCGTAACGGGCGGTCCCACCGTCTCAAAAAGACTTGTCCAAGGAATAGGCCGGAGCGGCGACGGCAGCGGTCCTTCTAGGCGACCACACATCCCGGAACGAAGTCCAAGATGACCGAGTCCCTGGTGACCAGAACCAGTCCGGAGTTGGCGGCCTGAGCGACCAGCATGCGATCAAACGGATCGCGATGACTCCAAATCAGCGCGGCTGCATCGACCCCGTCATCGATTCCGGTGCCTCGGAGCCGAATGCGTTGATCCGCCAATCGCCGGAATAGCCCTCGAACGTCGACGGAAAGCTTGCCCTGTGCCGACTTGATGGCGAGTTCCCACGCAGACGCGGCGGACGCCCAGACATCGTTGCCCGGATCTGAGATTGCCGCCGCTGCGTCGGTGCTGAGTTGAGAAGGATCGTCAGCCCACCACACAGCGGTGTGGGAGTCGAGCAGCAGGTCCACGTCGTCTCACGTGCCGAAGTCGTCGGCAAGTTGATCGTCGGCCTTCCACCAGTCGGCGTCATGCACGACAATCTCACCTCGCATGAAGCCACCCTCGCGCTGGCGGACCGCCGACAACCTGGCGACCGGATGACCGTTGCGCGCCACGAGGATGTCCTCGCCGTCTTCGGCCCGCCGGAGAAGATCGGACAACGTAGCCTTCGCCTCGGCGACACTCACAGTAATGGTCATAGTGGTCATACTAGTCCAAATCCTGATCGGCCGCCGCCTCTTGGGCGAGTGTGAGTCACGCAGCACACGACCAGCACGACGCTCCCCACGGGACGAGCTTGTTGCCGCGCGACCCGACCCAACGCAACAAGGTGATGGCCGCCAGCATCGTGATCAGCACGCTGATTGCCGAAGCCGCCGCCATACCGCGCACGAACGATAAGCCGATGACGAACAGCCCGAGCA
>JANNHY010000183.1:0-3448 GCA_031404635.1 Ilumatobacteraceae bacterium
GTTTGTCGCAGTCGATGAACAGTCCCACCGCTTTGCCGATGAAGGGTTGAGGGCCATACATGGTCCAGGTCACGACGAGCGGGTACCAAGAGGTGATCACCGATCCGTCGTACGCCGGCCAGATCATCACCTTCACCTATCCGCACATCGGTAACTACGGCGTCAACGCGACCGACTTCGAGTCGCGCAGGCCGTTTTGTCGTGGCGTGATCGTTCGCCAGATCGCCCGGCGTCACAGCAACCATCGCGCAGTGGCTTCACTCGATGCCATGCTCACTCGATATGGCATCAGCGGACTTGCCGGGATCGACACCCGCCGTTTGACACGCGTCCTGCGCGACACCGGGGCGATGCCTGGCGCATTCGGTACCGCCGACGAGGCCTCGCTGCGGGCCGCCGCTGCGGCCGAACCGGGAACCGACGGCGTCGATTTCGTGGCCCAGGTCACCACGCCGGAGGCCTACACCGTCGGAAGTGGCGACCGGCTGATCGTCGCATACGACTTCGGGCTGAAGCAGTCGATCCTGCGCTCGCTCTCCTTGCTCGGCATGATCCAGGTGGTACCCGCTTCTACTCAGGCGGCCGAGGTGCTGGCCCTCCGTCCTGCCGGTGTGTTCTTGTCGAACGGACCTGGCGATCCTGCCGAGGTCGGCTACGCAGTGGATGCCATCGGGGAACTGCTCGGCGAGGTGCCGGTGTTCGGCATCTGTCTCGGTCATCAACTGCTGAGCCGTGCGATCGGCGCCTCGACCTTCAAGCTGCCGTTCGGTCATCACGGTGGCAATCATCCGGTGCGCCACGAGCCCAGCGGGCGAGTCGAGATCACCAGCCAGAACCACAACTTCTGCGTCGATCCGACGAGCCTCGACGGTCGCGCCACCGTGACGCATCTCAACCTCAACGACCAGACAATCGAGGGACTACGGGTCGAGGGCCTGCCTGCATTCAGCGTGCAATACCACCCGGAGGCCGGGCCTGGCCCGCACGACGCGCGGTACCTGTTCGCGATGTTCGACGCAATGATGAACGACCCTGCGGAGTTCGCATCGGGTCGCCCGGTCAGTAGTGCCGTAGGTGCGAACCGCGATAGCTACCAACCGGTGTCGCTGATCCAGCCGGAACTGGGTGTCGCCTGATGCCGAAGCGCACCGACATCCACTCGATCCTGATCATCGGCTCTGGTCCCATCGTGATCGGACAGGCCTGCGAGTTCGACTACTCCGGCACGCAGGCGTGCCGCGTGCTGCGCGAGGAGGGCTATCGCGTCATCCTCGTCAACTCCAATCCGGCCACGATCATGACCGACCCCGATTTCGCGGATGCGACCTACATCGAGCCGATCACCCCCGACGTCGTGGCAAAGATCATCCAGCGTGAACGACCCGATGCGGTCCTGCCGACACTCGGCGGTCAGACCGGCCTCAACACGGCCATGGCGCTGTATGAGCGCGGCCTGATCGGTGTGCCCGGCACGCCGGAGATGATCGGCGCCAACGCTGAGGCGATTTCCACCGCCGAGGACCGCGACCGTTTCAAGCAGGCGATGATCGAGATCGGCCTTTCGGTTCCCGTCAGCGGGATCGCCCACGATCTCGACGAAGCGATGGGGGTCGTCGCACGCATCGGTCTGCCGATCATCATCCGGCCCGCCTACATCCTCGGCGGGCGGGGCACGGGCATCGCCTCGACCATTGCAGAGTTCGAAGTGCGCGCAGCGGAAGGGCTTGCCGCCAGCCCGATCAGCGAGATCCTGATCGAGAAGAGCATTGCCGGGTGGAAGGAGTACGAGCTCGAGGTGATGCGCGACTGCGCCGACAACTGCGTGATCATCTGCTCGATCGAGAACGTCGATGCGATGGGGGTGCACACCGGCGACTCGATCACCGTCGCGCCGGCGCAGACACTCAGCGATGTCGAATACCAACAGATGCGCGACTCTGCGTTTGCATGCATTCGTCGAGTCGGCGTCGAAACCGGCGGCAGCAACGTGCAGTTCGCAGTTGACCCCGCTACCGGCGAGCAGGTCATTATCGAGATGAATCCGCGGGTGTCGCGTTCGTCAGCGCTGGCGTCGAAGGCCACGGGTTTTCCGATCGCCAAGATCGCCGCCAAGCTGGCGGTCGGCTACACCCTCGATGAGATCGCCAACGACATCACTGCAACATCGAGTGGGTCAACACCGGCATGCTTCGAGCCGAGCATCGACTACGTGGTCACCAAGATCCCGCGTTGGGCGTTCGAGAAGCTTCCGGGGTCATCGGGAATCCTCGGCACACAGATGCAGTCGGTCGGCGAAGTAATGGCGATCGGACGCACATTCACAGAAAGCCTCCAGAAGGGTCTGCGCTCGTTGGAGCACGGCCGCCTCGGTCTCGGATGCGACCCGGCCGAGGCCGAGCTGGCTCTGATCGACGACGGCGCCCTGCTGGCGATGATCGCCAGTCCGACCCCTGAGCGCATCTTTCAGGTGGGTGAGTTGTTGCGCCGGGGCGTCGCCATCGAGATGATCCACGAGGCATGCAGGATCGACGCCTGGTTCCTCGACCAGATGCAGCAGATTGTCGAGGAACGGGCCGCGTTGGCTGTGGCCAACCCGGCGGAACTGTCATCGCGCCGGTGGCGACGCGCCAAGCAGATGGGCTTCAGTGACGGCCAGTTGGCCTACCGGTGGGGTAGCGACGAATCAACCGTTCGAGCCAGGCGTGAGGCGGCCGGCGTCATCCCGACGTACAAGACCGTCGACACCTGCGCGGCAGAGTTCGCCGCCGAGACGCCCTACCACTACTCGACCTACGAGGACGAGAACGAGGTGCGCTCGTCGGACCGCCCGCGTGTCGTCATCCTCGGCAGCGGCCCGAACCGCATCGGCCAAGGTATCGAGTTCGACTACTGCTGCGTGCAAGCCTCGTTCGCTCTGCGTGACGCCGGATACGAGACGGTGATGATCAACTGCAACCCGGAGACGGTCAGCACCGACTACGACACCAGCGATCGGCTGTATTTCGAACCGCTGACATGTGAGGACGTGCTCAACGTCATAGCTGCTGAAACGCTGGCGAGCGGGGGTACCGCACCAAAGGTGATCGTCGCCCTGGGCGGCCAAACACCACTCAAGCTCTCCGGGGTGCTGCCGCAAGAGCTGATCGCAGGTACCTCACCGATATCGATCGACTTGGCGGAGGATCGCCAGAAGTGGAGTGCGTTGTGCCACGAGTTGCGCATCCCGCAGCCTCCGGGCGGCACCGCGGCCGATCTCGAGCAGGCCCTCGGCATCGTCGAGCGGATCGGTTTCCCGGTGCTGGTGCGGCCCAGCTACGTGCTCGGCGGCAGGGCGATGCAGATCGTCCACGACCGCAACCACCTGGCTCGGGCCATGGCCGAACTGGCCGGGTTCGGGTCGCTCGGCCGAGAAGGTGGACTGTCGGCCGAGCGGCCGGTGTTGATCGAC
>JANNHY010000184.1:0-31866 GCA_031404635.1 Ilumatobacteraceae bacterium
GCGCGCTACGACATTTCGTCGATGAAGCTCGTCATCCACACCGGTGCCAAGTGCCCGGTCGAGGTCAAGCGGGCGATGATCGACTGGTGGGGCCCGATCTTCTGGGATGCCTACGGTGCCAGCGAGGTCGGCACGACGTGCACGATCACCAGCGAGGAATGGCTCGCCCACCCCGGCAGCGTCGGCCGAGCCGTGCCGCCGTTCACCGCCATGGTGCTCGACGACGCCAACAACCCCGTGCCTCCGGGGGTCGAGGGCCGGCTGTTCTTCACCGATGCCACCGGTCGCGGCATCGTCTACCCCAACGATCCCGAGAAGACGGCGGCGGCGCACATCGCCCCCGGCGTGTTCACGATCGGCGAGATCGCCTACATGGACGCCGATGGCTACGTGTACATCACCGACCGCTTCAGCGACATGGTCGTGTCGGGCGGGGTCAACATCTACCCGGCCGAAGCCGAGCAGGTGCTGATCGAACACCCCGCCGTCGCCGATGTGGCCTGCATCGGCGTGCCCAATTCCGACATGGGTGAGGAATTGAAGGGTCTGGTCATCGCCGAGGACCCGAGCAACCCTCCCGACCCTGCGGAGCTGTTGGCCTATTGCCGCGAGCGGCTGACGCGGTACAAGTGCCCGCGCACCATCGACATCGTCGCTGATCTCGGCCGCACGACGATGGGCAAGATCAACAAACGAGCCCTGCGCGGCCCCTACTGGGCAGACGCCGAGGCGTGACCGCGGTATCGTCCGCGAAATGGATGACCGCTGGATTGCCGACTGGCCGCCGAGCCAACGCTGGCCGCACTACACCCGCTCCAACGCCGGGGAGGTACTGGCAACTCCGGCGTCGCCGCTCGGCCAGCAGTTCGTCTTCGACAACGGCATGGTCCTGGGATGGCGCGATGGCTACGTGCGCCAGGGGTACTTCGTAGCCGGTGAGATGGCCGAGAAGTTTCCCGAACCGTGCGGGTTCTTCGGCGGTTACTTCTACATCAACCTCTCCAATGTGCGCATGCAAGGAGTTCGCAGCCCGGTGGTCACGGTCGACCAGCTCGACCTGGCGTTCTTCGGCGAGCAGCCCGACGTGCCGCCCTACATCGCCGATCCGCGCGACGAGAACCCCGATCTGGTTCCCGGCATCCTCCGCCACATCGGATGGGTGATGAGCACCACCACATGGCCCGAGATCGACGAGGACAAAGCAGCGATGAAGGCACTGCGCCGCAGCCGGCCCGACATCTCGACGATGACCGACGACGAGATCGTCGCCCGGGCCAGGTCGCTGCAGCCGTGGCTGGTCAAGCTGTTCGACACCCACACCGTGTCGTCGAGCAGCTCGGGCATCGCCCCAGGGGTGTTGTTCGCCGTCGGTCAGGCAATCGGCGACCCGACCGTGCCGATGAAGCTGATCTCGGGCATCGGCGACGTCGACTCTGCCGAGCCGAGCTACGCGTTGTGGGAACTGTCCCGCCTCGTGCGCGCCAGCGACGAACTGACCAAGGCCTTCGACGAAGGCGTCGACGGGTTGCTCGGGCGGCTGGGCGATACCGGCACCGCTGATGCCAAGGCGTTCCTCGCCGCGTTCGATGAGTTCATCGTCGACTTCGGATCGCGTGGGCCCAACGAGTGGGAGATCAGCGCCGATTCGTGGGAGACCAACCCACGGTTGCCGCTGATCATGCTCGACCGGATCCGCCTGCAAAGCGACGCCGAGTCGCCTCGCAATCGCAACGCAACGAAAGTCACCGAGCGGCTGCGGGTGATCGAGGAAGTCCGCGCCAAGGTTAAGCCCCTCGGCGACGAACTCGCCGCCCAGTTCGAAGGCGCCCTGATCGCCGGCAACATGCAGGCGTTCCGCGAGCGAACCAAGAGCACGATCGTCATCCCGGTAAACGAAATTCGCGTGATGTTCAACGAGCTCGGCCGGCGCCATGCCGCTGCGGGCGATATCGCCCGAGTCGAGTACATCTTCATGCTCCTCGACGAGGAGTTGGAGGCGTTCGTGGCCTCGCCCACTGGCTGGAACGACACCCTCGCCGAGCGCTACGAGATGTGGCGCGAGCTGTTCGATCGCGAACCGCCCTACTTCATTCGCGACGCTGTCGTGCCGCCGATCTCGACCTGGGCCAAGCGTGGCAGAGCAGATGTCGCCACGGTGGTTGTCGGCGATGTGCTGCAAGGCGTGGCCGGCTGCCCGGGTGTCATCACCGGAAGGGCGTGCGTGATCATGGATCCCGCCGACCCCCGCGACCTCGGCCCCGGCGACATCCTCGTGGCCCCGCAGACCGACCCGGGCTGGACACCGCTGTTCATGGCCGCCGAAGGCGTGGTCGTCAACGTCGGCGGCCAGATCAGCCACGCCATCATCGTCAGTCGTGAACTTGGTCTGCCGTGCGTCGTGTCGATCAAAGATGCCACCTCGCGCATCCCCGACGGCGCGATCATCGAAGTCGACGGCAACAACGGAACGGTGACGGTACTGGAGGTGCCGGCCTGATCACGGGCGGCCCATCACGCTTGATTCGGTGTTTCGGCTTCTATCGTTGAACATTCACTCAACGAGAGTTCGGCCGTCATGATCGACCACGAGACCAGTGGCCACCAAGAAGATTCATCCGACATCAGCGCGGGCGACGGGTTCGACACCTTGGGCCTGCGCCCCGAATTGCTGAAGACCATCGGCGATCTCGGTTACGAAGAACCGACACCGATCCAGCGCGAGACTATCCCCCTGCTGCTGGCCGGCCGCGACCTGCTCGGGCAGGCGGCCACGGGCACCGGCAAGACCGCGGCGTTCGCCCTGCCGGTGCTGCAGATGATCGACACCAACGCCAAGGTTGCCCCGTTTGCTCTGATCCTCGTGCCGACCCGCGAACTGGCCATGCAGGTCAGCGAGGCGATTTTCAGATACGGCCGTGGACTGGGCGTGAAGGTCACGCCGATCTACGGTGGCCAGCCGATCTACCGCCAACTGCAGGCTCTCGATCGCGGGGTGCACATCATCGTCGCCACACCCGGCCGGGCTCTCGACCACATCGGCCGCGGCTCGCTGCACCTCGACGCGATCCAAACGGTGATCCTCGACGAAGCCGACGAGATGCTCGACATGGGCTTCGCCGACGACATCGACGCCATCTTGCAAGCCACGCCCCGGCAACGACAGACAGTGCTGTTCTCGGCCACGATGCCGGCGCGGATCACCGCCCTGGCTCGTAAGTATCAACGCGACCCGGTACGTATCCAGATCGGTCGCGGCGACACCGAGCCCGGCACGGCACTGGTTCGCCAGAACGCTTATATGGTGCAGCGCTCGCACAAGCCGGCAGCGCTCGGGCGCATCCTCGACATCGAAGGGCCAAAGGCGACTCTCGTCTTCTGCCGCACGCGGATCGAAGTCGATCAGCTCACCGAAACGATGAACGGTCGCGGCTATCGCGCCGAGGCATTGCACGGCGGGATGGACCAACCGCAGCGTGATCGGGTGATGGGGCGGCTTCGTGACGGCACCGCCGAGCTGCTGGTTGCTACCGATGTGGCGGCCCGCGGGCTCGATGTCGACACCCTGACCCATGTGGTCAACTACGACGTGCCGTCTGCTGCGGAGAGTTACGTGCACCGCATCGGTCGTGTCGGCCGGGCCGGCCGCCAAGGTGTGGCCATCACCCTGGCCGAGCCACGCGAGCAACGCCTTTTGTTCAACATCGAGAGGCTGACCAAGCAGAAGATCTCTATCGAACGGGTGCCCACCGTCGCCGACCTGCGGGCCCGCCAGATCGAGCAGACCGTCGCCGCCGTTCGCGAGGCGCTGGCGTCGGATGATCTCGACGACTACAACGACGTGCTCAATGCGTTGGCCGGCGATCACAACATGCGCACCATTGCCCTCGCTGCGGTGAAACTGGCGCACGAGGCCGGCGGCGCCACGCTTGACGAGGCCGAAATCCCCGACTTCTCACAAAGGATCGAGCGCGGTCCGCGACCAGTCAGGCCAGATCGAGGCGATCGCCACGGACAGAAGGGTCCGCGATCTGCCTCGCCAGGCCATCGCGGTGGAACGGTCGGCACCGCATTCATCTACGTCGGCCTCGGGCGCAAGGTGGGCATTCGCGCCGGTGACCTCGTCGGGCTGATAGCCAACGAGAGCAATCTCAGCGGCCGCGAGATCGGCCCGATCAAGATCACCGAGCAGTTCTCTATCGTCGGGGTGCCCGAGGCGCGAGTCGACGACGTCATCGAATCGTTGCGCGGCAGCTTGCTGAAGGGCAAGCGGCCCAACGCCAGGCGCTACACCGACTGATCCGGCGCTCAATCGAGTACCGAGGCGAGGTGCCACGCCTGGCGCGTCGCAAACACCATTCGCCGCGGGGCGTAGGCGTCGCCGAGCAGATGCACGTCGGGACGGGCCTGCTTCAGCGACAGGTACAGCTCGTTGTCGGGCACCGCGCCGCATGCCAGTACCACATTGTCGACGCCCTCGATCGACCATCGCCGATTGCTGTAACTGTGCGCCAAATGAACGCGTCCCGGCTCGACTCCGACCAGGCGGGCCATCGCCTCGAAACGGGCGCCCTCGCTGTCGAGACGGGCGAGGATCGCCCCGACCGTGTACTTGCCGACGAGCGGCGACGGCCCATTGGTGCGATAGGTGACGGTCACCCGATGGCCAAGTCCACTGAGATGGTCGGCCACGGCCAACGGCGCTGCCCGGTCGTCCTCCGACACCACCACCACATGGCTGCCGAGTGAGACCCCGCCGCGCAGCACGTCGGCGGCCTGGTGCACGAAGGACTCGCCGATGCCAGGCACGTCGATCGGGCGCGGCCGAGCGCCAGTGGCCACCACCACGACGTGGGGATCGACGACCTCGATGTCGTCGAGGGTGGCCTCGTGACCCAGTTCGACCGTCACTGCGAGACGCCGCAACCGCGACTGCTGCCAGCGGATCCACTCGCCGAAGCGAGTGTTCATCCGTGCTTTGGCGGCGATCGCCAGCTGCCCGCCGAGCGCTGGGGCGCGTTCCCACAGGGTCACACGATGCCCGCGTTGCGTCGCCAGCGCAGCGAACTCGGTGCCGGCCGGGCCTCCGCCGATCACCAGGACCCGCCGCGAACGCTTCACCGGTGGCAGATCACCGACATGTTCCAAGCCGGCGTGCGGATTAGCCGCGCAGGCGAACTCGAGCCCCTCGACCACTCGGCGGTCGATGCAGTCGTTGACGCCGACGCACGGGCGGATCAGCTCGATCGCACCACGGCGCGTCTTGTCGACGATCTGCGGGTCGGCAATGGTGGCCCGGGCAAGACCGACCAGGTCGGCATGGCCGGCGGCGAGCACGCGCTCGGCGGTCGCGACGTCGAACACCCGGCCGACATACACCACAGGGAGGTGCGTTGCCTGCTTGGCCTGCCCGCACAATCCGGCCCACTCGGCATCGCCGTATACGCCAGGGGGGATGTAGCTGACGGCACCCCAGTTGCCGCCGACATCGAGGCTGAAGTAGTCGACGTTCCCATCGGCGGTGAACGCAGCGAGCAGTTCTTGGCAATCGGTGATGTCGTAGCCACCCTCGATCATCTCGTCGAGACACAACCTCAGGCCAAGGGTGATCGGCCGGCCGACCTTGCCGCGAATGGCTTCGACGATCTCGCGCACCAACCGGCGACGGTTCTCGGCATTGCCCCCGTAGCCGTCGGTGCGATGGTTGGTTAGCGGTGACAGGAACCACTGCAACACGTCGTCGTGATTGGAGTGCAGCTCGATGGCATCGGCGCCGGCCTGTGCAGCGAGCGCCGCCGACTCGCCATATTCGCGGATCAACCAGGCGACCTCATCGATGTCGAGCGGATGGGGGATGCGATGATCCGCATAGCCCGACAACGTCGGCGACGGAGCGATCGGCATGCCGCCCTGCAAGACGAACTGCACAGTGCCGAACCCACCGACTGCGTGCAGGCGATCCATGTATTCACCGACGCGCTCGACGAACTTGGGGTGGCGGAAGAGCCCTGGACCGTTGGCCCCCACGCCGGTTGGCTCGAACCCGGGTATCAGCGGGTTGCGCACGAAGGTCGGACCCCCGCCCACCCATTGCACGCCACCTGTGACGCGCGCTATCCAGTAACTGCAGTGGCGTTCGAACATCTCGTCGGACTCCAGCAAGCGGCCACCGCCACCGGAGTGCGGCGGCACGACCATCCGGTGGTCGAGCTCCATCGTGCCAACGCGGATTGGTTGAAACGCGGGCGACCGCTCCGGATTCTCCATGCCGGTCACAGTAGGTTTCTCGGCCGAACCGCACACGGTCGACGGCTCACTCGGGCCGGTTGGTGATCGCCGAGTCCACTCGCCACACGGTCTCCCCGTCGACGACATCGCCCGTCGGCTGCAGGCCGGCGCGGGCGGCGACGCCGGCCGACGCCGTGTGGTCGGGGTGAACGTGGGCGACAATCGAAGCGACGCCGTGGCGGGTGAGCCACTGCACGAGTGCGAGCGCCGCCTCGCCGGCATAGCCCCGACCCTGCCATGGGGTGCCGATGATCCAGGCGACGAACGCCGACGGCGTGGAGTCGGCGTCCACAATGGTCGCCTGCACGGTGCCGACCGCCGCTGCGTCGGTGCTGCGGCGGACGATCCAGTTGAGCCACAGCTCAGCGGTGGACCCTGAACCCCGCACCAAAGCGGCGTAGCGGACGCGCAGTTCGTCGAGTGTCGCCGGCCGGCCGCCGGTGAACCTGTGCAAGGCCGGATCGGCGAGCACCGCGACCATCTCCCCGGCGTCCTCGACGCGCAATGGATTGAGCACCAGCCGCGCCGTCGTGATGGTCGTGGCACCGCTGAAACCGCTCACTTCCGAACCATACCGGCGCTCGACGCCGAGCAAAATGGAGGCCGACACAGCCTGCGACAATAGGGTGAACGTGTCGCCGACAGTGGAGGAGCACGTGGGTAGTCCAGAGGTCACCAGAGCCGTCTTCTTGAAGCGACGCACCGCCCAGTCCGGCCCCGTCGACGAAGACTTCGAGATCCGCGAATTGGCCCTGCCAACACTGCAACCGGGCGAACTGTTGGTACGCAATGCGTTCATGAGCGTCGACCCCTCGATGCGCGGCCGCCTTGAGTCCACCGAGAAGCATTACACCACCAACTTCGCGGTCGACCAGCCACTCGACGGCTCAGCGATCGGGCAGGTGATCGAAAGTGCCGATCCGTCGGTGCCCGTTGGCGCGCACGTGCGGCACCGGATGGGATGGCGCGAGCATGCGATCATCCCTGCCAGCACCGCTGCGGTCGTCGACGCCGGGGTGGCTCCACTCAACATGTGGCTCGGCATCCTCGGTCAGACCGGTTTCACCGCCTGGGCGGGCCTGGTGCGCACCGCCGAGTTCAAGCCCGGCGACGCGGTGTTCGTATCGGCCGCGGCGGGTGCCGTCGGCACGGCAGTCGGGCAGTTCGCCCGCCTGCTCGGGGCGTCACGGGTCGTCGGCAGCGCCGGCGGCGAGGCCAAACGGGCGATCCTCGTCGACGAACTAGGCTTCGACGACGCCTTCGACTACCGTGCCGGACCGGCCGGAGAGCAGCTCAGGCGAGTGGCACCTGACGGCATCGACGTGTACTTCGACAACGTTGGCGGCGATCAACTGGTCGCCGCCCTCAACTCGATGCGCATCAACGGCCGGGTGGCACTGTGCGGGATGATCTCGAACTTCGACGCCGCCAATCCGCGCAACGACATCAGCAAGCTGATCAACGTCGTGCTCAAGCGCCTGACCATTCGCGGCTTCATCGTGCGCGACCACGAAGACATGAGAGCGGAGTTCGAGGGCCAGGTCGCCAAGTGGCTGGACGACGGCAAGGTGATCTCCAAAGACACCATCCATGACGGGTTGGAACATGCCGTCGAGGCACTTTTCGGTGTGATGTCGGGCGCTAACGTCGGCAAGATGCTGGTGCGGCTGGACCCCTCGGCGTGAATTCGCTGGCGGCACGATTGTGACCGACCGTCCGAGCGATGCCGCGTTGTGGGCATCGGTCGCCGATACCTTGCGGCGCACAGTTCTGCCGGCGCTCATCGATCCCCATGCCCGCAACGCCACGATCCAACTGATCGGGCTGGCCACCTACGCGGGCGAACGAGGCGCCGATCGGACGAGTCAGAGGCTCGACGAACTGGCCGCGGCCCTGGGGCCGGCGGCGGGTCAGGATGTACTCAGGTCCTGCACAGCTGTGCTCTCCGACCCGTACCATCCTGCCTGCCGCGTCGTTCGGGCGATGCTAGAGCGCCATCTCGGCGAGGATCTCGACACCGAGGCTGTGCTGCTCGAAGCGTTGCGCGGACGGTTGCCCGATGGATGAAGCCCGTCTCGCCGAGTATCTGACTTCACAGGCCGGGGAGCCGGTCGAAGTGCACGGTGCGCGCCGTCTGCCGGTAGGACATTCGCGAGCGATGTACGTCGTCGACACCTCGGCTGGGCGGTTGGTGGTACGCATGGAACAAGGCGGCGTGTTCGGCACGTCGAGTGGCGACGAGTTCCGATTGATGCAATCGCTGCACGCCGCGACCTTCCCGGTGGCGAAGGTGCGGTGGTTCGAGCCGACGGGCAGCGTGCTAGGTCAGCCGTTCTTCGTGATGGATCACGTCGACACGCGGCCGCCGGAGGACGAGTGGGTGATGGACGAGACGACCGCCGCCGCCTTTGTGCGCACGTTGGTGAGCCTGCACAACGTCGATCCGACGGCGCACATGGGATCTGTCGACCCGGCTCAGGTGACTCACATCCAGATCGAGCACTGGCGCAACGTCGCCAAGTCGGCCGGAGGCCCACGGGTACCGCTGCTCGACGCCGCGGAGATGTGGCTTCATCACCACGCACCACATCCGGGTCGGGTCTCGTTGGTCCACGGCGATGCCGGGCCTGGCAACGTGTTGTACGCCGATGGAGAGGTGCTGGCTATCACCGACTGGGAGTTCGCCCACGTCGGCGATCCCGCTGAAGACTGGTCGTTCTGCGTTTCAATGAGTGGATCACGAACGATGGCGCGACAGGCCTGGCTGGACCTGTTCAAGCGCGAGGCCGGGGTGCGGATGAGCGAGCAGCATTGGGCGTATTGGGAGGCCTTCAACCTGTTCAAGGCGGCGTGCGCCAACCGCACCTGCCTGGCGCTTTTCGAAGCGGGCGTCAACCGCGAGCCGAACATGGCCATCATCGGCACAGTGCTATATCGCACCTACCTCCGTCGCCTGGCGACGTTGACCAGTTGACACCCAAACGCTCGGTGTGACTTCGGGCGCAGCTGACAGAGTGTTCACGTGGCGGCAAGGAAAGCGAAACCTCGCCCGCGTACCCTGGTCGCCATGGACGAAACCATGATCGCATCCAGAACCTTGATTCTCATCGATCCGTCGAGCCCACATGGCGAAGGCGGCCTCAACCTGTTGACCCACGACGACAAGGCCATCACGTTGTTGCTCACCCTCAACGGTCGTTCCGCAAAGTCGTTGCGCGACTTCGCCGAGGCCGAAGAAATCGACGTTTCGATGGCCGGTCTGATCTACCTCGATCAGGTGATGTGCCGCCTCAGCGTCTACACCGACGACATCGAGACCATCTCGACATCTGGTTCCGATTCGGTGAGCGAGATAATTCACGTGCTGAAGCATCGGCGCGTGAGCCGCATCATCGTGCCAGCGAGCCTGCCCGGGCTGGAGGGCGGGGGTTTGGCAAAGTTGCTGCAGGTGTGCCCCGTGCCCGTATTGATGGCGCCGCGAGTCGACACCAGCACGTCGGGATTTCCGATCGCTTCATAGCTGCGGGCAGCCAGCCTGCCAACATGGTGGGATGAGCACTCCAGTCGAGATTTCCGACCTCGTCCACCGCTATTGCGATGCCGTCGTTCGCAAGGACCGAGATCAGTGGGCCGCAACCTGGGCCTCCGATTCGCAATGGGATCTCGGTGGCGGACGAATGATGAATGGCAAGGCAGCGATCGTCGACTACTGGACCGGCGCGGTCGACGCGTTCGACGTCGTCGTGCAGCTTGCCCACAACGGTCAGGCGACGGTCGACGGCGACCGGGGCACCGGCCGCTGGTACATCAGCGAACATACGCAGCGCCGCGACAGATCAAGAGGGCTGCTGCTGGCGTACTACAACGACACCTATTCACGAGTCGACGATCAATGGTTGTTCGCCAGCCGGGCGATCACCGTGCTCTATCGCGGCGCAGCCGACCTCAGCGGAAACTTCTCCCCGGTCGGATGACGCCTTCCCGACCTTCGAGGCTCATGGCAGGGCAACAATCGTCACGGTGCCCTTGCTGCCGTCGACGGTGATGGTTGCTCCGTCGGGGATCCGCCGGGTGGCATCGGGTATCGACGGCACGCAAGGGATTCCCAGTTCGCGGCTGACAATTACGGCGTGCGTGCCGACCGCGCCGACGTTGGTGATGACGGCGCCGGCGGAGAGGAACAGAGGTGTCCACGCCGGGTCGGTTTGCGGAGCGATCAGGATGTCGTCGACCTCGAGACGAAACGGGTCGGAGAGGTCCAACAGCACCCTGGCAATCCCGGTGGCGACACCAGGCGATCCGGCAACACCTTTGAGCACGTCGCCGACCTTGACCTGGACGATCGTCATCTCGCTCTTGCGCTGCCACTGCGACAGAGGAGGCGCAACCTTGTCGACGATGTACGGTGGCTCGAGGTCGTACAGCGAGAGGTAGTCGACCTCGCGTTCGGCAAGCACAGTTTTGAACGAAGCCGGGGCATCCATGTAGGCGTCGACCTCGCCGGCCAGCAGCATGCAGATCTGTCGCTTGTGGGCGAGATGACCGGCGTCGACCATCCGTTGCCCAAGTTCGTAGAAGCACATCCGAACTTCGGCGATGGTGCGGATGTTGTTGCACTTGCAACGTTCACGGGCGGCCATGAAAACACCCGACGAATGCAACGCCGCGTCGAAGGTGCCCAGTGCTTCGGCATTGTCGGCGAACACGCTGCGGAAGTGCTCCGTCAGTCGCTCGCGTTCGGCTGCACCGGTCGCCTCGCCGCGAACGGGATCAGTGTCGTCGTCGGCGAGGCGCAGGCGCTCGATGGAGGAGAGCACGAGTTCGGGCTTGGTCTCGTAGCTCCATGAGTAGATGTCGTACTCATTGGGGCCACGGCTGCCGTGCTCGTAGGTGAAGTCATCGACTTCGGCGAGGAAACGTTCGGCGTCGGGGCCGGCCGAGCCGCGTAGGCGGTCGAGCAGACCGACAATGCCTTTGTCGAACTCGGCGGTCAGCGCCGCCGAATTGCGCACCAGGCGCGACAGCGTGAACATGCGACCGGCGATCTCCGCCGAGTCGACATCCCCCACGCCGGTGATCAGCTTCGTCGTCGCTGACGGGTCCATCTCACCGGTGAGCGCAGTCAACACCGCCGGCCCGACGCTGGCGCCGAGCGCGGCCCACACCACCTGCGAGAACATCGCCCGCATGTGGCGCTGAAGAGTCCGCGCCCGGGCAACGAGTTGCTCGTTCGACTGTGTAGCGAGATCCGGGCGGCTGTCGCGGCACGCCTTGGCCTCGTACTTCTGCAGATCGATCTCCGGCACGGAATCGGTTGACATGATCCAAGCCATCGTGTTGGCCAGTTTCTCGCTGTGTCTCGGCGAAATGTGCCATGGCTCCTCGACGTACGGCGGGATGGTCTGGGTGCTATCGAAATAGGTATTGTCGACCGCCTGCCAGCCGGCACCCGACCGCACGCCGAACAGGCGCGCCTGTGTGAGCGAGTTGTAGAAGTACCCGCCGAACATGCCGAACGTCTCGGGCGGCGTGCCGTACTCGCTGCGGTCGAACACACCCATCGCCTCGAATCCGTCGACGCAGCCGACGACCATGCCAGGCTCGCAACAGAAAGTCCAGCCGAGCGGACTGACCGGGTCGGCCAGCACCTCGCCGGCGTTGCCGCGTGTGTAGTTCGGGAAACGCTCCGTCGGTGTGGTGTCGGTAATCCAGCGAGCGCCAAGCATGATCCCATTGCCCCCAATGTGCGGCGCCTGCTCATGGGGCCGGCGACGCCGATGGACACTACGCTGTGCGGAACCGCCGATCAATCTACGGGGTGACCGGGATCGGATGTGTCGTGCGCAGGTGGGTACGGCTTAGGGAGAGACCATGACGAACTTCGATGGTAAGTCGGTAATAGTCACCGGAGGCAGCGGTGGCATGGGAAGGGCCACAGCCGAGGCGTTCGCCGCCGCCAAGGCACAAGTCGTCGTCGCTGACCTCTCCGACGCTGGAGAAGCCGTCGCCGACGCCATCCGCAGCGGTGGTGGAACGGCCGTCTTCCAACGCGTCGATGTCGCCGATGCGGCGTCGACCGAAGCGATGGCGCAAAGGGCAGTCGACGAGTTCGGCCGCCTTGACTACGCCGTCAACATGGCCGCCATCGAGGGCGAAACCGAACGGCTGGCCGACCTCGACATCGGCACCTTCGACCGGATAATCGCCATCAATCTGCGCTCGATCTTTCTCAGTATGAAGTACGAGATTCGAGCAATGCTGGCCAGCGGACATGGTGGCGCGATCGTCAACATCGGCTCGACAAACTCGTTCCGCCCGCAGCCGCACCAGTCCGGGTATACCGCCAGCAAGCACGGCGTGATCGGGCTCACCCGCAGCGCAGCCATCGACTATGCCGGCGATGGGATCCGTATCAATGCCATCTGCCCCGGTGCCATCGACACGCCGATGCTCCGCAACGCGATGGAACAGCGTGGGCGTGGGCAAGAAGAGATCATCGCCCGACTCAGCCTGGTCGGCCGATTTGGAAGGCCCGACGAGATCGCCAAGGCTGCAATGTGGCTGTGTAGCGACGACTCGTCGTTCACCGTCGGTCACGCCCTCGCTGTCGACGGCGGCTACCTCGCCCGCTGAGACCACCCGGCAACCCGCTTGGGCGCGTTGTGCGACCCCATGATTGGTGTCCTTGAGGCGTGCCAGACTGTGACCGTGTCCTCCGACCGTAGCGCCCACGACCTCGGCGGCGACGATCTGGTCATGAGCCACTTCACGCTGGCCCGCAACTACCCCATCGAGGACCGCATCGCCGCTGCCGCCGCCGCCGGTATTGCCGGAATCGGGCTGTATGTCGGCGATTGGGAGCGTCAGCTGGCCGAGGGGATGACGATGCCCCGGCTGGCGCAACTGCTCGATCACCACGATGTGGTGTTGGCCGAAATCGAGGCCATCCCGATCTGGGTCAGAGAAGGTGCGGCCGGTGAGCGCACGCAACGCTTCCTCGACGTCGCCTGGCAGCTCGCCGACCATTTCGACAGCCGCTACATGCAGGTGATCGGGCCGTACGACCAACCGCTGGATGTTGCAATCGAACGGTTCGGAATGGTCTGCGATCGAGCCGCCGAATACGGGATGCTGGTCGGTCTCGAGTTCCTTCCGCACACCAATGTCCGCACCGCCACCGACGCCATGGACATCGTCGGCGCTGCCGATCGAAGTAACGGTGGCGTGTGCGTCGACATCTGGCATCACCGCCGCGGCGCCAACGACAATTCCCTGATCGAGGCGATTCCGGCCCACAAGGTGATGGCCATCCAGATGAATGACGGCCCGATGGTGCCACAACTCGACGACTACAAGGACGACTGCCTGCTCAACCGCCTGGCACCAGGTGACGGCCAGATGGACGCCGCCGAGTTCGTGGCCATGCTGTTGCGTATGGGTGTGTCGGCCCCGTGGTCACTGGAGGTCTGCCAGCAGGGCGCACCCGTCGGTGCCGACCACGTGCGCAACTGCGCCGATCGGATGCGCGCCGTGTTGGCCACGGCACGGCGGCTGAACGACGGTGGCTGAGATGGGCGTGACGTTCGGGGTTCCTGTGCAGATCGCCTACGCCGTCGACGATGTCGAGGACGCCGCGGCATCGTTTGCCGAGCGGTTCGGCGCAGGGCCGTTCTTCATCCGTCACCACCCGCCGTTCGAGGCTGTCCACGACGGCGCGCCAGCGATCTTCAACCATTCCTCGGCCTACGGCCAATGGGGCGACATGCAGGTCGAGTTGGTGCAATTCGGCGAATGCACTCCCGAGTCGCTGCACCGCCGCGTCACTGCCGACGCCGGCATCCATCACATGGCAATGTTCGTCGAGTCGCTGCCTGCGGAACAGGCCCGGCTCGAAGCACTGGGTATGTCGTGCGTGATGCGGGCGACGACACCAAATGGGCTGCAGTTCGCCTTTCACGACGGGCGCGCCCACCTCGGCCACCTCGTCGAGATCTATGAGCCGGCCGAAAGTGTGCTGCGTCTGTACCACACGGTGCGTGCGGCCGCTGTCGGCTGGGACGGCCGCCGGCCGGTTCGCAGCTAGATCAGCAACCGGGCGGTGGCGGCCAGCACGGTCGCGGCCCGCCGCAGCGGATCCGGATAGTCGGTCATCAATTGGCGCGACCGTAACTCCACAGACAATGGGACGTCGGGCACGACGGACAGCACTTCGGTGAGCGGAAGATCGCCGTCACCCGGCAGCAGCCGGCCGTGCAGCGCCTCCTCGCGCAAGCCGGCCGGCGACGGATCGATCGGCGCGGCGGCGGCGTCGGCGATCTGCAGGTAAGGCAGCATGCGCGGCACGACCCGCGCCAGATCGGCGGGTGTGCCACCCGAGCGAGCCAGGTGCAAGGTGTCGACCAGCACGGCTCCGTTCGCACTGCCGGCCTCTGCGACCACGCTCAACGCTGCAGCGAGCGACCCGATCGAGAAGATCGGCAGGAACTCGAGCACGACCGTCACGGGCGAACCGCCCGCCCGGTCACACAACGCGGCGAAGCGCTCGACCACCTCCGAACGGTCTACAGCCCCGCTGGCCACCAGTACGTGACGAGCGCCGATCTCGGCGGCGAGATCGACGATCGCCTCGCCATTGTCGGGCCCACGGCCGAGGATCACCGGCTCGACGTCAAGTGCCACAACCCCGCCATCGGCCAGCCGGCCGGCGACGGCACGAGTGGTCGAGGGCGTCCATGTTGTCGGATCGAACCAGATGCCGACAGCGCCGAAACCAGCTTCGGCCGCCACGCCGACGGCGTCGGCCGGCTCGAGGTCGAGCACCGTGCCGGCGGCCAGCGAGATCAGCCGACGACTCACTCCCCATCCATTTCGCGCATGAACACCGCAAGTGCTTCGATGTGCTGGGCGGGCTTGGCGAAGTTCGGCACCGGCACCTTCATGTACGCCGCCCCGGTGCTCATCGTTCGAATCGACATGATCGAGCCGCCGGCTTGCGTCAGCGGTGGCGTGCGGTTGGCATGCTCGGCCCCGAGGACGTGGTCGTAGGCGGTGAGCCTTGCGTACCCGAGGTCTTCTGCGGCCTGGGCGAAGTCGCGGATCGCGATCGGATCGTTGCTGATCTCGGTCGTAGGGAACACCGCTCCGAAGCGCACGATTCGCCAGCGTAGGTGTCGGCGCCGTGCAATGCGGCAAGATGCAAGCGATGAGCGCCCCTTGGACACCCGTCGACATGCCAACCCGTCCCTTCCGCTTCGGACTGCAAGCCTTCGAGGCGTCGTCGGCCGACGAGTGGTTCGGCACCGTGCGACGTGCCGAACAGCTCGGCTACTCGACCCTGTTCACCTCCGACCATTACTTCGGGCCAGGCGACATCGCCACCCAGATGGGCCATCGTCCGATCGATGTCGCCCCGCTGTCGTCGATCGCCGCGGCGGCGGCCATAACCACCACGCTGCGGGTCGGTTGTCGGGTGTTCGCCTGCGACTTCCACCACCCGGTGGTACTGGCCAAGGAGATGGCCACGCTCGACATGCTCTCCGGTGGTCGGCTCGAAGTAGGCCTCGGCGCCGGTTGGACCGCCGCCGAGTACGACGGACTCGGCATCCCAATGGATTCCGCCGGTACCCGCATCGAACGGCTCGCCGAGTACATCGACCTTATGCGTGCGCACTGGAGCGGGACGCCGATCAACGTCAGTGGAACTCATGTCAACGTTCATGGCTTCGAGGGTCGGCCATTGCCGGTGCAGAAGCCACACCCCCCGATCCTCATCGGCGGCGGCGCGCCGCGTATCCTGCGCCTTGCCGGGCGTGAAGCCGACATCGTCAGCCTCAACTTCAACAACTCGACGGGTAAACTCGGGACGGCAAGTGTCGCCGGGTCGGGCCTCGATGTGACCCGCGAGAAGATCGGCTGGATCCGCGACGGCGCGGGCGATCGCTTCGACCAGATCGAGCTCGAGATCGGCGCCTATTTCGTCGCGGTCGGCGACGATGTCGCGCCGCAACTCGAGGCGATGGCCGATCGGTTCGGCGTGACCGCCGAGGAGTTCGCCACCCACCCGCACGGCCTGTTCGGCAGCGTCGAGCAGATCGGCGACACGTTGATCGCCCGCCGCGAACAACTTGGGGTCAGCTACGTGACGATCGCCCAACGCAACATGGACGAGTTCGCACCGGTGGTGGCTGCACTCGCCGGCGAGTAGTCGCTGAGTCATTCCGGCGAGTGACACACCGCCTCGACGTTGTTGCCATCCGGGTCGCGTACGAAGCCCCCGTAGTAGTTGGGGTGGTACTCGGGCCACAGTCGTGGCTCGTGCAGCACCTCGGCACCGGCGCCGATGGCTGCATCGAAAAACGCCCGCACCGCAAAGCGGTTGGGCGCCGAAAATGCGATGTGCGACTCGCGGAAGCCGTCACCGGTGTCGTGCGGGCTGATCCAGAAGTCGGGCATCGGTGGCACGCCATATCCGACCATCGGGCCGAACTCCATGACACGCGTGCCGCCGAGTGGGAGGAGCACGGCATCGTAGAATCTCGCGCTGGCGGCGGTATCGGAGCACTGGATGGAGAGATGATCGAGCATGCCCAATCATCTCACGCGGGCAACGCCCCAGCCGCTGGCCTACATCAGCGGGACGACGTAGAAGGCGATCGCCGCCAGGTGGCATCCGGCGCCGGCGACGGTGAACAGGTGGAAGATCTCATGAAAGCCGAACACCCTGGGCCAGGGGTCAGGCCGCTTGGCGGCGTAGACAACCGCCCCGAGCGTGTACAGAAGGCCACCGCCGAGAACCAGCCCGAACCCGGCGCCACCCAGGTTCCTGTTGAGCTGTGAGAAGCCGACCGCCGCCGACCACCCGACCAACACGTACACGGCGGTGAACAATGGCCGAGGGACGTTGACGGGCAACCACTCCAGCACCATGCCGACGATGGCTCCGCCCCACGCCGCGTACAGCACCACCGTTTTCTGCCAACCCTCGAGGGCGACGGCCATGATCGGTGTGTATGCGCCGGCGATGGCGAGGAAGATCGCCGAATGATCGAGGCGACGCATGATCGCCCGACCGCGATCCCGCCAGCGCAAGCAGTGGTACAACGACGAAATCCCGAACATCGTCAACGTGCCGGCTACATATACGCCAAGCCACAGGCGCTCACTCGGCGAGGCACCGGCGACGGCCAACATGATGATCCCGAGCACGGCGACCACGGTGAAGGCAAGCACATGTGACCAGCCACGCAGCAGTGGCTTGATGACCACAGAATCCACGGCACCGACAGTATCCGTCCGAACGGCATATACGTTCGTGGATTCCACCAGTTCCACGGCAAGAATGTCTGAGCCATGAGCAACACCGACAACCCCACCGGCGCCGGCCTCGATTTCGTCAGCGACCTGGTGCGCGCCGACAACGAGGCCGGCACTTTTCGCGGTCGCGTTCAGACACGGTTCCCACCGGAGCCGAACGGATACCTGCACATCGGCCACGCCAAGGCGATCTGCATCAACTTCGGCATCGCCGCCGAGTTCGGCGGTACCTGCAACTTGCGATTCGACGACACCAATCCCGATACAGAAGACATCGAGTTTGCCGGGTCGATCATCGACGACGTCACCTGGCTCGGCTTCCCGACAGATCAGACGCTGTGCGCATCCGACTACTTCGGGCAGCTCTACATCTGGGCCGAGCATCTCGTTTCTCAGGGCGTGGCTTACGTCGACGACCAAGATGGCGAGACGATCTCCGCGCAACGTGGTGGGTACGGCAAGCCTGGCGTGGAAAGCCCACACCGCGACCGATCGATCGCCGAGAACCTCGACCTGTTCAGGCGCATGCGCGCCGGCGAGTTCCCCGACGGCTCACGGGTGCTGCGTGCCAAGATCGACATGCAGGAGGAGAACATGCAGCTGCGCGACCCGGTGATGTATCGCATCCGCCGCGGTCACCACTGGCGTACCGGCGACGAGTGGGTGATCTACCCGACCTACGACTGGGCGCACGGCCAGAGCGACGCGATCGAGGGGGTCACGCATTCGCTGTGCACGCTCGAATTCGACAGTCATCGAGCGCTGTACGACTGGTACCTCGAACATCTGCCACTCACGGGTGATCAACCGCGCCAAACCGAGTTCGCCCGACTGGAACTCACCTACACCATCACATCGAAGCGCCGCTTGGCCCGGTTGGTGGACGACGGCGTGGTCGACGGCTGGGACGATCCGCGCATGCCTACCCTGCGCGGGCTGCGCCGTCGCGGTTACCCGGCTTCGGCGATCCGCGCCTTCTGCGGTTACATCGGCGTGGGCCGCACCAACAGCCGGCACGCCATCGAGTTGCTGGAATCGTTCATCCGCAGGGAACTAAACAAGACATCGCTGCGCCGCATGGCCGTGCTGCGACCGCTGACGTTGGTCATCACCAACTGGCCGGACGACGCTTCCGGGGTACCGGTGGTCGAGCACCATGACGTGGTCAACAACACCGAGGACCCTGCGGAAGGCGTGCGCCAGGTGCCGTTCTCGAAGGTCTTGTTCATCGAGCGCGACGACTTCATGGAAGACCCGCCACCGAAATACTTTCGCCTCGCCCCGGGCCGCGAGGTTCGGCTGCGCTCGGCTTACCTCGTGACATGCACGGGCTGTGTGAAGGACGCTGATGGCAACGTCGTCGAGGTGCACTGCACCTACGACCCGGCCACCGCTGGTGGCGATGCGCCCGACGGACGCAAGGTCAAGTCGACCATGCACTGGGTCTCGGCCGACCACGCCGTCGACGCGACAGTGGCGCTGTACGACCGGTTGTTCACGGCCGAGGCGCCCGGCGAGGCAACCGGCGATCCGTTCGACGACGTCAATCCCGATTCACGCCAGCTACTGACCGACTGCAAGGTCGAGCCGGCGCTGGCCGAGACACCGCTCGGCGCCGTGGTGCAGTTCGAGCGGCTGGGCTACTTTGCCCACGACCCGTCGACGGCGATGCTGTTCCACCGCACGGTCGGCCTACGCGACGAATGGGCAAACATCCAAAAGCGCCAGTCAGGCGTGGCCCGGTGATGCAGAGTTCGGTGCTAAATTGACGTAACGGGCACCGGCTGCGAACGCACCGCCGATATGTCGTCGCGGACCTCGTCGGTCGCCGTCATGCCAAGTTGAACGAGCACCGTGATGACCTTAAAGCCGAGCGTACACATCGTCGACGCCACCAAGGGGCCTCTCGTCGGCGAGGGGCGCCTTGACCGGGTCATGCCTTTCGCGGCGACAGCGTTCATCAGCGCGATCGTGGCGGTGCCGGCGACGTCGTTTACCCGACCCGGTCTCGCCGTCATCGGGTCAGTTCTGGTGGTCACCACGATCGTCAGCGCCGCGATTGTCCCGTGGCATCGCATGCCACGAGCCGCACAACTCGTGCCACCGGCGCTCTTCCTTGCGGCGACGCTGCTGCTGGTGTGGGCGTCGGGGCACGGTGTCAACTCACCCTTCGTCGCCCTGATCGTGCTGCCACTGATGTGGTTGGCGATCTACGAGAACCGCGTCGCGGTCCTTTCGGCCGCGGCGTTGACCGGCGTGGCGATCTGGCTCGTGGTGCCAAGCGTTTCCGTAGCGCCCAATGACGGGGCCATATCGATATACGTGCTCATCGTTTGTTGCGCCGGGATGGGGGTCACGTTACACGGCCTTGTCGCCGATGCCAGAGCTCTGGCCCTGGCGTTGCGCAAAAACCAACTCGCGCTGGAGTACCTCTCGTTGCACGATCCGCTCACCGACTTGTCGAATCGTCGAGACTTCGCCGCCCACGCGCAACTTGCCGGTGACCACGCCCAAAACGACAGCCTGCCGTTCTCGGTGGTCTACATCGACGTCGATCATTTCAAGGAACTGAACGACACCCTCGGTCACGAAGTAGGAGATCTGTTTCTCAAAGAGGTCGCTGATCGTCTCCGAACACTGGTGCGCAGCACCGACACCGTGGCCCGACTGGGCGGCGACGAGTTTGCGGTCATCGTGCAAGGGGTTGACCCGACCCAGGCAATCCACCTGGCTGATCGCATCGAGGCGGCACTGCAACGGCCGTACGTTGCCGCGCCTGATTGGCCCAGCACGGCGAGCGTCGGCATCGCCCACAGTACCGATGCGGGCACAGAACCCGACGCTGTACTGTCGGCCGCGGACTCCTCGATGTTCACGCGCAAGCGAGAACGGGATCGCATCCGCCGCGACGACTCGGGGTAATCTCCGATGCACGCCCGCCGGAAATGGTGTTCACTTGAGTCGTGACCGCGCATCCGCTGGTTCGTCGGCACCTGATTGCCGTGGTGATCGCCGGCCTGGTGCTCGTGGCCGCATCCTGCGACGACGGAGGCGCGGCGCCCGTCGTCACTACTCCGCCGGTGTCTGCCAACGCAGCAGGGTCAGACACGACGGAGGCGGCACCAGCGAGCGGTTTGATTCCAACGATCGGCTCTGGCTCCGCGGCGACACTCTGCGACGACGGGTCGCCGCCCGCCTTAGGTGCCTTTGACCTGGCCACAGGCGCGGTGCAGTGGATCTACTGTTCAGCCGAGCAGGCGTGGCGCAGCGTGTTGGGCGCGACCGACGAGGTTGTCTATTTGAACTCGGTCACTCGCGAGCAAACCTTTGAGCTGACCGCGCTTGACGCGAACACTGGGGCGGAATTGTGGCGGCGACTGCTGGCGCCGCCGACCGAGCTCGGCATGGGCGACGCGCAGGGTCCGATCGCCGGTGGCGGTGTCGTGGTCTTGAAGGTCAACGACGGCGACGGTGTTGCAACTGTCGGTGTCGATGCCGGGACCGGTTCGGAGCGGTGGCGAACAGCGTCGGTGCCGGCGGCGGATGCGGCGGCGCGCGGTGCGGCCGATACGGCGGCGGGACCGGTCGTTGTCGCCGGGCCCGGCGGGCCGCCCGCCCCGATCCTCACCCCGATCGCCAATACCGAGGAGATGGTCGTGGTGGGTAGCTTTACTGGTCTGCGCGGGCTTGACCGCGCCACTGGGGAGGAGCGCTGGACGAGTCCGGTGGCGCTTCAAGACGACTCCGGTGTCGGTGTCGCCCGGGGCGCGGCCGCCGTCAGCGGCGACACCGTGATCGTGCCGGCCGGCGGCAACCTTGTCGCCATCGATGCGCGTACGGGGACGCAGTTGTGGCACGGCCAAGGGTTGCATCACCCTTCCGCCGCGGAAGGTTTCGTGGTCGGCTACTCGAGGGATGGTCCCTCGCAGAAGGTGAGCGGGCTCGATGCGGTGACCGGCGAGACGTTGTGGACCGCGCCGGGAAGGCCGTCGTATGGTGACTTGTGGGCGATCGGTGGCGGCACAGTCTCGGCACTCGACGCTGCGCCGGGGATCGTCGCCTACGAACTCGCCACCGGAGCCGTTCGATGGCGCCGCGACGACGTGATGGGTGAGCCGCAGAGTGCGGTCGGTGATGCGGTCTTCACCCTCTGGGAGGCTTACGTCGGGGTGCTGTCGCCCACCGATGGATCGACGCGCTGGGAGGCGCTCGAACCCCTCGGGAGCCGGCTGATGAGCAGTGTCGGCAGCAACAGTGGATCCCTGTTCGTGTCGGTCAACTCGCTCCCCTTTACAGACTGACGGTCCTTTGGTGAAGTCTGCCCGCGTCCTCCCACTCGTAGTTCTCGCCGCGCTGGGCGCCTGCGACTCGTCAGGCGGTTCCAGCGCACCGGCTACGACGAGCGCCGAAGTCCCCGGGACGGTCGTGGTCGCGACGCCTACTACGGAACCCGCTCCGGGCCCGCCGGATTGTTCGCAGGGCACGGAGCTGGCCCGTATCGTGCTCCAGTTTGAGGACGAGGTTCGGGTAGTCGAAACCCTCGATCACCGGTACCTGTGCCTCGTCGGGTCCGACGCGGAACCGACGATCGACCTCACCGAACGGTCTGTCACCGCACCCGAAGAAGTCAGCAACGGTCCGCTGGGCGATAGCGGCTGGTATCACCTGTTCGCGCTGCCCGAAGGCTTCCCTGACGTCTCGATCTTCGACGAGACAGGTACCCCGCTGAATGCCGTTGCCAGCAGCGAGCGAAGTCACCTGGTGATCCTCGATCACACCGTAGCGGGGTCTCCGCCGACAATCGTCGAACGGCGCTGGAGCGCAGTCGGCGCCGACGGTACCCAGGTCGCCCAGCTGGTGGCGCAAAGCCCGCCACGTGGCTCGGCGGTGCCACCGGCGGTCGCCGCGCCGCTATCGCCTGGGGACCCGCGGCAAACCTTGTTGTGCCTGCGCAACGAGGGTCTGAACCTGGCCGACCCCTCGTCCTTCGGGCCCGGCGGCGTGATCACCCCGGGCACCGTGCCGCCCGGATCGCCGCCGCCCGATGTCCAACCATTCGCACCCGAAAGAGCCCGAGCGGCGTGGGCCAACTGCCGCGACTTGCAGATCGCGGCACTTGCCGGCCCAGGAACGACACCCGAGCAGAAAGACCAAACGATGGCCCTGCTCGACTGCATGGCCGAACAGGGCTGGATCCAAGCGTTCCTCGGCCCGGGCATCGACATCGACACCGAGGCCCACAACACGGCAATGACCGCCTGTGGCGCCGGTCGGCCGGCCGGGCTGATCCCGATCACCTGCGACGCCTACTCCATCGACGACGTCGGAGTCATCGCACCGACACCGGTCCGCAGCGGCGGAACCGAGTTCTTCATAGTCGCTACCGCACGACTGCCAGACCCGATCGCGGTCGGCCAGCGTTTCACCGTCGAGGTCCCTAGCGCCTCACTGCGACTCGCGTCGCAGGTCGAGAACTTCATTGTCATCTCGATGAGTGATTTCGTACGTGTCATCCAAGTGACCGGTGCGGTGGTGATCCCCGATTCCGTGGTCGTGAGTTCCGCTGTGGCGCAGCCTCCGCTCGACCCCGCTGACGTCGGGCCGTCGACCGTCGCCCTCCGCTTCGCGATCGAGGCTGCCGGCGGAAGCGAGATCGCGTTTCCGGCGGCCAGTTTCGACGCCGTCGCCGGCGCTGTCGGTACGTCGATCGAGGTTTCCCTCATACACTTCGAGACCACCCTGCTGCTCCAACGCCCCGATGGCACAACCGTGTCGATTCTGTCCAGGTGCACACCGACGACGAACGCACTCGCCGGCACCATCGTCACGGGATAGTGTGACCAGGCGGCTGGCGCGGTTGGTGCGCTCGAGCGTGCTGATCTGCGCCGTGACAACCCTGGCCGCGACGGCGACGGGTCGTACCGAACCGCTGATCACGTCGGTCCCGCGGCCCGCCGAGCGACTCACTCCCCCTCCGCGATCGTTCAGTCTGATCGCGACCGGCGACGTGCTCACCGAAAGCCCGGTCACATCATCCGCCGCTGCGCTGGCCGCAGGCAGCGGCGGCCGGTTCGACTTCGCACCACTGTTCGCACCGATCACAGAGATGCTCTCGTCCGCCGACATCGCCATCTGCCACATGGAAATGCCGATCGGTGCGCCTGGGGAACGCCCTGGCGTCTACGGGCGGTCTGCGTTCGGTGGCAACCTGATCCTGGCCCCGTACGAGATCGCGGACGGGCTGCGACGCGCCGGATTCGATCGCTGCAGCACAGCGTCGAATCACAGCAACGACCTCGCCGCGCCGGGTATTGACACCACACTTGCCGCCCTCGACGCCGCCGGCATCACCCATGTCGGCACCGCCCGCTCCGCCGCCGAGGCAACCAGCAGCATCGTCACGGTCAATGGCGTGCGTCTCGCCCACCTCTCCTACACCCGCTACTCCAACACCGTTGTGCCCGCTGAGCCGTGGCGGGTCAACTTCGCCGCATCACCGGCCCAGGTGGCCGCCGACGTCAACGCTGCCCGCGCCGCCGGCGCCGAAGCGGTGGTCGTCAGCGTGCACATCTCCACAGAACTGTTGCCGGCGCCAACCCCCTCCGACCGCCAATTCATTACCGAAGTCACCGCCCTCGCCGACATCGACCTGATCATCGAGCACGGCCCACACGTCATCCAACCGGTCGAGCAAGTCAACGGCACGTGGGTGTACTGGAGCGTCGGCAACTTGATCTCCGGCATGGGAACCTTGCCGGGCAGATACAACGACCTACGCACCCTCGACGGGCTGGCCGCGGCGGCGCGTTTCACCGAAACATCGACCGGTAAGTTCACCGTCGAGCCGTGGCCCGTGCTGCTGTGCAACGAGATCTTCACCAGAACGGTCTACGCACCGATCGCTGCGCTTGCAGCACAGCTGCCACCAGTCATCCGATCGGAGCTGGAAGCGTGCATCCAGCGGTCGACACCCGTCGTCGCCAACTTGCACTGACCAACAGCATCCGGTGGTCGAGCCGTGCCTGTTAGCGCCTCAGTCCGACCGGAAACGATCGAGGTTGGCGACGATCTGCGGTTGGCGACGTCGCCAGTATTCGACGATGTCCGCCCTCGTTTCAGGCAGTGTTGGATCCTCACCGACATCGTCGAAACTCCCGAGAGCTCGCACCATATGCACAAACCGACTCGGGTGATCGGGAACCTCGTACCGCGCGGCCCACAGACCGAGGCCTTCTTCGACCCGGCGCCCTGTTTGCTGCTCGATCGTCTTCAAGTCGAAGTAGTCGCGGAGTTCGCCGCGACCGGCAACGGCGTTGAGTTTCGTGGCGATGATGTCGCTCATCGCACCGACCGGCATCCCGGCGATGTCATCGGCTGGTTCGAGAACGCGTTGGCCGCTGGCGTGGAGAAACTGAACTTTCACATCGTCGAGCAACACGTTGAGAGTTCCTTCCGACTGCGAGATCACAGCAACGAGACCGACCGACGACAACTGTTTGCTGAGCTCCGCTGGGTCGAACGAAACCATCGTGAACACATCGAGGTCGCGGCTGATCCGATGATGGAGTCGAGCGGCTAACGCGGTGCCGCCCATCAGTATTCCGTCAGATGGCATCACCGAGACCACCTTCGGCCACGCCAGCACGGTTCCGGGCGGCAGGACTGCCACGAGGTCGCCGGACAGTTTCATCGGGCCGCCGAAGCGAGATTCCGTGCAATCGCTTTGATCTCGTTGGTGGCGGCTCTGTTGCGGGCGACAGCTTCGAGCGCGGCGGCCGGAAGGTGACGTGCAGCCCAGGCCAGACCCTGTGCGTCGTCGCTGAGCAGAAGTCGAGCAGCGATGTACTCGCCGTCGCGCTTGACGTCGAGCATCGACGGTTCGGCGTTCCAGAACAGATGATGGAGTCGGCGCGGCACACTGCGCGCCGGCCGAGGCCTGACTCGCCTGTCGCGGGGCAGCACGACGGTCGCTGCCACGGGCGCCAGTTCAAGCCATCCAGGGTTGTCATATGCGAGCAGCCACAATTCCCCTTCAGTCGCCACGCCCTCGGCGAAGGTGCCATGCTCGCGGCGCACCAGACCTTCCGAAACCATCCGATCGAGAACGTCGCCGGCCGTCGTCGGCGACACCCGAGCCGCGCGAGCCACGGCCCGCCGCGAACGCAAGCCAAGCGGTGCCAGCGAAAGGGCTCGCAGGACGAAAAGGTCTTGACGGCTGTACCGATCGACGACGGGCGCAGCACCGACCGCCTCCACCAGCGCCGTGACCGTCTTGCTGCCAAAACGGAGATGCCCTCCCGCAGTGGTCTCGACCGCGACGCCGAACCTGGCAACGGCGCGATGCACTGCCGGTATCGACAAGCCGGTCAAAATTGCCACATCACCCGTCGACCGACTGTCCATATCGTTATCTTATCAAAATGAGCCGTTGATTGTCGGCCGTGTCGCTGTGCCCCTAGCCGGGCTGGGGGGATGACGATGCGTCGGACGGCGGCGGCAACTGCTGCCCGTCGACGGGCAACACCGGCGCAACGACCTCGGTTCCCTCAGCCTCGAGCGTGCGCAGCTCACCGACCTTGCTGGCGATCTCGGCTTCGTCGCCAGGCTCGCCGCGCTCGGTGCGCTGCCGGTACACGATCCGACCGAGGTCACCGAGCAGATCATCGACCTTGCGCTTCTCCTTGACGTCGTCGATCTTGTCCTTGGCCTGTTCGGCCAGATGGCTGGCCTTCTCCTTGGCCTTGTCCAGGAATCCCATTTCTGCTCCTTTGGTTCGCAACGTTGCTGTGATCTGTTCTACCGCCGTCAGGAGCGAATGAGGAAGCCCAATTTCTGGAACACACCCGGGCAACGTGATCAACCTGGCTCGGGCAAACCTACGATTGGTCCATGACCGCAAGTGGCACCACCGGTGGCTGGCCGTGGTGGCGCAGGGGTTTGGTAGGTGCGACGGTCGGTTTGGCGATAGTGCTCGGCCTCGCCATGGTGCTCAGCGCCGTAGTGCTCGGGCGATGCGACGCATTCGGCGGCCGTTGCCCTGCCGACCCACCTCCTCTGCTCGACGACGATGTCTTCGGAATGGCCGCGTTCGGTGCTGCACTTCTCGTCGCCGTGCCGATGTTTGTGACGAGGCCGTCCAGACGTCGGCTTGTCCTCGCAGTTGGTGTGGGCGTTGCGGCTGGGTGCTTTGTCGGTCTGATCGCCAGGTCCTCGGCATACGGCTGATGCAATTCCACGGCTCGGCTTCCACGAATACGACCCCCTCGTCGGGTTCCGGGCGACAACAATGGTGGCGATGAGCCACGACGATGAGATGCCACGGGTCCCCTTGACCGTCGAGATGACCGACATCTCGGTGTTGGCCGATGCCTTGAGCGACGGCCACTCCGACCGCAACTGGTGGTTCCATCCGAGCACCGGCGACGTACGACTATCCGGCGACTGGAGCGACGGCTTCGACGACGATGAGCTCGAGGACGCGGGCTGGGTCATTGTCGACGGTGGCAACTCTCGTGGCGCCTTTGACGACATGGCTACGTTTGCTCAAGCTGTCGGCGACCTGCGGGCGAGCGATGCTCTCGTGCGGTCGCTCGAAGGCAAGGGCGCGTTCCGCCGGTTCCGCGAGGCGATGCAGATGTTTCCGGCGTTACGTGATCCGTGGTTCACGTGGAGCGAAGCCCAAGCGGAGGCCAGGGCCGTCCGCTGGCTGCTCGACGAGGGCCATGTTGACGCACTCGACGCCGAGGAGGCGTTGGTCGCGCGGCGCCGCACAGCGCAGGCCGCTCTCGACGATGTAAGCGGGAAACGTGGCGCTACTTACCAACTCGTCGACGCGCCGGCACATTGGCGAGAGATCGTCGAGTCGCTCGAACGCGGCGAATCCGTCAGCCTCACCCGCGACGACGTGGTCGTTGCCTTGATCTCACCGTACGGGCAGCGACGGTAACGCGCCGTCGGCGCGCTCCGCGCATTTGCGCGTACACCTCGATAAACAGCAAAGATTCTCCCATGCATGGTTCAGATCCTGTCCACAGGTACGTCAAGCCCGGGTGGTTCACCCGCAGGATCTTCAACCCCGCCGTCGCCGCGCTGACCCGCGCCGGTGTCAGCGTGTGGGGATCGCGCCAGCTTCGGGTGCGGGGACGCACGAGCGGAGAGTGGCGAGCAACGCCGGTCAACCTGCTCACGTTCGAGGGCGAACGGTATCTGGTGGCGCCGCGCGGCGAGACCCAGTGGGTGCGCAACATGCGCTTCGCTGGCGAGGGCGAGTTGCGCGTGGGGCGTCGCCACGAGGCGTTCCGGGCGACGGAGCTCGTCGACGACGAGAAGGTCGAGGTCCTCCGCGCCTATCTCAAGCGGTGGAAGGCAGAGGTCGGCGTGTTCTTCGATGGTGTCAGTGCAAAGTCTCCGGATAGTGACATCCGCCGCATCGCTGCGAACCATCCGGTCTTCCGGCTGGCGTCGTAGAGCCGGCGAAGACGTTGCCAACCTTCGCATCCATTCCCGGCCAGTGGTTTGCAGATGACCCCCAGCGATAGCCGATCGTCAGCCCACTGGCCACGTCTCGATCGTCTCGTATCGAGCGCCTTGCGGATCGAGCCGGCTCTGCACGAGCGCGATCTCGTCGACATCGAACTCTGCACTGACAAGCGCACCCAGCGCACGAGGCATCGGGACGTGCGGCTTCAGGCGCGCCAATGTGAGGTGGCCGATGAAGCGCTTGCGCTGCGGCTGACCTATCCTGCCCGTACGTTCCGACACTCGCCCGGCGAGTGCGTCGAGCCCATCAACGGGAACAACCAGCGCTCGTTCGGCGATCACGTCGACCGCCGGTCCGAGCCGTGCTCGGGCTGGCGCCAGCGTGGTGCCATTGAGGGTGTCGATCACCTCGTCGGGGTCGGCTTCGCCGAGGAAGCGCAGCGTGATGTGCCAGTTCTCCGGGCGGACGAAGCGGACCCCGCGCTGGTCCTTGCGATGTAGGGCGGCCAGCTCGGCAGCCACCTCCTCCGGTGGCCACACCGCGATGAACAGTCGTGCCATGGTGCCATTCAAGCGCCGCCGCACTTCGTGTGCGATATCGTCGCGGAGCATTGAGATGACTGAAGACCCGGCACTACCCGTTGCCCTCGATGCCGCAGGTTTGCTCGACCGCCTGCGCGGCACATTCTCCAGTGGCCGCACCAAGCCGTTGGCTTGGCGCCTCGAGCAGCTCTCCGGATTGCGCCGGATGATGAACGAGGCCGAAGGCGAGCTGCTCGAGGCGCTCAAGGTCGACCTTGGACGACCGCGAGTCGAGGCTTTCGCCGCCGACCTGGGCCACACCAAAGGTGAGCTTCGTCACCTTCACCGCCACGTCGGTTCATGGATGAAGGCGAAGCGTGTCAAGGTGCCGCTGGCGGCGGCGCCCGCCAGGGCGTTTGTGCAACCCGAGCCGCTCGGCGTGGCGCTGGTGATCGCGCCCTGGAACTATCCGATCCAACTTCTCGTCGAGCCGATCGCCGCAGCAATCGCCGCCGGAAACTGCGTGGTGGGGAAGCCGTCGGAGCTGGCGCCTGCCTGTTCAGCCGCGCTGGCGCGGCTGTTCGCTCGCTACATGGACCGCGACGCCATCGTCATCGTCGAGGGTGGCGTCGACGAAACCACCGCGCTGCTCGCCGATCGGTGGGATCACATCTTCTTCACGGGCTCGACCGCCGTCGGTCGGGTCGTCGCCGAAGCCGCAGCCAAGCACCTCACGCCGGCGACGCTGGAGCTCGGCGGCAAGTCACCCATCTATGTCCACGCCAGCGCCGACCTCGACGTCGCCGCTCGCCGCATCGCCTGGGGCAAGTTCTTCAACGCCGGCCAGACGTGCATCGCACCCGACTACGTGCTCGCCGACCGAGCGATCCGCGACGCGCTCGTCGATCGCCTGGCAGCACAGATCACCGAGTTCTACGGCACCGATCCGCAGCGAAGCGCCAGCTACGGCCGCATCGTGAACGAGCGCCATGTCGATCGACTCGCGAAGCTTCTCATCGACGGCGCCGGCACGATCGTCAAGGGAGGCGGGGTCGACAAGGCCGATCGCTTCGTCGAGCCGACCATCATCGTCGACCCCCCGCTTCACAGCCCGGTGATGAACGAGGAGATCTTCGGTCCCATCCTTCCCGTGCTCGCGGTCGACGGCCCCGACGCGGCCGTCGCCTTCATCACCGCCCGGCCCAAGCCACTTGCCCTCTACGTCTTCGCCGAGCACGGCGATCAGGTCGACTACCTCCTCGAGCGGACCAGCAGTGGTGGCGTGTGCGTCAACCAGACGCTCATGCATTTGCTGCCGCCCGACCTCCCGTTCGGCGGCGTCGGCGCGAGCGGCATGGGCGCTTACCACGGCAAGGCCGGGTTTGACACGTTCAGCCATCACAGGAGCGTCCTACGTAAGCCGACCAAACCCGACCTCAAGCTGCTGTACCCGCCTTATCGCAAAGTCACCGAGCGACTCGTCCGTAGGCTGCTCCGCTAGCACAACTGACGCGGCGTGTTGATCGGCAGGGATGACCCGAACTGGTCATTCGATGCGCCGTTCTGCGAGGGCGGTCGGTTCGCGACCGGTGAGCAGCCAGCCGGCTCCGGCGGCGATCGAGGGCGTGCCTACGGCGATAATCAGCAGTTGAACGATTGGCATGGGGGCGAGTGCGGCGAGCCTATGACTATGCGTGGCGGCGAGGACAAGGTATGCGCCAAGCGCGCCGAGCAGCACCCCGAGCAGAGCGAGTCCGGCGGCCGTCGCCGCGGTGATGGTTCGGCGAGTCGAACTGGTTGCTCCGGTCGCCGTGAGCGTGCGAAGTTCGCTGGCTGCCTCTCCCCGCATCAGCCCCACCGTAAGGGCGAGTACCCCAAGCGCCAGGGCCATGCCGACGACGGTGGCTCCGGTGCGCAATGTCCTCAGACCTTCCTGGTGGTCGCGGGTTTCGATCTGCAGGCCGGCTTGCGCTGCGATGTCGCGGGCTGCGGCGAGTTCGTCGTTCGTGAGGGACTCGGTCATTTGGACGAGCCATCGACCCGACGGCGCTGCCTCCCAACCTCTCGCCTCGACGGTCTCCGGAGTGATGAACGAGCCGGGTAGCGATGAGTAGGTGGTCGGGATGCTTCCGGGGTTGGTGACGGCCTCGAACTTGGATCGCTCACCGCCCGGGTGGGGCGCGGCGTCCATGATCCGAACGTCGCCGGTCTCCCTCGTCGCGATGTCGCCGGCCTGACCGAGAGTGTCGAGGTCGACCACGTGTAGGGCGACTAGTTCCGGCGTGGCGACGTAGAGCAGGCTCAGGTCTCGATATCCGTCTGACAATTGTTCAGCGAGTGAGATCGCCTGTCGGCCGGGAAAGTTGGGGTCCGCCGGCGCCGTCGGGTCGAGAGCCACCTCGAGGGAAGTGACCCGCGAATCGTGGATCGATGCGGCGAGCTTGTCGATTCCCGCCCGGAGGCCGGCGAGGTCGGCCGACTCTGGTACGAACGGGCCGTCGATTTCTGCTGCTCTGACGATCAACTGGTGATCGGCCAGGTTGCCGGCACCCGCAGGATCGACGGCCGAGGTGGCGACAACGAGGACGGTCACCGGAATCCCGAGCACGAGGCTGATCGCCGCGAGCGCGGCGCCGGACCGGGCCTGATACCGCGCCAGGTCACGCATGGCCAAGCGCACCGCGATCGGCGTTCGCGCTGCGCAACGCGCCAGGGACCGAATCGCCAACGGGCTGATCAGCAAGACTCCGAGAACGGTTGCCACAGTTCCTGCTGCGACAAGCGCGACGTTGGTCCAATGCACTGCTTCCTCGCTGGCAACATCACCGGCCATGACGATGCTGACGACACCAGCGGCGACCAACGACGCCGCCAGCGTCGCCGAGCGATGGACCGGCGTCGGTCGAGGTGGGCGGCCCGATAGCGCGACGACAATCGGCACGCGAACCCGGGATCGGCACCAGCCGGTGACCAACCGGATCGATCGCGCCGAACCACTCCTTCGTTCATCATGCGACGGCACGCCCTGTGGAGTTCTTGGCGCCCACCTGGGTCCCTCGAAACACTCCACAGGGGCAGCGACTCGATCAGCTGGACTCGCCCGGGCTCCGGGACTTTCTTGGCAGCCCCAACGGGATTCGAACCCGTGCCGCCACCTTGAGAGGGTGGTGTCCTAGGCCACTAGACGATGGGGCCAAGTAGCTCCAGCACACTACCAACGGGGCCATGGGGTACCAACCAAAACGACCGAAGGTCGGCCCGGTGGCC